>CAZCVP010000046.1:0-28759 GCA_964501915.1 uncultured Enterobacterales bacterium
GACTGCGACGACGGCGACGCGGCGGTCTTCCCCGGGGCGGACGAAGAGTGCAACGGCATCGACGACGACTGCGACGGCGAGATCGACGAGGGCCTGCTGACCACCTACTGGGTCGACGCCGACGGTGACGGCTTCGGCGACGCGGACGCTGCCGAGGACCTGTGCGAGCACGAGGCCGGCTACGCCGACAACGACGAGGACTGCGACGACAGCAACTCGAGCATCAGCCCCGACGGCGACGAGGTCTGCAACGGCCTGGACGACGACTGCGACGGTCTCATCGACGACGAAGACCCCGAGGTCACCGGGACGGACACCTGGTACGTGGACGCGGACGGCGACGGCTACGGCCTGGACGCCTACACCACCCAGGCCTGCGACCAGCCCAGCGGCTACGCCGCCTACGGTGGGGACTGCGACGACGGCGACGCGGCCTACAACCCTGGCGCCACCGAGGACGACTGCACCGATCCCAACGACTACAACTGCGACGGCTCCGTGGGCTACGAGGACACCGACGGGGACGGCTTCGCGGCCTGCGAGGAGTGCGACGACGCCGACGCGGCGGTCAACCCCGACGCCACCGAGGTCTGCGACGACGTGGACAACAACTGCGACACCGAGGTCGACGAAGACACGGCCGAAGACGCCAGCACCTGGTACCAGGACGACGACGGCGACGCCTACGGCAACGCCGACGTGAGCGCGGTCGCCTGTGACGCGCCCGAGGCCTACGTCGACAACAGCGACGACTGTGACGACACCTCCGCCGAGGCGCTGCCCGGTGGCACCGAGGTCTGCGACGACCTGGACAACGACTGCAACGGCGAAGTCGACGACCAGGCCACGGACTGGACGACCTGGTATGCCGACGGGGACGGAGATGGCTTCGGCGCCGCGGACTACTCCGTCGAGGCCTGCGATCAGCCTACTTACTACGTGTCCGAGGACACGTTCTGTGACGACGACGACGACGACATCAACCCCGGCGCCGCCGAGGTCTGCGACGACGCCGACAACGACTGCGACACCGAGGTCGACGAAGACAGCGCCATCGACGCCCCGACCTGGTACCTCGACAGCGACGGCGACGGCTACGGGGACCCTGCCGACGGCGTGGCGGGCTGCGACGAGATCTCCGGTCGCGTGGACAACGACGAGGACTGTGACGACACGAGTGACGCGGTCCACCCCGGGGCCACCAACTGGTACCCGGACGACGACGGCGACGGCTACGGCGACGACACCGCCCCCGCCAACACCGACTGCGAGCCGCCCTCCGGCTACACCCACGTCACCGGCGACTGCGACGACACGGACAACACCATCCACCCCGCGGCCACCGAGATCTGCGATGGCATCGACAATGACTGCGACGGCGGCACGGACACCGACGCCAGCGACGCCGGCACCTACTACGCCGACCTGGACGGCGACGGCTACGGGGATCCGAGCAGCGTCTACGTGGAGTGCACGCAGCCGACGAGCACGGTGACCGACGACTCGGACTGCGACGACGGCGACAGCACCATCAACCCCCTCGGGACCGAGGTCTGCGACGGCGCCGACAACGACTGCAACGGCGACACCGACGACGCGCCGGACGGCGACGGCGACGGCTACGGGGAGTGCGACGACTGCGACGACACGGACGCGTCGGTCAACCCCGACCTGGTCTGGTACTACGACGGCGACGGCGACGGCTATGGCGACGCCTCGTCCTCCACCACGGCCTGCGAGCAGCCCTCCGACTACGTCGACAACGGCGACGACTGTCTCCCCTCGGACTCCGACAGCTACCCCGGGGCCTCGGAGACCTGCTACGACTCCGCCGACAACGACTGCGACGGCGCGGTCGACAACGGCTGCCCGATCGAGCACTGCGGCTACGTCTCCGCCGACGAGACCTGGACGGCCACCGAGGACCACGTGATCACCTGCTCGATCTACGTGTCCGGCTCCCTGTCTCCCGTCCTGACCATCGAGGACGGCGCCAACGTCTACTTCGATGCGGGCACCGTCATGTACGTGGGCTACCCCTCCTACGGGGACCTGGAGGTCCAGGGCACCTCCAGCGGCGTGCTCTTCAGCTCCAACGCCTCCAGCCCGGCCCCGGGGGACTACTACGGGCTCTACTTCTACTCGCTGAGCTCGAGCGCCTCGGACGTCGAGGGCCTGACCATCGAGTACGGCGGTCTCAGCGCTGCGAACATCTACACCTACTACGCCGACCCGGACATCCGCAGCTCCACCATCCGCTACAGCGGCGCTGCCGGTCTCTACAGCTACTACGGCGATGCCTCCATCACCGACACCACGTTCTCCGACAACGACGGCATCGGTCTCGAGTGCTACACGAGCACCTGCATGGACGACACGGAGGCCTCGTTCACCGGCAACACCCTCACCGGCAACGGCGGACGGCCGATCTCGCTCTATGCCAACCAGGTCGCGGCCCTCGACGCCTCCTCCACCTTCACCGGCAACGACGACGACTCGATCGGCGTGCGCGGGGGCACGGTCGCCGAAGACAGCACCTGGCAGGCCCTGGACGTGCCCTACGTGTTCACCAGCGACCTCTACGTGCAGAACAGCGTCCAGGACCCGGAGCTGACCATCGCGGGGGGCGCGGAGCTCCAGTTCGACGGCACCACCTTCTACGTGGGCTCGTCGACCTACGGCAACCTCATCGTCGACGGCGGCACCACGCCGGTCACGATGACCTCCGTCGAGTCCAGCCCGGCTCCGGGCGACTGGGGCGGGCTCTACCTCGGCTACTACGCCGACGACGCCACGGTGCTCGAGGGCCTGGAGCTCAGCTACGCGGGTGGCGCCTCCACGGCTTCGGGGATCTTCCTCTACTACAACCAGACGGACTCGATCGAGATCACGAGCTCCTCGATCACCGACAACGCCGGCAACGGCATCTACGCCTACTACTACGCCAACCCCTCGATCACGGACAGCGACATCTCCGACAACGAGGTCTATGGCGTCTACACCGACTCCTACAGCGACTTCGGGGGGGCCTTCGACGGCAACACGGTCACGGGCAACGGCAGCAACCCGCTGGTGGTCAACCCCCGCCAGCTCGACTGGCTGGAGTCGACCTCGACCTATGCGGGCAACGGAGAGGACAACATCCGTGTGAACGCCGGGACGCTCGGCTCCGACGCCACCCTGCGCTCGCTGGACGCGGGCTTCCAGTTCACCGGTGACTTCTACGTCTACAGCTCCTCCGCGCCGGTCCTCACCGTCGAGGACGGGGTGGAGCTCTACTTCGACTCCAACGCGGGCCTGTTCGTCGGCACCAGCTCCTACGGGGACCTGGTGATCGACGGGGACCTCACCAGCGGCGACGGGGTCCTGCTGTCCACCCTCGACGGCTCCTCCCCCGGCACCTGGGACGGCGTCTACCTGGGCAACTACACCAGCTCGACCACTTCGCTGGACGGCTTCACCCTGGAGTACGCCGGGACCTCCTCCTACCCGGGCGGGCTCTACCTCTACTACGCGGACGCCAGCCTCAGCGACTGCGTCATCCAGGACAACGAGCGCTACGGGATCTACGACTACAGCTCCTCGACGCTGTCGATGAGCGACTGCGTCGTCCAGGGCACGGCTTCGACCGGGTCCGGCGACGGCGACGGGGTCTACACCAACGGCAGCCTCGGCACCTGGAGCAACAACACCCTGACCGACAACGACCGCTACCCGCTGGTGATCAGGGCCGACGAGCTCGTCGAGCTGGACACCGGGTCCAGCTACACCGGCAACGCCGAGGACTCCATCTTCCTCTCGAGCTACGCCGTGTCGACCAGCGGGACCTGGGCCGACCAGGGCGTGCCCTACCGCGTGGGGGCCGGCTACCTCAACATCTATGGCAGCGCCGCGGTGCCGGTGGAGATCACCATCGACGGCGCCGAGATCGTGTTCCCGTCGGGCAGCAGCTACCTCTACGCCGGGTGGAGCGGCTACGGCGACATCTTCGCCAGCAGCGCCACCTTCACCTCGGCGGAGGCGTCGCCCGCGGCGGGGGACTGGGCGGGCATCCTGCTCGGCGCCTACACCACCGGCTCGACCTTCGACGGCTCGACGATCAGCTACGGCGGGTCGAGCACCAGCTACCCGGCGAACCTGTCCTGCTACTACTGCACCGTCGACATCACCAACTCGACGCTGTCCCACTCGCTCTACTACGGCCTCTACGCCGCGGGGTCCTACTCCTTGACCCAGACGGGCAACACCTTCACCGACAACGCCAGCGGAGACAGCTACCCGTCCGGTCTCTGAGCGACGAGCCACAAGTCCGCCCGCTGCTGTCCGATGGTCGGGGGTAGGGTCCGACCTCGGACAGGAGCGCGGGGGCCGAGCAGATGAGCACCAGGGGGCGTGCCGGGCAGAGGGTGGGCCGCTGGCGGCTGCTGGAAGCCCTCGGCACGGGGGGCTTCGGCACCACCTGGCGAGGCCGCGACGAGGACGGGCGGGAGGGGGCGGTCAAGCTCCTGTCCGCGCCGCCCGGCGACGAGCTGAGGAACCTGGCCGACGTCTGCCACCCCGCGGTGCCCGGGGTGCTCGATGGAGGCGGTGGGACCCAGCCCTTCCTGGTGATGGAGCTCGCCCGGGGCTCCAGCCTGACGGCGTGGCTGCGGGCGGGGCCGGCCGCGTCCGAGGTCGTCGCCCGGGTGGGCGCCGTGCTCGCCGATGCGCTGGCGGCGATCCACCACGCCGGCGTGCTCCACGGCGACGTCAAGCCGGACAACATCGTGGTCGCCGACCTGGAGCAGCCCGTCCTGCACCTCGTGGACTTCGGGCTCGCCGGGGCGGGCAGCGGGGGCACGCTCCAGTACGCGGCCCCGGAGCGGCTCGGGGGTCGCAGCCACACCGGGGCCGGCGACCTCTACAGCCTGGGCCTGGTGCTCTTGGAGATGCTCCACGGGACGGGGCCCTGGCCGGAGCTCGACCTCTCACAGGCCCTCGTGCGGCGTCGCCAGGCGGTCCCCGAGGTCACGGAGGGCGAGCCGTGGCTGCGCGAGCTGGTCGGTGCGATGCTGGCGCTGGTGCCGGAGGAGCGACCTGCGGCGGCCATCGTGGCCGACACCTTCGAGGCCCACGGGGCCCGCCTGCCGGTCCCGGGGCCGGAGCTGATCCGCCGGCGCTCGCGGTCCGTGCACGTCGAGCGCCCGACCGTGGCCGAGGCGGCGGAGGTCTGGCTCCGCGGTGAGGGGACCCTGGCGCTGGTGGGTCGCAGCGGCACGGGGCGCAGTCACGAGCTGGGTCGTGTCCTGAGGGAGGTCCGCGCCCGTGGGCTCCCCGCGCTCCGCCTGGTCCCGGTCGGTCGGCCCTGGGGGGCGATCGAGGCGGCCCTGGAGAGCGAGGTCCTGGTGGGGCACGGCGAGGGCCTGGCCCCCGAGCACGAGCCGATCCTGCGGGCGTCGTCGATGGCCGCCACGTTCGGTGATCGGGCTCCGGCGCACCTGGCCGTGATCGCCGACGACTGGGCCTGCCTCGACGAGGGCACCCTGCTCACCCTGGCGGCCCTGGCGGACCGGGGCACGGTGCCCCTGCTGGTCGCCGGGACCGAGGCTCCGGCCTGGGCCGCCCAGGTGGTCGAGCTCGAGCCCCTGGACGCCAGCGGGATCGCTTCGTTGGCCCGTCAGCTCCTCGGGGAGAGCGGGGACCTCGCGGACCTCGTGGAGGTGCTCCAGGAGCGTGCGGGGGGGCTGCCGGCGGACACGGTCGAGCTGATGGTCAAGGCGGTCGCCCGCGGTGCGGTGGTGCGTCGGGCCCACCGCTGGCTCGTCGACCCCGGCGGCCTGGGCGAGCTGGTCATGACCGAGGTCGGCTCGCCGGCAGAGGAGCCTCGGCTCGGCCCAGTGGCGCGGCAGGTCGGGCTGCTGGTCGGCCTGTCGGGGGACCCCCTCCCCCTCGCCGACCTGTCGACGCTCGGTGGCCTGGAGCCCGCGGCGCTCGACGCCTCCCTGGTGGAGCTCTGTGAGCGCGGGCTGGTGGTCGTCGAGCGGGGCACGGCCCGGGCCCGGGCTCCGCGGGACGCCGCTGTCCTGGTCCGCGCGGGGGGGGAGCCGACCGCTGCCCACCTGGCGCTCGCCCGGCTGCTCCTGGACGCGGACCCCGTGCCCTGGGAGCGGCTCGGACCGCACCTCGTGGAGGGAGGGGACGTGGAGCTGCTGCGCACCCACGTGGTCCGCTGCATCGAGGCGCTCCATCGGCGGGAGGCGCTCTCCGCTGCCCGGCTCGCCGAGGCGGCCTGGGAGCTGGTCCCCGGTCCGGAGCTGGCCGTGGCCTGCATCGACAGCCTCGTCCACGCCGGGCGGACCGAAGAGGCTCTGGCCTTCGGCCGCGAGCGGCTGGCGGGCGGGCAGGCCACGCTGGACACGGCGATGGCGGTCGTGCGGGCGGCACTCTACGGTAGTGGGTACCCGGCGCAGGCCCGGGAGCTGCTGGCGGAGGCCAAGGAGCTGGCCTCGGGCGACGTGCCCGCGCTGCGGGTGCTGGAGGCCAAGGTCCACTTCCGCTCGGGTCGCCACGACGAAGCCATCGAGGCTGTCGAGCCGCTGGTCCGCACCGCGCCGCCGGCGGGGGCAGACGAGCTGGAGGACTGGCTCATGGCACACCTGGTCCATGCGCAGGCCCTGGGCGAACAGGGGCAGGGAGCCGCGGCGGTCTCCGAGCTGGACGCCCTGCCCGTCGAGCTGGGTCGAGGGACCCGGACGTGGGCCCTGATCGACCAGGAGCTGGGCCGACTGCTGGTGCGCACCGGTCGCGTCCGTCGAGGCGCCGAGATCCTGGAGCGGGCGGCTGCAGCCAGCCAGGGCATGGGCCTGCTCGACCGGGGGCGTCTGCTCAACAACGCCGCCGTGGCCCGATACTTCGCCGGGGAGCGACTCCAGGCGCTGGCGCTGTGGGAGGAGGCGCTGCTGGCCTTCGACCGCCTGGGCAACGTGCTGGAGCAGGTCCGCATCCGCACGAACCTCTGCGCGGCCTACCGCGAGGTCGCCCGGTGGGAGCGGGCTCGCCAGGCCGGCGAGTGGGCCTTCTCGAAGGCCGGTGAGCTGGGGGACGTGGAGACCCGGGCCAACGCAGCCGCCAACATGGCCGCGCTCCAGATCTGGCTGGGAGAGCTCCTGTCGGCCGATGGCTGGCTCGACGTGGCCGAGGAGGTGGCGCGTGTCGAGGCCATGGCGGGCGTGCAGGTCGAGGTCGCCCGTCTGCGGGCGGAGCGGGCGGCCCTGGCGGCCTCGTCCGATGCCGTGTCGCTCGCCGAGCAGGCACGGGCTCTGGCGGAGGAGCACGGCGCCGAGCTCGAGGGTTCCCGGGCCGAGGTGTTGCTGCTGCTGGGCCGGGTGCGGGCGGGTGCTCGGGTGGACGTGGTCGCGGCCCTGTCGGACATCCTCGATCCGCTGCAGAAGAGCGGGGCTGCGGGGGACCTCGCCGAGGTCCGCCTGTGGCTCGCCGAGGCGCTGGTGGTCGCCGGTCACCACCGGGAGGCGCTGGCGCAGGTCGCCCGTGTCGTCGTCTACGCCGAGGAGGTGGGACACGTGGCCCTCCGCAAGCGTGCCGACCTGCTCACAGCGCGCGCCGGGGCCGACCTGGAACAGGGGGGCGATGATCGGGCCAGTCGTCTGCAGGACCTGGCCGTCCGGGTGGCCCGAGAGCGGGACCTCGAGGGTCTGCTGGACGCCATCGCCCGCGCCGCGCTCGAGCTGCTCGACGGGCAGCGGGCCTTCGTGATGCTCCTGGAGGGTGACGAGCTCGTGGTCGCCGCGAGCTGCGCGGCGGACGACTCCGATCCCGGCCAGCCGTCCACGAGTGTGGCCCGCCGGGCGATCGAGAGCGGCAAGGAGGTCATCGCGGCGGACCTCGGGGACCGTCCCGACCTGCGCATCGCGGCCAGCGTGAGGGAGCTCCAGCTCGGCTCGGTGATGTGCGTTCCCCTCGTCGACGGGGACGCGACCCACGGGGCCGTGATGGTGGACAGCCGCGGTCGCAGCGAGCAGGAGCTCCTGCAGGCGGTCCAGCTCCTCCGGGCCCTGGCGGCCCACGGGGCCATCGCGGTGAGCAACGCCCGTCGTTGGCAGGCCTCCGCTGCGCGGCAGCGTCGTGCGGCCGAGGTCGCTCACGACATCCGTGGCCCTGTCGGCACGGTCATGATCCTCGCCGAGGAGCTCCGCGAGGCCCGGCGCAGCGAGGCGTTCGAGGAGGAGGCGCTCTCGGCCATCCTGACCCTGAGTCAGCAGGTGATCGACCTCGCGCGGGACCTGCTCGGCCGTTCCTCGCTGTGCCTGGTCGAGCTCGACTTCGGCGACCTGGTCGAGCGAGCTCTCGGTCTGCTCACCCACCGGGCCCGGGAGACGGGGGTGGTCCTGGAGTACCGTCAGGCCATCGGATGTCGGGTGAGCGGCGACCCGGTGGGGCTCCAGCGCATCCTGGACAACCTCGTCAGCAACGCCTGCCGGTACAGTCCGCAGGGTGGCTGTGTGGAGATCGCCCTGGAGTGCGACGCGGCCTGGGCGCGCCTGAGCGTGCGGGACCACGGGGAGGGGCTGCCGGAGGGGCTCGGCGACGAGATCTTCGAGACTGGCTTCCAGGGGCCTGATGCGCGGCAGGGACACGGGCTCGGACTGGGCATCGCGCGGCGGCTGGCGCAGGCTCATGGGGGTCGGTTGACGGCGAGTGACCATGCGGAGGGGGGGGCGCTGTTCGTGTTGGAGTTGCCGCGGGTGTCGGAGGGGGCGTGATCCTTCGAAGACGACCGGCATCGCGGCGGTCCTGCACACCTGGACCCGGGACCTCCGCTGGCATCCCCACGTCCACGCCCTCGTCACCGGTGGAGGGCTGTCTCTGGACCGAGGCCCTCGACGCCGTGCACAGGCCGACCAGGGTGTGGACCACGTGCTCACCTACCTGGGGCGCTACGTCAAGCGGGTGGCGCTGTCGAACGCTCGGATCCTGGCGGTGAGCGAGGACACCGTGACCTTCCGGGGCCGGAGAGGTCCGGTGACCCTGCCCGTCCACCGCTTCCTGGACCGGTTCGTCCAGCACGTCCTCCCCTCGGGGTTCCGTCGGGCCTTTGGCTCCAGAGGGCGGGGCGAGACGCTGGGAGGCGTCGCGGCCTCGTTCAACACAGGCCAAGAGCGGACATGATGGTGGGGGTGTCGCGGGCGGTGTCGGTCCGCTCCTGGGCTGCCAGTTGGCGGAGCGCACAGGTCCGACCGGTCCCTGAACCCACTTTTCAGAGATCTCTCGGAACCAGTGTAAGGATTTCATGGTCAATCGCGTTGTTGCCCAGATACACCCCGGAGTCATGAGTGCCGTCCACATTGAAAGACCGAGCAAGTGCAGCCGTTCGCGGGGCCGTAGCTGAGACGGCCAGCAGGTCCCTCAACGCGGTCCGAGCCGCGCAGGAAGGAGCATCTCGAATACGAGAAGTAGCATCCCAATGGGGCCACAAGGGGACCGAGCGCTTGGCCGGTCGACTCGCGGAAGAGATCCACGCCACGACGTTCAACACCGACGCGGCCGGGAAAGGGCTCCGTGGCTTGCAGGCAAAGACAACGGCATCGATGGGAGACCCCTTCGCGGCTGCCGATGTGGTTGTCACCAAGAGTGGGGCTCAGGTCGACCTGGCCCAACTCAAGTACTGCCGTAGGGCATCCGACACGACGCGGAAGATCGCGAATGTGAAGTACGACAACATGCAACGAGTGGTGGCATCAGACCAAGTGGACCAGGTCCGCGACATAGCGAGACGACGAGGGACAGACGGCCTGGGACGGCGGAACTACCCGGCGGTCGCTGAGGAGGCCTCCGGCTCCATCAGGAACTCTGGGGCAGCCAGCACCCCACTGTCGCACGCAGAGGCCATCGAGGCCGCTGCAAACCCCACGACGGCGGCATCCAGGCTGGTGAGCAACCAAGTTGTCGGCGCACTGAAGAGCGGTGCAGTGACAGGCGGACTCGTTGGTGCGGGGATCTCGGCGATCACCAACATTGTCAGCGTGGCCAAGGATGAGAAGTCGGCCAATGCAGCGGTAGTCGACACGGCGGCGGATACGGCCGGGTGCGCTGCAACCGGGGCTGCGGTCAGTGCTGCAGCCGTTGGAGCCCAGACGGCTCTGGCCCGGGCGGGCGCTGGGGCTCTGGCACGCGGGTCGGCTCCCGTCGCGATCGCAGTCACGGCAGTAGACATCGGCAAAAATGCCTACAAGACGGCAGTCGGAGAAATCGACTCCAGCGAACTCGCGGCCCGCAGCGCCGGCAACGTCGCAACGGGCGTCTCGACCTGGGGAGGAATGGAAGCCGGCGCAGCGCTTGGCACCCTGCTCATGCCGGGCGTCGGGACCATAGTGTGTGGTGTTGCCGGGGGTATCGTTGGAGGAGTGCTGGGAGACGCCGCATACAAGAAGGTGAAGGGGTCATAGTCATCGACCAAAGCCGAGAGCGGAGCCGCGCTGTCATCTAACGCCCCACGATAACAGACGTGCCCGCGCAGCGGGCATGTGGTGGAGCCGCTCCCGAAGAAGAGGTCCCCTGGGGATCCACGTGCAAGCGGAGGGTCGCCGGCGCAGGCTCCAGCCATCGAGTCCAGACCTCCTGACATCCAATCCTCGCCATTTGACGCGAGAGTCGTCTCTCACGGCGAAGCGCATGCGTGGGTTCGTAGCCGGGAAGTTGGTCGCAGTATCGGTGAGGATGTCACCTAGTTGCGCGATCGCGAGGGTGCGGTGTGGGCTGCTCTGTGGGGCGATGGTGACACGGAGTTCGGTCTCGGTCACCTTGAGTCGCCGGAACTCTGGAGAGCGGCTGTGACGAGGGTGCGCCCTTCGTCGGGGCTGCGGGGGTAGGGGGACGCGATGGCGCGGACCAGGTCGGTCTCCACCCGGTACGCCAGCATCCGAGCGTAGCCCGGTCGGACATGGAGATTGGTCACATGCCCTGTGCAGTACGTCTGGATGGCGATGGGAAAGAGAAGCGCAGAGCAGGCAATGTCGGTGAGTTGGAGAACAGGATGGCTTGACGCATGGCCGAAGGTCGGGCTGGTCACGATTCGTGAGTAACTATCTCCTGCCACCTTGTACTTCTGCGTGAAGACTGGATGAACAACTCGGGTGTTCTGAGGCTTGCGGCGGCTGTCGAGAATGACGAGTCCGATGTCATTGGCACGTGAGAGCGCTGACTGGAACCCAGTGCAAAGCGCTTGGACTGAGGCCGTGTAGAGCGCGTGGCTATCGATGGGCTTTCCGATGCCCTTGACGAGGATACGAGCCTGAAGCCGCGCTCCGCTCTTGCGGAGGAGCCCCAAGACGCAGTCGGTGAACCCAACAGCGTGATGTCGTTCGCGGGCAGTGCCCTCAGCTATTGACCTGCGCAGCTCGGCCCCCTTGATCTCGACCAATGACCAGTCCAGAAAGTGCCGCGACTTCGGCGCCATGTTGGGGGAAGAACCTCTTCTTCGTGCCCAGGAAGTCAACGGTGAGCCGCTTGAGAGAGGCCTGCGGTACCAATAGGCCGCCGATGACCATGACCGGCTGGACATTTGAGGATGCGGTCGGCAGCATGCCTGGGCATCCCGCCTCGTCAATGTAGAGATAACGCATGCTTACACTGCCGCCATGAAACTACGGCCACCCCGAAGGGTGGCCGTAGGACCTGCCGCCTGTGTGGGTCAAGCCCACCCAGTATCGGCCTTGGGATATCTGCTGTCAGGATAATGACCGATCATTCGCCGGTCAAGCAGGAGAGCTCCCCTCGTCGATGCAGGCACATGCAAGCGACTGAAATCACGTGAAATGGAGCGAAGCCAATGGCACCTAACGCCCCCGTCAACGACACTCTCTATCAACCCCCAGACGCCCCCCCCGTCTCCATGCCTGCTCGCCCCCGAGGCCCTCACTTCTTCAAGATCCCGTGGGTCAGCCCCGACCTGGGAGTGCCCGCCCTCCGGTCCGATTCCCGAGGCCACATCCACCTACCCACGATCTCTCCAACCTCCCCGTTGGCCAGCCTGGATGAACGGGTAGAGCTGGGGTCGTGGACGTGGACGGTCGCAGATCTCACCGCCGCCCGCCGCGCGTCCATCACCCCGGCCGGAGGATCGCCTCCGGTCAGATCCCCATCGCCGACAGCGCGTCCGCCAGCCGGCCGAGCACGGTGGCGAGGACCGGGTGGTCGCTGTTGAAGCGCGACAGCAGGTCCTGGGCTCCGTCGGCGACGCGGTCCCCCCCTTCACCCTCCAGCTCTTCGGTGGCCTCCAGGGCCCGCTCGATGTCGTCCTGGAGGCGGAGCAGGGTGTCGCGATCGTGGAGGTCGAGCTGACCCGGACCCTCGAGGGCTTCCTCGAGGGCGGTCAGGGCTTCGCGCAGGGCCTTGCGTGGCATGACGTCAGTGTATCCCGAAGCGGGGCCGGGCCGGCGGTCACTCCCCCTGGTTCCAGGCCTTGATGGCCTCCAGGAAGGTGGGGCCGTAGCGCCGGTAGCGGACCGGGCCCATGCCATGTACGGCGAGCATCGCGCCCTTGGTGGTCGGACGCAACAGAGCCATGTCCTCCAGGGTCCGGTTCGATGCCACAATTTTGGGGGGTACCGGGGGGGGGGGGTAAATCTTCCGCCGCACGTCCTTGAGGTAGACCATCAGGTCGGTGGCCACCCGGGCCTCTCCCGGGCGCCGGACGGCCGGCCGACGACGGGGAATCAGGGCGTTGGTCTGAGGGAAGGACATCCGGAAGTCCTCGGCCTCCTGCTTCATGACCTGGATGCCCAACGGCGCCAGCCCGACCTCGACGTAGGTGCGATCGTGGCCTTTGATGCTTCGCGTGACGCGGTGGCGCTCGAGGGCTCCGGCCCGACAGAGGGCCTGGATGACGGCCGTGACGTCCTTCGCTGTCCAGTTGGCCAGGATGCCGTGGGTGCTCAGGCGATCGAAGCGGAAATTGCGCACGGCCTGGTCCCTGCTCCCGGTCACCACCTTGGCGATGAGGTTGGGGCTGTAGCTGCCGCGCATCCGGGCCACGCAGGCCAGGACCTTGCGGACCACGGTCTCCTCCTCCATGGACAGGGCCCGCTGCTCGGTGCTCGAGGTCGAGCCGGCGCGGCAGCCGTCGCAGGTGCCGCAGCGCTCGAAGGGGGGCTTCTCGCCGAAGTACTCGATCAGGTAGCGCCGCCGGCAGGCGCTGCGTGGGTAGTCGAGCATCAGGTCGAGCTTGTCGAACTCCCGGCTCCTGCGCTTGCGCAGACGGGCCTCGTCGAGGTCCAGGGGCTCCCCGAGTCGCAGCAGCTCCACCCCGCCGATGCGCTCGGCCGGTCGCCACTCCAGGAAGCCGCGCTCGGACAGGCCGTGCAGCGCGTTGACCACCTGGTCTCGCTGGAGATCGAGCTGGTGTGCGAGGCGCTCGGGCTGGACGGAGAGGGCGTCGTCGGCCGACTCGGCCAGGCGGTCCCGGACCAGGGCCCAGATCCGCCCCCGCAGGCCGGAGGGCGTCTCGACCGGGGCGTCGGTGCGCAGGATCACGCGGCCGGGACGGTCCTTGGGGTGGATGCGTCGCACCCACCCCTCGCGCTCCAACAGGTAGATGCAGCTCGTCGCCGCTCGCTCCCCGCCAGCGTCGCCGGGCAGATCCCGAGCCAGCTCCTCCCGGGTGATGAAGACGGGATTCGTGCGACAGGCCAGCAGGGTGTCGTAGACCTGCCGGACGTGGGCGGCCGGCGGGTGCGCCATGTTGATGAAGAACTCCTGGGTGTGGCGGTCGGAGTCCTTCCAGAGCAGCGCCACCCGGCTCGGGACCCCGTCGCGGCCGGCTCGCCCGATCTCCTGGTAGTAGGCCTCGACCGTGCCGGGGACGTCCCAGTGGACCAGGACCCGCACGTCCTCCTTGTCCACGCCCATGCCGAAGGCATTGGTGGCCACCACCACGGGCAGCCGCCCCCCCATGAAGGCCTCCTGGACCGCCGTGCGGTCCTGGGAGGTCAGGCCGGCGTGGTACATGCCGGCCGCCACGCCCTCTTCTCGCAGGGAGCGGGCGGCCCGCTCGACGTTCTTGCGGGTCGCGGCGTAGACCAACGCCGTCGAGCCCCGGACCAGCTCTGCCAGCAGCGTGGCCTTCTCCTTGCTGCTGCTGACCTCGATGACCTCGAGCTGGAGGTTGGGACGGTCGAAGCCGCGGATGAACCGGCGGGCTTCGGGCAGCCCCAGGTGGGCGAGGATGTCGTCCTGGACCCTCGGAGTGGCGGTGGCGGTCAGCGCGATGGTCGTGGGCTGACCCAGGGCCTCCCGGACGCGGCCCAGGCGCAGGTAGTCGGGCCGGAAGTCGTGGCCCCACTGGGAGAGGCAGTGGGCCTCGTCGACGGCGAGCAGCCGGAGGTCCACCCTCTCGAGCTGACGGAGGAAGTGGGGCGTGAACCGCTCCGGCGCCACGTAGACCAGCTCCCACCAGCCGTCCCGCAGCCCCCGCAGGCGATCCCGTCGTTCCTCGTGGGAGATGCCCGAGTGGATGCAGGTGGCCCGGATGCCCTGGCGCTGGAGACCGTCGACCTGGTCCTTCATCAGGGCGATCAGGGGGGAGACGACCAGGGTGGTGCCGCCCAGGGCCAGGGCCGGGAGCTGGTAGCAGAGGGACTTGCCGTGGCCGGTGGGCATGACCACCAGGCCGCTCTGGCCGTCCAAGAGGTGATCCACCACCGCCTCCTGGCCGGGCCGGAAGGCGGGGTGGCTGAAGCGGGCCTTGAGGATCTCGAGTGGAGTCATCGATGCGGGTCTCGGGGCAGCCATCACTATCCTCCGGGCGAGACCACCTGTAGGCACGGCGAACATCAGCGTCAGCACTGGGGGGTCTCGGGGCACACTCCGGGGTCTGGGGGCACACCCAGGAGGTCGGGGCCTCCGCTATGCTCGGCGCTCCACCTGTCCTGGGGGCGCTCCATGCTCCGGCGCCTCGTCACCCTGGTGTCCGGCCCGCGAGCCCTCTGGGTCTGCGTCGGCCTCGGCATGCTGCTCGCGCTCCCGGGCCTCGGCGCGGGCCTGGTCGGTGACGACTACCTCTGGTGGCTGATGCTCCAGGAAGAAGGGCCCCTCGGCCAGGGCCTGCCGCCTGTGCTCCACCTCTACTACTTCGTCCCCGGCGGCCTGGAGCCGGAGGTCCTCCAGGGTCAGGGGGTGGTGAGCTGGTGGGCCGACCCCGACCTGCGCATCGCGCTGCTGCGACCCCTGGCGGCCGCCACCCATGTCTTCGATCACCTCCTGGGGCCCAACAACTTCGTCCTCCAGCACCTGCACAGCGTGCTCTGGTACGGCCTCTCGATCGCCGTCGTCTCCGGGATGTACGGCACGGTCCACCGCGGGCGCGCCGCCGTGGTGGGCCTGGCGACCCTGCTCTTCGCGGTCGAGGACGCTCACGCGATGAACGTGGCCTGGCTGGCCAACCGACACGCGCTGATCAGCCTGGTCATCGGCGGACTGGCGTTCGTGGCCCACGTGCGGTGGCGACGCAGCGGCGAGACGCGCTGGCTGTTCGCCGCCCTCGGCGCCCTGTCCGTCGGGCTCTTCTGCGGAGAGGCCACCCTCGGGGCCGCGGCCTACCTCGGGGCCTGGCAGCTCACCCTCGATCGGGCGCCCTGGCGCTCCCGGCTGGCGGCGATCGGGCCCTACCTGGTGCTGGTGGCGCTCTGGCGGCTGGCCTACGACCACTTCGGCTACGGGACGGTCGGCTCCGGCCTCTACCTGGACCCGGGCGGCGACCCGGTCGGCTTCTTCGCGGCGCTGCTCACGCGGTGGCCGCTGCTGCAGCTCGGGCAGTGGCTCCAGGTCCCCGTCGATGCCCTCCTCTTCCTGCCCCCTTCGGCGGGAGTGGCGCTGGTCGTGGTGGCCGTGTCGGCCTGTGCCGGGCTCGTCGTGCTCTTCCTCCCCCTGCTGCGCCGCTCCGCGGAGGCCCGCTTCTGGGCCCTGGGCATGTCGGTCGCCCTGGTGCCGCTGTGCGCGGCCTTCCCGATGGACCGCCTGCTGGTCTTCGCCGGCGTGGGCGCCTTCGGGCTGCTGGCCCTCCAGGCGGAGGCCCTGGGCTGGCTGTCCCCGGAGCCGAGACCGGGGACGTCCCGGTGGGTGAGGGGAGCGGTGGGACTGCTGCTCGTCCTCCACCTGCCGCTCGCCGGACTGACCCTGGCGGCGCGGACCGCCGGCCTGCCGCTGTTCGGTGCGGTGTTCCGGATCGGCGCCGACACCGCCCCGGCCGACGCGGGCGTCGAAGACCAGGTCTTCCTCTTCGTCAGCGGCCAGGAGTTTCCGGTCGCCTACACGCCGATCATCCGGCGCGTGGAGGGCCGGCCCGCACCGGCCCGGATCGCCATCCTGTCCACCTTCGCCTCCGGCCGCACCCTCCTCCGCGAGGACGACGACACCCTGGTCATCGACGTGGAAGGCGGGTGGCTGTCGGATCCGATGGACCGTCTGGAGCGCGATCCATCGGTCCCCTTCCAACCGGGTGAGCGCATCCAGATGCCGGACTTCGAGGTCGAGGTCCGCGAGGTCACCGCCGATGGGCGCCCCGAGGTCGTCGGCTTCCACTTCCAGCGGTCCCTGGACGACCCGCTCTACCGCTGGCTGAGCTGGGGCTCCGGCGGCGTCGAGCCCTTCGAGGTGCCGGACATCGGCCAGACCGTCACCCTGCCCGCCCTGTCGATCGCGGCGCTCCTGGGGGGGGCGGCGGATAGGGGTCCGGGGTGAGTCGCGATCCCCACAGCGAGGTCCAGCGCCAGGCCTGGCCCCAGGCGGACTGGTCCACCGACCGCGTCGTGACCGAGGAGCCGCTCGAGATCCGCGTCGAAGGCCGTCCCCTGGCGGTCACGATGCGCACTCCGGGCCACGATCCGGAGCTGGTGGCGGGCTTCCTCTACACGGAGGGGGTGGTCGACGGGGCCGACGACCTGGCGGCCCTGCGCAAGGTCCAGGATCCCCTGGACCCCCAGGACAACACCCTCGACGTGCGGCTGGCCAGCGGGGTGGACCTCGAGGACGGACGCTTCGCCTCGGCGAGGAGGGAGTTCTACGCCTCCTCGTCCTGCGGACTGTGCGGCAAGGCCACGATCGCCAACATCCTGCGCGGCGCCCCGCCGCTTCGGGACCCCCGACGGGCCACGGCGGAGCTGCTGCTGTCGCTGCCCGAAGCGCTGGCCGCCGCCCAGGTCGGCTTCGCCGCCACGGGAGGCGCCCACGCCGCGGCCCTCTTCTCCTTCGACGGCGCCCTGGAGGTGCTCCGCGAGGACGTGGGCCGCCACAACGCGGTGGACAAGGTCCTCGGCTGGCGCTTCCTCCGGGACGAGGTCCCGGTGGCGGACCGGGTCCTGATGGTGAGCGGACGTGCGGGCTTCGAGCTGGTGCAGAAGGCGCTGGTCGCCCGGGTGCCGGTGATGGCCGCGGTGGGTGCGCCGAGCAGCCTCGCGGTCCAGCTCGCCCGGGAGGGGGGTCTGCAGCTCGTCGGCTTCCTCCGGGACGGGAGGTTCAACGTCTATGGGCCGACGCCCGCAGGGAGATAGACCTCCGCCCATGCGTCGCTGGCTCCAAGGCCTGCTGGACCTCCCGCCGATCGCCCTGTCGATCGCCGCCGTGGTGCTGCTCTGGCAGACCGTGTGGCCGCGCCTCTCCTACCCCTACGACCTGGAGTGGATGGAGGGGGGCATGCTGGTGCACGTGTGGCGTCTCCGAGAGGGGCTGCCGCTCTACACCCCCCCCTCCGCGGACTGGATCCCCTTCCTCTACCCGCCGCTCTACCCCTGGCTGCTGAGCCTGCTCGGTCCCCCCGACTACGCCCTGGCGCGAGCGCTCTCGCTGATCTTCGCCGTCCTGATCGGGGTGGCGGCGTCGGTGGCCGTGCGTCGGGACGGAGGATCCTGGGGCCTCTCCGTGGCCGTCGCGGGCATCTTCTGGCTCGGCTACGACGACGTCGGGGCCTTCTACGACCTGGCCCGCAACGACACCCTGGCCCTCGCCTTGGCGGCCTGGGCGATGGTGGTGGGTCGGACGGGGACCCGCAAGGCGGTGGTCCTGGCCGGGCTGCTGCTGGCCGGCTCCTTTGCGGCCAAGCACACCTACGCCCTGCTCGGGGTCCCGATGCTGCTCTGGCTCTGGCGCTGGCGCGGCCGGACGCGGGCCCTGGAGTTCGCGGTCGCCTCCGCGGGACCGGCCCTGGCGTGGGTCCTGGGCCTGCAGGTGGCCTCGGACGGGCACTTCCTGACCTACCTGCTGGCGGTGCCCGGCTCCCACCCGCTCGTGGGCAAGCGGGCCTGGCCCCTGGCCGAGCAGGAGCTCTGGGGTGCCCTCCGAGGGCTCAACGCCGCGGCGCTGGTGGCCTGTGTCGTGGTGCTGAGGGAGCGGAGCTGGAGCTGGTGGGCCGCGGTCGCGTCCCTGGTGGCGCTGGGCCTGGCCTGGGTCGTCGCGCTCGCCGGACCCGGCTGGGCCTCCGGACTCGTGAGGTCGGTGGTGGCGCCGTGGCTGGCCCTGGCCGTGGTCCTGGTGGCGGCCAGTGCCCTGTTGCTGACCTTCTGGCGGCGGGCACGGGGGGAGAGCGCCACCTGGTGGGTCGGCCTGCTGGTGGTGCTCGTGCCCCTCACGATCCTCATGCGGGCCCACCACGGGGGCTTCGTCAACGTGCTGATGCCGGGCATCTGGATCCTGGCCGTCGCCGGCGCTCTGGCGGTCCAGCGGATGGCGCACGTCCACGTGGCGCTGGGCGTGCTCGGAGCCCTGCTGGCCTGCGAGCCCCTGATCACCGGACGCTGGGAGGTGGAGCGCTTCGTGCCGACCGACGCCGACGTCGCCGCCCTGGACACGGTGGTCGAAGCCGTGCGGGAGGTCGAGGGCGAGGTCCTCATCGTGCACGCCCCCTGGCTCCCCGTCCTCGCCGGCAAGGCTCCGAGCTTCCCCCTGATCGCCCTCTGGGACGTCGACCACGCCCTGAGCCCCTACGCCGACGAGGTGCGCTCCATCGACGCGGCCTTCGAGGCCCGTCGTTGGGACGCCGTCTTCACGGCCTCCAAGATCCTCGGCCACGGCATGGGGGAGCACTACCGGAGGGACCGGCGCCTGACCCTCCCCGGCAAGGCGGGCTACCCGAAGACCGGCTGGCGGGTGCGGCCCCACCAGGTGTGGGTTCCCAAGCCGACCACGGGTCGGGCGGCTACTCCTCCATAGCGTGGCACTCTGTACAGTCTTCGCGACTTTCCTTGAGGACCTCGTCGTCGAAGTGGGAGTCCGATGGCTCGGAACCCTCGTCGGACTCCACGTGGCACGCCACGCAGTCGTCGTCGACGGCGTCCTGGTGGTCGGCGTCGTCCGGGTAGTCGGTGGCGCAGGACGTGAGGAGGGCGGCGAGCAGGATCAGCGGGGACATGTCACCTCCTGGAGACCGGGACCGCCTCGAGGGTCGCGGGGTGGACGCTACCACCCGCCCATGATCTGGACCAGGCTTCCGACGCAGCCGACCCAGAGGTCACCGGTCTCCGTGCTCGTCACGGTCCAGGGGCGCACCAGCTCCAGCTCGACGGGCTCCGGCCAGGCCCCGTCGACCGACCGATGGAGCCGTCCGTCCCTGAGCGTCCACAGCCGCCCGTCCCGATCCACGTGCAGCCCGTACGGCTCGGAAGGGCGCACAGTCCAGCGGGCGCCGTCCCAGGTGTGCAGCGCGCCCCCACAGGCCACCCACAGGCGCTCGTGGGCCCAGGCGAGGTGCCGCACCGGCGCCGGGCGGCCCTCGCTCTCGAAGCGCCGGAGCTCGCCGTGGTCCACGTGGTGGAGGCGACCGTCGAGGGTGCCGGCGAAGACGCCCTCCGGGGTGGTCGCGAAGCGGATGACGTCCCGGGGACCGTCGCCGCCGCGCAGACCGTCGGCCCAGGCCTCGAGCAGACCGTCGCCGGTGGCGTGGACGGCCCGCAGCTCGATGACCACGCCGTAGGCGTCGCGACGGAAGGAGCGGCCGCGGGCCTCCCCCGAGAAGGGCCATCGGTACCAGTTCTTCTGGGTCACGACCACCAGCGCGCCGCCGTCCAGGGCCAGGCTCTCGACCCGCCGGCTCTCGCGTCGGGCGCCGCGGGGGTAGGGGAAGGCCTGCCACCGCTGCTCCCGCCAGAGCACCAGCCCATAGTCGGTGCCGGCGGCGAGGCCCCCGCCGGGCAGCGGCAGCAGGCAGCGGTAGGTGGTGTGGTCGGGCAGCCCGTGCTCGGCCGGCCGCCAGGACCGTGTCTCGGACATGCGCTCAGCCGCAGTCGGACCCGGAGTCGCAGGCGGTGTCGCCGGTGTCGCCGGTGTCGCCGGTGTCTCCTGCAGGCCAGGCCTGGAGCGTCACCAGGGTCTCGAGCCCGTCGATGTCGTTGCTCTTGATGCGGAGCAGGCCCTCCTGGTACTCCTCGCTGCCGAGGGTGGCGGCGATGGTCATCTCCACCGAGCGCTCGGGCGCGATCGTGCGCTCCTGCTCCTGCCACTCCGAGGGCAGGTAGAAGGTGCCGTTGCCGCTGGTGATGACGCGGGCCTCGTAGATCAGCAGGTTGGCGTCGCCGATGTTGGTGATCTCGATGGTCTCCGAGGCCGTGATCTCCGGGACGAGGCCTCGAAGGACCACCTTGCTCGGCTCGAGCTGCATCCTCCCGTTGCCGTCGACGTGTTGGGGGTCATCGTTCTGCCGGACGAAGCCGGTCTCGGACTCACAGGCCAGCAGGGCCAGCATCACCAGGGGCGCCATGGGCGTGGTCTCCTCTCGCCCCCCACCATATCCCCCTCCCGTGCTGACCGAGCTGCCGGAGACCGTCGTCGTGATCATCGAGGTCCCGCGCTTCGGCCTGGTCAAGCGCGAGCTCCACGGCGAGGGCCGGATCGAGTACGTCTCGCCGGTGCCCTCGCCCTTCAACTACGGCTACGTCCCCGACCTGGCCGGGCGGGATGGCGACCCCCTCGACGCGGTGGTGCTCGGGGCGCGCTTGTCCTCCGGCACCGAGGTCGAGTGCCGCGTCCAGGCCATCGTGCGCTTCTACGACGCGGGGCTGCCCGACGACAAGCTCGTGTGTGCGGAGCGGCCCCTCACCGCGGCCCAGGAGGCGCTGGTGTCCGGCTTCTTCCGGGCCTACGTGCACGCCCGTCGGCTGCTCAACCGGGCCCAGGGCCGCAGCGGCGAGACCCTGTTCACCGGGCTCGTGACCCGCGAGCAATTCAAGCCTTTTCGCAATCGACGCTGAGCGGCCTCGCGGCCTCAGTCCCGACTGGTCAGCCGGATCAGCAGCACCAGCACGTTCCAGAGCAGGGTCAGCAGGGCCATCGAGAGCAGGTAGGCGGCCTCGACGTGCATCGAGCAGTCCATCTCGTGCAGGACGCTGTTGAGCCGGTAGAGCAGGGCGACGACCGAGAACACCACGAAGCCGGCGCTGATGACCAGGCCGAGGGTGCCGCCGATGGGGAAGACGAAGGTGATGCCCATGAGGACCAGCATCGGCAGGCCGAGCATCGCCATGCCGGCCTTGATGAAGCTGAAGTCCTTCGGGTTGGACCAGAGGTAGCCGACCATGCCGAAGGCGGTCAGGGACACGGCGGCGAGAGCCTGGCCGATGAGGGTGAAGGGGTTGCCCAGCTCGGCACCGGAGACCGCATAGGCCATCAGCAACAGCCAGCCGAAGGCGACGCCGAAGGCCACGCTGGCCAGCACGAGGCCGAACTGCTTCTGGGCCCCGAAGACGAAGCGCGGAGCGACCCAGTTGGCCACGCCCCAGCTCCCCAGGATGCCGACGAGGGAGGGCCAGCCATAGCCCACCGCCGGGGCGATGAACATCGCGCTGAAGATGCCGGTGAAGGCCGCGATGGTGAGGGAGGCGGCGGTGTAGATGCCGACCTTCTTGAGATACTCCACGCGCTCGTCGGCGGGGGCCTCGATGACGGGGATGTTGAGGGAGGGGGCAGCCATGGAACCTCCGAAGCGTGTGGACCGCTGGGGCGTTGATGTGCAGCGACCTCTGATCTCTACCGCCTGCGCCGCCGGCCGTCGACCTCTCGACGACGGGATCCCGCTGGCGTGGCAACGATAGGATGAGCGCCCGGACGTGATGACCCACCGCCAGGAACGGCTCGCTACAGCCGTGGTCGCTGTGGCCGTGGCCCTGCTGCTGCATCGCCCGCTCCTGGCGAACCTCGGGCACGCGCTGCCCGGAGAGGCGGGGTCCGACGTGTTCCGCGCCCACTGGAGTCTCTGGCTGGTGGCGGAGGAGCTGCCCCGCTGGCCCTTCGGGACCTCGGTGGTCGGCTTTCCCAACGGGGTGGACCTGCTGCCGTTCCCCGCGGCGTCCTTGCTGGCCTGGGCGCCGGTCACGGCACTGGCCGGTCCGGACATCGCCCTCGGCCTGCTGGTCTTCGCCTACAGCCTGCTGGCGTTCGCCGGCGCCTCGGTCCTGGTGCGCACCCTCGGGGGCAGCGCGGCCGGGGGGTGGCTGGCCGGCGCGCTGCTCGCCACGCAGCCGGTGCTCGGCGGTGCCCTGCGGGATGGCACCCTGGAGGTCCTCGCCATCGGCTGGCTGCCGCTGCAGCTCGCGGCGATGGTGTTGGCGACCCGCGGGGACTGGCGCTGGGGACTGGCCGCCGGAGGGCTCTTCCTGCTGACCTGCGTGGAGTCCGTCTACTACGGGTCTTTTGCCGCCCTGGCGTCCCTGTTCTGTCTCACCCTCATCCGCAGCCGTGCAGGGTTGCTCGTGGCGGGACTCTCGGGGGTCGTGGTCGCCGTCGGGGCGGCGGGTCTGGCGTGGGCCTTCTCCCCCGTGCTGGACGCCACGTCGGCGTCGCTGGCCGGCACGGCGGACCAGGTCGAGGCTGCACGCACCAGCAACGCGGCCACGCTCGAGCTGTTGAAGCAGCTCGCCCTCGCGCCGGGCTCGCGGGGGTGGAAGGTGTCCGACATCTGGGCACCGCCCCTCGCCCACTGGCTCGCCTTCGGGCTGGGCGCCATGCTCGCCCTGCGGCGCCACCTCTGGCTCACGCTGCTCGGTGTCGCCACCGTGCTGATGTCCCTGGACCATGCGCTCGTGGCCCTGTGGACGGACTCTCCGATCGGGGAGGTGGTCCGGTTCCCGCGTCGCTACCTGGCGGCCACGGCAGTCGCGGGGTCCGCCCTCGCCGGGGTCGGACTCTCGCTGCTGGGACGGTGGCCCTGGGTGGAGCGGCTCGTGGCCCTGGTCGCCGGCGGCTACCTGGCGCTGTGGGGCGCTCACGCAGGCGGCTACGTGCGGGCCTACCCTCTCGTCGAGCTGCCCGACGTCGCCTTCGCCGACGCGCTCGCCGAGGACGGCGAGGACTGTGCCCTGCTGTTCGCGCCGCTGGAGGTGCCCGGGTCCGGGGACGAGAAGCGACAGTCCGCCCCCGTCTTCGCCTCCCTCGGGGAGGACCTGGCTTCGGGCGAGCTGCTCTTCCTCCAGACCCGGGCCTCGAAGCGGTCTTTTGTGGCCCCGGATCTGCTCACCCTGGCCCGCCGGCCGGGTCCCAGCGGCCGCTTCGCCAAGAACGCCATCGACCTGGCCTTCGCCAGCGCCGGCCAGTCGGTGCCCGGCAGCGCTCGCCTGCCCCCGGCGGCCTACGAGCGAGAGTTCGCCTGGCTGATGGGAGAGGGGCTCAAGTACGTGGTCGTGGACCTCGCCCGCTACCCGGAGGCCGACCTGGAGACCCTGCTCGGCGCCCTGGAGCCCGTGGCCGTCGCCACGACCCAGCACGACGACGGCACCGGTGTGCTGGTGGTCCAGCTCTACGAGGAGCGGCCGCCGGCGGCGGATCCGCCCGCGGCCGACGAGGGGGCCGTTCCCGACGCCGGAGACCAGGCCCAGGGCTTCTCCGGGCGCATCGTCAACATGGACGAGCTTCCCCGGGGACCGATCGTGCTGTGGGTGGAGATCGGAGAAGGAGAGGCGGTCCGCTGCCCCGTGATGCCGGAGGACGGGAGCTTCACCTGCGGCGAGCGGATCCTCGGCCACAGGAGCGCTGTCGTCCGAGCGACCACCGGGCCCTACCCGGCGGAGATCAAGTATTCCGGCGGGGAGTACAAGATCCGGGCCCTGACCGGAGTTGAGCGTTGAAGAGACTCGGGGAGCTCATCTTCCTGGCGCGAGACGTCTCCAGGAGCATGAATGCGCACGGCACGCCCGATCGGGCGGCCCAGGCGGCCTTCTACATGCTGCTGTCCGTGCTGCCCGCCCTGATGGTCCTGCTCGGTCTGCTCGCGCTCCTCGACCTGTCGGCGGAGGTCGAGCGCTTCGCCCGGCTGCTGGACCAGGCCCTGCCCGAGGCCGTGGCGGCACCCCTGCTCATGGAGGTCGAGCGGCTGACGGACATCGATCCGGGTCGTCGCATGGTGCTGGGCCTGGCCCTGTCGCTGTACTCGGCCTCGCGGGGGGTGGCGGCCATCCTGAGCGGCATCGGCGCGGCCTGGGGAGAGGGCGGGCTGTCCAGCCCCCTCGCCGCCCGGGGGCTCGGCGCTGTCGTGACCCTGGCCGTCATCCTGGTGTCGGTGGTGTTGCTGGTGTTGCTCTCGATGGGGGAGTGGGTGCTGACGTGGATGCTGGACCACGGGCTGATGACCGAAGGCATCGCCGTCACCATCTCGCTGCTGCGCTGGCCGGTGATCCTGCTCGTGCTGCACCAGCTCGTGAACACGCTGTACCAGACCGGTGCCCGCCGGCACGACGGCTGGCACTGGGTCACCTGGGGCAGCGGCTTCGCCACCGGCGGCTGGGTGGTCTGCACCCTGGGCTTCGGGATCTACGTCGAGCGCGTCGTGGACCTCGGCGCCACCTACGGCTCCCTGGGCACCGTCATCGGGCTGTTGCTCTACTTCTACGTGGCCGGGCTCAACGTGATGCTCGGGTCCGAGCTCGACGCCCTGCTGCGCCGGCAGCGGCAGCGGGCGAAGCAGCAGCAGATCTCATAGTCCCTCCAGAAACGCCCGGATCCGCCCCGCCAGCTCGCCGGGTCGGTCCAGGTTCGGGCAGTGGCCGAAGGTCTCCGGCGCTTCGAAGCGATGGGGAGGCAGGTGGGACCGGAAGAAGGCCAGGTGCTCGGGCGGCATCAGCCGGTCCTTGGCCCCCCACTGGAGCAGGATCGGGGCCTCGAGGCGAGCGAGGTCCTCGGCGCTGAGCAGGTGCTCGGGGGTCAGGCGCTCCAGCAGGGGAAAGACGCGGCCCATCTGGTGGACCACGCTGGAGGCGATCCAGCGCGTGAGCCACTTCCGCTCGCCGTAGAGCCGGTCCAGGAAGACCACGGCGTCTCGGGCCGACCGGAAGGCGAAGCGCCCGATGAAGTCCCGCAGCGCCGCGGCGGTCATCGGTGCTCCTGCCGGCGAGGTGAGCACCAGCCCCCGCACCAGCTCCGGGCGCTCCAGGGCCAGCCGGATGGCGCCATAGCCGCCCATCGAGTTCCCGTAGACCACGACAGGCTCGTCCAGGACCTGCTCCAGGGCCTCGAGCATGCCGAGCTGGAGCTGCTGGGGGTCCCAGTCCGGTGGCCGATCGGAGAAGCCGTGTCCCGGCGCGTCGACGGCGATGACCCGTCGACTCCAGCGCCGCAGGCGCCGCAGCACGGGGGCGTACTGGGCGGCGGAGGCGCTGACGCCGTGGAGGACCAGCACGGGAGGCAGGGTGCCCCGGCCCACGGCATCGAAGAGGTGGACCCGGCCAGAGGCCGTCGGCACCTTGCGACTCCGGAAGCCCCACAGCCGCAGCCACCAGCCGCCCACCAGGTAGCTCAGGTCGACGACGTCCAACCGTCAGCCCAGGCGCCGCAGTCGGGCCAACAGGTCGTCGATCATCCGCAGGCTCATGCCCCAGATGAAGCAGCCGTCCAGGCGCACGCAGGGCAGGGTGACCGGCTGGCCCCGCCAGTCGAAGGGGAAGGTGGCCCGGCCCTCGTGGTCCAGCAGCCGCCGCAGGTCGAACCAGTGGGTCGAGCGCACCTCTTCGTTGGGGTCGAGCGGGGGGTGGTCTTCGATGGCGAAGACCCAGGCGTCGATGCGGAGCGGCGCGATGCGCGGGCTGTAGACCGGGTCCAGGGCCCCCAGTCGCCGGGCCGGGCCCAGGCTCAGCGAGACCTCCTCCTCGGTCTCCCGAATCGCCGTGGCGATGAGGGTGGGGTCCGTGCGCTCCTGCCGGCCGCCCGGAAAGGCCATGTGGCCCGACCAGGGGTCTCCCTCCTTGTCGGAACGGCGGATCATCAGCATCTCCGGCCATGCGCCTGGACCGGGACGGAGCACCACGGCCACAGCGGCCCGTCCCGTGGGAGGGGGGCCGTCCAGCACCACGGGAGGCTCGGGCTCGAGCACCGTCGCGATTCGGTCGATGTCCATCCTGGAAGGGGTAGCACGCACGGAAGCTACCGGCGCGGTCCGTGTTAGAGAGTCCCACATGGGCAGACAGGCAGACAATGACCTCCTGGACTTCGAGGCCGCGGATCGCGCCGGTCGACTCGGAACGATCTGGGACGTCTTCAAGACCTGGGGACCGGCTCTCTTGGCCGTGTTCGCGATCCGCAGCGCGGTGGCGGAGCCGTTCCGCATCCCGTCCGGCTCGATGGTGCCGACCCTCGAGATCGGCGACCACATCCTGGTGTCCAAGTTCAAGTACGGGCTGAGGGTGCCCTTCACCGACGTGGAGATCCTGCCGCTGGAGGAGCCGGAGCGCGGCGATGTCATCGTCTTCCGCTACCCGCCCAACCCCGACCTGGACTACATCAAGCGCATCGTCGGCGTGCCGGGAGACCGGATCGAGGTGCGCGACAACACGGTCTTCGTCAACGGCGAGAAGGCGTCTCGGACCTACCTGGACGAGTACCGCTTCGTCGACGATGCCTGCGATGCCGAGACCGCCCGCCTCTACAGGGAGGACCTCTTCGGGGTCCAGCACAAGGTGCTCACCTCTCCCGGATCCCGGGTCGGGCTCGCCAACCACGGCCCGTCGGTCGTGCCCGAGGGCTCCTACTTCGTGATGGGCGACAACCGGGACAACAGCGCCGACTCGCGCGTCTGGGGCATCGTTCCCCGGGACCACATCAAGGGCAAGGCGGTCATGGTCTGGCTCTCCTACGACACCTGCCAGGGCGAGATCCCGGTGCTCGGGACCTTCCGCCCCGGGCGCTTCGGGGAGGTCGTCGATTAGCCCGCTGCTCCTGGGCCTGGTCCTCTCCTGCGCCCCCAGGACCGACCCGCTGGCGACGGCGCGAGAGGCCCTGGCGTCGCTCTCCGCGCTCCCCGCGGAGTGGCCAGCCCAGGCCGCCCTCGTCCTGGACCAGCAGCTCGTGTCGTCCTGGATCGCCGAGGAGGTGGCCGCGGAGCTGGCGGAGCTGCCCTCGGTCCTGCGGCTGGACGGGGGCGTGGTCGGGGTCCTCGAGGCCGTGCAGGAGCTCTCCGTCGGGGCGGTCGAGGTGGCGGTGCGCCAGGAGCGGCTCGCCGTGAGCACACCGATCGAGGGCGTGGTCGATGTGGAGCTCCAGACCCTGCTCGGGCAGGCCACGGAGACCCTGACCTGGACGGGCACGATGCACTGCACCTTCGAGGTGATCCTCGACGGGGGAGCGGTGGTGGCCCAGCCCCATGCCCCCGAGGCGTGGGGGCTCGACCTGGTCATCGGGGAGAGCTCCGACGCCCTGGACGCGATGGTCGGCGCCGTGCTCGAGGAGGGACTGCGGGCGGCCATGGAGGTCGATCCACCGGGGCCGGCCGTGATCGCGGAGCTGCCGCTGGACTCCGTGCGGGCGCTGCGGCTCCGGCCGCTCCAGGAACACGTGGTCGTAGAGGTCGCGTTCGAGGTGCTGCGTCCCGGCCAGGTCGCCGGGCTCCCGGTCCCGCGGGGCGGCTGGGCCGCCGTGGTCCCGGAGCAGACCGCGCTCTCCCTCGCCCGGGCGGAGGTCCTGCGCGAGGCCTGGGTCGAGGAGATCATCGAGCCCGTCAGCCTGGACCTCCGGCCTGACCACTTCCGCCTGGGCGTGCGTCAGCACCTGGCGCAGGGTCCGGCCAGGCGTCGCTTCTACGAGGTGCGGGGAACCCTGGAGCTGGTGGAGGGTGAGCTGGTCGCCCGCCCGGACCGTGTGGAGCTCCTCGGCGGCGCTGTCAAGGCCCCCCTCGGTGAGCGCCACCGGCTGCGCCTGTTGTCGGGCCTCACACGGGCCCTGACCGTCTCGATGCCCGCCAGCGCCACCGCCCAGGTCGGCGGGCAGCCCCAGGTGGTGGCGGCCGGGGAGCTCGAGACGCGCGATCACCAGCTCGTGATCTGGGGAGCTGTCAGCCCCCTCTGAGCAGTCGGGCGAGCTGGCGCAGCATCTGCCACTGCACCCGGTTGCCCAGGTCGGCGTCCTGGCGGATGAGCTGCAGGAAGTCCCTTCGACTGAGCATCAGCACGCGGGTCGGCACCGACGTGCGGACCGATGCGGTGCGACGGGGCACGTCGATGAAGGACATCTCACCGAAGATGCGCCCCGGTCCCAGGGTGTAGCGGACCTTGTCCTGCTTGATGACCTGGACCTCGCCGCGGTCGATGACGTAGCACTCCCTCCCGGGCTGCCCCTCCTTGAAGACCCAGGCGCCCGGCGGGATGTCCTTCACGCGACACACCTCGGCGATGCGCGCCAGCTCGTTCCAGGTGCAGTAGGAGAACAGCTCGCAGGCTCTCAGGGCCTTGATGTGGGGGGCGAAGCCGTGGGGGGGCGGGCCCGGCCCGGCGTTGGTGCCCTCGCCCCCCCCCCCCGAGATGTTGTC
>CAZCVP010000046.1:28769-44805 GCA_964501915.1 uncultured Enterobacterales bacterium
GGCCTTCGCCCCACCCCCGCCGCGGCCCCGGGGCGTTTTGGGGGGGGGGGGCGGGGGGGGGGGGGGGGGGCCGGGCCCTCGTTGGTGACCTCGACGACCAGCGCCGTGATGTTGTCCTGGCCGCCACGCTGGTTGGCGATGTCCACCAGCACCTCGACGGCCGTGGAGCCGCGCGTGCTCGCCAGGAGCTGTACGAAGGTCTCCGCGGTCATCTTGCGGTAGAGGCCGTCGGAGCAGAGCAGGAGCTTGTCCCCGAGGGCCAGCTCCAGCCGCAGCAGGTCCGGGTGGACGCGCGGCTGCACGCCGATGGCTCGGGTGATCACGCTGCGGTTGCGGGCCAGCTCGGCCTCCTCTTCGGTGATGAGGCCCCGCCGCAGCTTCTCCCGGACCATCGTGTGGTCCTCGGTGAGGACCTCCGAGTTGCCCCCTCGGACCAGGTAGATGCGACTGTCGCCGACGTGTGCGGTGAAGGCCTGGTTGCCGATGACCCAGACGACGTCCAGGGTGGAACCCAGGCGGCCGACCTCTCCCGCCAGGGCCGCGCCGGCGTCGTAGACCTCGCGGCAGGCGGCCTGGACGGCCTGCTCGAGGATCCCCTCGATCTCGTCGGCGTGGGTGTCGGACAGCTCGGCTCGCCAGTCCTCGAGATCCCTCCGGTGCAGGGCGATGCGCTCGCGCAGGGCATTGCAGGCCAGCCCGCTCGCGACTTCGCCCCGTGCCCCGCCCCCCATGCCGTCGGCCACCACGAACAGGCCGAGGTCCGGGTCGATCAGGAAGGCGTCCTGGTTGTGCCGTCGGACCCGGCCGGCATCGGAGCAGGCCCAGGCTCGCATCTGGAGGGTCACGGGCCGAGCCAGCCGTCGGGCTTGATCTCCTCTGACCCTTCGAAGGCCCGCAGGGCCAGGAGCTCGGAGGTGGCCCGGAGGTGGGCCGAGATGCGGAGCGACATGTTCCAGAGGATCTTCACCGCGAGGTGGGGGTTGCCCTTCAACAGGTGGAAGAAGGACTCGCGGGAGATCACCAGCATCTCGGCGTGCTCGGCCACCTGGACCGTGGCCGACCGCCGGGGCTGATCGAGCATCGCCATCTCGCCGACGGTGCTGCCGGGCCCCAGGGTCGCGATCGCGCTGTCGTTCTTCAGCACCTCCACCCGTCCGGCGACCACGAGGTAGAACTCCCGCCCGGTGTCGCCCTCCCGGAAGACCAGGCTGCCCTTCGGCAGGTGCAGGGGTCGACAGCGGCCGGCGACGACGAGCAGCTCGGCCTCGGTGCACCACTGGAACAGGGGCATGCGTGCCAGGGTCGCCAGGCGGCCAGGGCTCTCCGGGACCGCGTCGGGGTCGCCGCGGACCGTCAGCATGGCCGCGGCCAGCGGTAGCTGTTCGCCGGCTTCCCGGGCGCCGGCCAGCAGCCGCGCGGTGATGCCCTCCGGATCCGGGTCCTGGCCCACCTCGCGGAGCGCGTTGGGCTTCGCCGAAGGATGGAAGCCCGCGGTCAGCAGGAGCAGGCGGTCGCCGGGCGAGGCCTCGAGGAAGGCGGTCTCGGGCCTGGCGTGGGGCTGGGGGCCGAGGAAGTAGAGGGGGGTCTCGACGTCGTCTTCCGAGTCGAAGGGACGATCGTGGTTGCGGACCTGGTCGCGGGTGAGCTGGTGCACCAGGCCCCGGCGCAGCAGGTGGACGCGGCCGTCGCCGAGGTGGACGATCGCCGTGCCGTGACCCGTGGCCACCACGGCGTCCAGGGTCACCCGGAGCTGGCTCTTCTGGCGCCGGGCCAGGGCGAAGATCTCCTGGGCGGCGCGCCCCACGGCCTGGCGGAGCGCGGCGTCCATGCGCTCCTTCCAGGCGCCGGCGGCGACCTTGGGGGAGGGGCCGAGCAGCTCCTCGTGGCGCTCCAGGTCCATGCGGAAGAGATCGAGGGCCATCTGGGCGGCCGCGGCCACCATCTTGTACTGGGACCTGGGCATGCCGCGAGCCCCGTCGGCGATGGCCACCAGCCCCAGACGGGTCGAGCGCAGGGCCGCCGCCGTCCGGGGCACGTTGGGGGGGCCGGCGTCGGCCATGGCGTGGGTCGCCAGCTCCATCGGGTCTCCTGGGCCCGTACCCTATCTCCCCCGCCGTGGTGGCCGTCAAGCCGGGAGGTCGGCGCCGCCGCGCGCCGCGTCGGGTGTAGCCTCCGGGGTGAGGGAGGTTGGAACATGGCACTGGAGTTCCTGGTCGAGGACTGGGGCATCTTGTTGGCCCAGGCGGGCGCGATGGGCGTCGCTGCCCAGGGAGTGGTCGAGGGGCTGAAGGTCGGGAAGGTGGGGATCTCCGGCTTCGAGAGGGTCCTCGATGCGCTGCACGGGGGGCCGGACCGGAACGAGCTGGGCCCCTTCGGAGAGCTCGTCCAGGCCGCCTATGGCCCGGCGCAGTGGGAGCCCCTGCTGGAGGACGCGTTCCGCTCCGGCGCCGGGGTGCTCGAGGAGGCGCTGCGAGAGGGCTTCGAGCTGGGACTGGACGCCCGCACCGCCGACAAGGTGGCCCGGGACCTCGGCCTGGACGCGAAGGCCCTGGTCGCAGCCGTCGAGGCGGCGCGGTCGGACGAAGCACCGGACCTGGACCACAGCGCCCTGCTCGCCCGCTACCTCTCCCTCACCGAGCTGCGGGCGCGAGGCATCGCGGGAGCCGCCCAGCGGGCCTTCCGCTCCAAGATGTACCGGCTGTCGATGGTCTTCGCCCTGGTGGCGTCGATCCTGGCCCACGTCCTGGCCAACACGGGCGATCTGCGCGACGAGCCGGGGGTGTGGCTGACCCGAGCGTTCTGCATCGGGCTGATCGCCGTGCCGATCGCTCCGATCACCAAGGACCTGGTCAACCTGCTCCAGACCGCCACCTCCCTGGCCACGAAGAGGCTCTGAGGTGGGCTTCGAGCCCTTCCTGTTGGCCTTTCGGACCCGGCGTCGCCAGGGCTGGGTCTCGCGGACGCCGCAGCTCCTCGATCCCTCGGGTCGGGCGCTCGATCCCCGTCTCGTGCGGGGCTTCCGTCGCTGGGGCCCGCCCATCTTCGTGATCCATGGCTACGGCAAGACCTGGGCGCTGGGGGAGGAGATGGTCTCCAGCGAGCTGGAGCTGCTCGTGCCGCGCCTGCCCGCGGGGCCGCGCCGGCCGGTCTTCGGGGTCATCTGGCCCTCCGACCAGGGACTCGGGCTCCTGCGCATGGTCCGCTTCCGCCGCTCCGACGACGCGGCGGTGGCCTCGGGACCGGCCCTGGCCCGCTTCATCGAGCGCCACACCTCGGGGAGCCCGAGCTTCTTCGGGCAGAGCCTGGGGGCTCGGGTGGTGCTGGAGACCCTGTCTCGGCTCCACGCTCACGGGCAGCGGAGCGACCGCGTGTTGCTGACGGCCGCGGCGGTGGAGGGCGACAGCTTCCGCAACGACGTCTACGGCCCCGCTGTGCGGTCGGCGAGGAAGGTGGGGGTGCTGCACTCGACCGCCGATGGCGTGCTGCGACTCGCCTTTCCGGTGGCGCGTCGCTGGCGGCGAGCGACCGACGATCCCACCGCGCTGGGGCTCGAGGGACCTTCATCACCGGTGCCGCAGACGGTCGAGGAAGAACGGGCCGCGGGCTGGGGTCACACCCAGTACATGCCGCAGCACGACCAGGATCCGCCCCACCGGGAGATCGCCCGGGTGGCCGCCGCCTTCCTGGCTGCTGGCAGGCTGGAGGCCCCGGATCCCCGGGTGCTCCCGTAGCGGCGACCCTTCCGCCTGTACCCTGGACCGTCCCGCCCGGACCGAGGAGCCCGATCTGAGCCAGCGACCCTCCCTCCTGCTGATCGTCGAGGCCGGCGCCCTGGCGGCGTTCGTGGCCCTGGCGACCTGGATGACGGTCCAGCCACCTGACGAGGCGCTGGTCCCGATCAGCGTGGGCGCCCTGGCGCAGGGGGAGACCACCGAGGAGTGGATGGGGATCTACTTCGAGGGGCAGAAGGTGGGCTACGCGGTCAATTCTCGTGTCGGGACCGCTTCGGGGGGCATGGTGTTCCAGCACCACGCGGCGTTCAAGGTGGCTGCGTTCGGCAAGATCAACGAGATCGTCAGCGCGGGCACGGCCCTGGTCGACCAGGAGGGCGTGCTCCAGGCCTTCGACGCCTTCCTGGAGGCCGAGCCCATGCGCCTCAACGTGCACGGCGAGGTCAACGGCGACGAGCTGGTCATGGAGCTGCTCCAGGGTGGCGAGGCCAGCGAGCTGACCCTGGACCTGGAGTCTCCGCCGCAGCTCGACCTGACCCTCAATTCCTGGCTCGGGGCCAAGGAGGAGCTGGTGGTCGGCCAGACCTACGAGGTGCCCTACTTCAGCCCCACCACCCTGGCCCAGCAGACCATGACCATGAAGGTGGTCGGCACCGAGGTCCTGCCGACCGGGGAGGAGGCCCACTGGATCGAGCGCGACGTGGCCGGTGTCACCACCCGGGCCCTGATCACGCCGGCGGGCGACATGCTCCGGGAGGAGGGTGGCTTCGGCACGGCGATGGTCCGCCAGACCCGCGAGGAGGCCCTGGCGATGCCCGAGGGTCACGAGCCGGTGGACATCATCGCCATGAGCGCCGTCAAGCTCCACGGCCGCCTGCGGGATGCCCGCGTCACCACCCGGGTGACGCTTGAGATTCAGGGGGTCGAGCCGGACCTCATCCGCCACGAGCCGCCCCTCCAGGTCCGCGAGGGGGACCGGGTGACCGTGGCTCCCCCCTCTCTGCGAGACGCCGAGCCGGTGCCGCGAGAGGCCGATCCGGAGGCCTTCGCCGAGTACCTCGGCGCCACCCCCTTCCTGGCGGTGGAGCACCGGGAGATCCAGGATGCGACCCACAGCCTGCTGGACACCTTCAGCGACCGGATCCTGGCGGTCCGCGCTCTCAACAACTGGGTCTACGAGACCCTCGAGAAGACCCCGGTGATGGGCGTGCCCAGCGCCCTGGAGGTCCTTCGCATGCGGCAGGGGGACTGCAACGAGCACACCAGCCTGTTCGTGGCGATGGCCCGCGCGGCCGGCATTCCAGCCCGGATCGCGGCGGGAGTGGTCTACTCCGACCGGGTCGGCGACCGGGGCGCGTTCTACTACCACGCCTGGCCCGAGGTCCACCTGGGCGATGCCCTGGGCTGGGTCCCCGTGGACCCGACCTTCGGGCAGCTCCCGGCCGACGCCACGCACGTGAAGATCGTCGAGGGGGATCTCGACCGCCAGATCGAGATCATGGGCGTCATGGGCCGACTCGCCTTCGAGCTCATAGAGGCTGAGCCGTGATCCAGACCCACGCCATCGAGAAGGTCTACGGGGACTTCCAGGCCCTGTTCCCGCTGGACCTCCACGTCCGGTCCGGAGAGGTGTTCGGCTTCCTCGGCCCCAACGGGGCTGGCAAGACCACCACCATCCGCATGATCTCCGGAGTCCTGCCCCCCACCCGGGGACGGGTGGAGATCGACGGGCTGGACATCGACGCCCATCCGGTCGAGGCCCGCCGGCGCATCGGCTACATCCCCGACCGGCCCTACCTGTACGAGAAGCTCACCGCGCGGGAGTTTTTGGCCTTCGTCGGGGGCCTCTTCGGCATGAAGCGCGACGAGATCCGGGTCGAAGGGGACCGGCTGCTGGCCTTCCACGACCTCGGCGACTTCGCCGATCGGCTCATCGAGGGGTTCTCCCACGGCATGAAGCAGCGGCTGACCCTGTCCGCCGCGCTGCTCCACAGGCCACGGCTGCTGATCGTCGACGAGCCGATGGTCGGGCTCGATCCCCGCGGCCACCGCCAGATCAAGGACGTCTTCCGCCAGCTCGCGGCCCAGGGGCGCACGGTCTTCTTGTCGACCCACTCCCTCGACGTGGCCCAGGAGGTCTGCGACCGGCTGGCGATCATCCAGAAGGGCCGCATCGTCGCCCAGGGCACCTACGAGGAGCTGCGGTCGGACAACCACCCCAGCGCCAACGACCTCGAGGAGGTCTTCCTGCGCATCCTGGAGGAGGCCCTCGATCCGCCGACCGGGTCGGCGTGGGTCGATGAGCGTCTCGACTCTGGAAGTGACTCCAAGCCGAAGGGAGAGGACTCTCTGACCGAGTCTGCGTGACGCCCTCGATGCAAGTAGACTGTGCGGAAGCTCCTCTTCCGACAGCTCCTCTTGCGCCGGAGGCCGCATGAGTCCGGCCGCTGCACTGATGTTCCTGTCCGGGTTGCTCGTCGGCTGTGACGACGACGGTGGCGGGTTCAGCGCCGCCCCCGCGGTGGTCCTGGTCTCGCACCAGGACGGCGAGACCTTCCCCGAAGGCAGCGAGCTGGTCCTGACCGCCAGCGTGACCGACCCGGACGACCCGGTGAGCAGTCTGCGCGTCACATGGCAGGTGGGTGGCGCGACCGTGTGTGGACCTGTCGCGCCTGGGGGCGCTGGTCGGTCCGCCTGCACGATCACCCTCGGCGGCGAGGACGCCGTCGTGCTCGTCGAGGTCGTCGATCCCAGCGGTGCGTCCGGAACCGACCAGGTCACCCTCGTCGTGATTCCGACCGGCAGCCCCACCGTCCAGGTCGTCTCCCCGACCGAGGCCGGGACCTACTACGCGGACCACCTCGTGCTCTTCCAGGGCCTGGTCGACGACGACGAACAGCCTCCGGAGGACCTGGTGCTGGGCTGGGAGAGCTCGGAACAGGGACCCCTGGACCTGTCCCTGGAGGTGGACTCGGACGGCACGGTGACCGGCTCGGGGCGACTGTCCGAAGGGGAGCACGCCATCACGCTGTGGGCCGAGGACACCGACGGCAAGCGGGGCAGCGACACCGTGGTCGTCGAGGTCGGGTCCGACAACGCGCTGCCCACCTGCGAGATCACGAGCCCCGAAGACGACGCCGTGGGTCAGGAGGGAGAGCTGGTGGTCTTCGAGGCCCTCGTCGGCGATGCCGACATCCGGGCCGACCAGCTCACCGTCGACTGGAGCTCGGACCGGGACGGCCCCCTGGGATCCAGCACCCCCGACACGTCCGGGGAGACGGTCTTCGCTCTCTCGGACCTCTCCACGACCACCCACGTGGTGACCGTGACGGTCACCGACGAGGTCGGCGGCACCTGCACGGACTTCGTCGTCTACGTCGTGGGCTCACCGCCTTCGCTGACCGTGACGTCCCCCAGCAGCGGCGACCTCGTCGACGAGGGGGACTCGATCGATTTCTCCGCCCAGATGTCCGACCTCCAGGACAGCTTCGCCGACCTGGTCGCGACCTGGGAGTCGGACCGAGACGGGGTCTTCAGCACCGAGGGGCCGGACAGCACCGGCCTGGCCGCGTTCACAAGCGATGCGCTGTCCGCTGGCGATCACGTCCTCACGGTCAGGGTCACCGACACCGACGGGCACCAGGCCCAGGAGGACGTCTCCTTCACTGTCAACGGTGCACCCGGCGCTCCGACGGTCTCGATCACGCCCGATCCGGCCGACACGGAGGACGACCTCACCGTGATCATCGACGCCGACAGTCTCGACGCGGAGGGCGACACGGTCACCTACACCTACGCCTGGTCCGAGGACGGCGTGCCGCTCCCGGACACCGGCGTCGTGCTCCACAGCGCCTCGACGACGCGGGGGAAGACCTACACCGTGGTGGTCACCCCATCGGACGGCCGCCTGGCGGGCGCGTCGGCCGAGGCCTCCGTCACGATCACCAACGCGGCCCCAACGGCCACCACGGTCACGGTCTCCCCGGACCCCGCCATCGTCTCCGACGTCCTGCTCTGCGCCTACAGCTTCGAGGATCCGGACGGAGACGCGGACGCCTCCAGCCTGCTCTGGACCGTCGATGGGACGAACGCAGGCACCGACAGCGAGCTCTCGGATGCCTTCTCCTCGGGCCAGACCGTGACCTGCACCGTCACACCCGACGACGGGGCCGACGCCGGGACGGCGGTCTCGGCGTCGATCACCATCTCCAACGCCGCCCCCTGGGTCAGCGAGGTGGTCATCACGCCGGAGCCGGCGGAGGCGAGCGACACCCTGACCTGCTCCTGGAGCTTCCACGACGAGGACGGCGACGGGGACGCCTCGACGGTGGCCTGGACGGTCAACGGCAGCGCGGTGGGCACCGGCACCACCCTCGCCGGGGCGTTCGCGGGCGGAGACGTCGTCACCTGCACCGTGACCCCGGAGGACGGCACCGAGGTCGGCACGCCGGAGTCCGCGAGCCTGACCATCGACAACGCGGCGCCGAGCGTCAGCGCCCTCGTCATCACCCCGGATCCGGCGGTGGCCGACGACCTGCTCACCTGCTCCTGGACCTTCTACGACCCGGACGGCGGCGCCGACCACTCGACGGTCGAGTGGACCGTCGGCAGCAGCGTCGTGGGCACGGGCACGACCCTCGCCGGGGGCTTTCGGGGAGGCGACACCGTGCTGTGCACGGTCACTCCGAGTGATGGCATCGACACCGGCACGCCGCGCTACGTCGGCCTCACCATCGACAACTCGGCACCCTCCGTCTCCGGAGTCGCCATCACGCCGGATCCCGGCTCGACCCGTGACACCCTGACCTGTTCCTGGTCCTTCGACGACCCGGACGGCGACTCGGACCAGTCCTCGGTGGTCTGGACCGTGGGGGGCTCGGCCGTCGGCACGGACACCACGCTCTCGGGTGCCTTCGTCCGGGGAGACACGGTCACCTGCGAGGTCACGCCGGACGACGGGCAGGCCACGGGTGCTCCGGACACCGCCACGCTCATCGTCGGCAACGCCCTGCCGGCGATCACCGCCGTCTCGATCTCCCCCTCCCACGCCGGCACCGACGACACCCTCACCGTCAGCGTCGCCACCTCGGACGCCGACGGGGACGGCGTGACGGTGTCCTATGCCTGGCTGATCAACGGGTCGGGAGTCGGGGCGACGGGCACTTCGCTGGACGGGGTCACCTGGTTCCAGGAGGGCGACGAGGTCACCGTCACGGTCACCCCCAACGACGGCTTCGGTGACGGGCCGGCGGAGACCGCTGCGCCGATCACCATCGGCAACAGCCCACCGACCATCACGGACGTCCAGATCTCCCCGGATCCGGCGGCGGTGCTGGACACCCTGACCTGCTCCTGGACGTTCACCGACGGCGACGGCGGGGACACCGACCACTCCACTGTGGTCTGGTCGATCGCGGGGGCCACGGTCGGGAGCGCGACGACCCTGGAGGGCGTGTTCGGGCGCGACGACGAGGTCACCTGCACGGTCACTCCTGGCGACGGCACGGACACCGGGGAGGCGGTCTCCGACACCCTCACGATCTCCAATTCGCCCCCGACGGTCGACAAGGTCCTCTTCTCGCCGACCGACGCGGGCACCGACGACGTCATCACCGCTGTGGTGAGCACCACCGATGTCGACGGCGACACCGTGAGCCTCACCTACGTCTGGTCGATCGACGGCTCGACCCTGGCCGAGACCGGGAGCAGCCTGGATGGGAGCAGCTACTTCGAGAAGGGCGACCAGATAGACCTCGTCGTCACACCGGACGACGGCACGGAGCCCGGGGCGCCGTCCTCCGCCACCTCCAACGCGATCGTCAACACGCCTCCGACGGCCCCGGAGATCTCCATCGATCCCGGAGAGTCGGCCGGGGGAGAGGACCTGGTCTGTCGCATCGACGGCATCTCCAGCGACGCGGACGGCGACCCGGTGACCTACACGGTCGTCTGGCTCCACGACGAGTTGATCTAAACCCGGACGACCACCACCGACAACCCCGGCGACACCGAGCCGGGCACGCCCGTCACCACGGGCGAGGTGTGGACCTGCGTGATCACGCCCAACGACGGCGAAGAGGACGGCGAGAGCAGCACCGACAAGCTCACCATCGGCGCCACCAACAGCGAGCCCGTGGTGGACTCCATCGGTCTCTCGCCCTCGGATCCGGCCACGGACGACACGGTCACCGCCACGGTCTCGACCTCCGACGACGACGGCGACACCGTGACCCTGAGCTATGACTGGACGGTCAACGGCAGCTCGGTCGCCGAGACCGGCGGCAGCCTCGACGGCGCCACCTGGTTCGACAAGGGGGACGAGCTCGAGGTGACGGTCACACCCAACGACGGAGTGGACGACGGAGACCCGGTCACCTCTTCGGTCGTGACGGTGGTGAACACCCCGCCGACAGCGCCGGTCGTGGCCATCGATCCCGCGGCGCCGGCCGCGGGCACGGACGACCTGCTCTGCGAGGTGACGACCGACGCCACGGACGCCGACGGGGACACGGTCAGCTACGCCGTGTCGTGGGATGTGGACGGCACGCCCCACGGCAGCGCCACGACGACCACCCACTCCGGGGACACGGTCTCCGGCGGGGAGACGTCCGCTGGCGAGGTCTGGACGTGTGAGGTCACGCCGAGCGACGAGGAGGAGGATGGGATCGCGGACACGGCCAGCGTCACGATCGCGGCGGGAGCCTGCCCGGTCTACGCGGACCCGACGGTGCTGCCCGGGGGAGCCGGGACCGAGGCCGATCCGCACCCCAGCATCGCCTACGCCATCGCCTACCGGGACACCTGCACGGAGATCGTGCTGCTGCCCGGCACCTACGACGAGCAGGTGGACTTCGGTGGTGTGGACCTGCAGATCTCGTCGAGTGATGGGGCCGAGACCACGATCATCCAGTCGAGCCTTGGCGGCACGGTGGTCACCTTCGAGAGTGGAGAGACCTCGGACGCGAGCCTGTCCGGGGTGACGATCTCCGGCGGCAGCAGCAGCGGGATCGTCGTCTCGGGTGCTTCGCCGACCATCACGAACTGCATCGTCGAGGGCAACAGCGGCACGGACGGCGGTGGGATCGCGCTCTCCGGCTCCGACGCGCTGATCTCGAGCGTGTGGTTCGAGAACAACTCGGCCTCCCGCGGGGGCGCTCTCTGGATCGACGGGGGGGCCCCGACCGTGGAGTCCTGCTGGCTGGAGGGCAACGAGGCGACCAGCAGCGGCGAGGCCGGTGGGCTCGGGCTCACGGGTTCCTCGGCGACGGTCCTCAACAACATCCTTGTAGACAACACCCAGGTCGGCGTCGCGCTGGAGGACTCCGACGCCAGCTTCGTGGTCAACAACACCATCGTCCGGTCCGGGACCTACGGTCTCCTCACCACCGGCACCCCCACGACGACCCTGATCAACAACATCGTCTACGACTCCGGCACGGCCGAGCTCGGGGCCCTGGACAGCGGCGTCTCCTCGACCCTCACCTTCGAGCACAACGACCTCTACGGCTCCGGCACGCTCTACGCCGGTCTCTCCGACCTCACCGGCTCCAGCGGGAACATCTCCCAGGACCCCGTCTTCACCGACGAGAGCGCCGACGACTTCTCCCTCGTCTGGGGCTCCAACTGCATCGACTACGGCCAGGACGTCTCCGCCTACACCACCTCCGACCACTACGGGGACACCCGCCCCCAGGGGCTGGGGACCGATCTCGGCGCGATCGAGTCGTACTGACCGATCACTCCGTGCAACACCGGATCTCCAGCGAGGCGCCGCCGTCGTGGATCGGACCGGCCGGCGGCCCCTGGCCGCATTAGACGCCGTCCATGCGCACACTGATGAGCTGGAGCAGCGGCAAGGACTCGGCCTGGGCGCTCCACGTCCTCCGGCAGCAGGGCGTCGACGTGGTCGGCCTGGTCACCACCGTCAACGAGACCCACGATCGCGTGGCGATGCACGCCGTGCGTCGACAACTCCTCCAGGCCCAGGCCGACGCGGCCGGGCTGCCGCTGAAGACCATCGAGCTGCCACACCCCTGCAGCAACGAGGTCTACGAGCAGCGCATGGCCGCCGCCATCCAGGAGGCCCGGGAGGACGGTGTCGAGGCGATGGCCTTCGGCGATCTGTACCTCGAGGACGTGCGCGCCTACCGGGTGCGCCTGCTCGAGGGCACCGGCATCGCACCTCTGTTTCCCATCTGGGGGCTGGAGACGGCGGCCCTGGCGGAGGAGATGGTCGGGGCCGGGGTGAAGGCCGTGGTGACGTGCGTGGATCCTGAGCAGCTCGACCCCGCCTTCGTCGGTGCTGCCTTCGAGGACATGGGTGTGCCCGAGGGGGTCGATCCGTGCGGCGAGGGCGGCGAGTTCCACACCTTCGTCTGGGACGCGCCCTGCTTCTCGGAGCCGGTCGCCATGAAGCGGGGCGAGATCGTCGAGCGGGACGGGTTCTGGTTCGCGGACCTGGTGCCGGTGGAGTGACGCCTATTCCCTCCGCGGCAGCGCCTGCCGCCAGGGGTCGTCGTCGGTGAGCCAGAGGCCGTCGAGACCGGCGGAGGGCTCTAGATCGCCGACCTGGATCTCGCTCACGGTGCAGCCGGAGAGGGCGTTGTCTGCGGCGCCGTCGTCGTCCTGGTCGTTGTCTCGGGTCTCGCAGCGGGCCACCTCGAGCTCGGGATCGCCCCAGCCGTCCAGACCCACGGCGTTCTCCACCAGGACCAGCCGGTCCATCGAGGCCCTGAGCCCGCCGTTCGCCGCGGCCACGATGGCGCTCACACCGGCCTCGGTCACCAGCAGGCCGTCGACGGTCACGTCCTCCCAGACCAGCCGCTCCGCCCCCAGGTAGAGGCCGTCTTCGCCGGGGCGCAGCACGGCGTTGTCGGAGAGCTCCAGGCCGCTCATGCCCCGGCCCCAGGAGTCGCTGAAGTGGAACCCGTTGCGTCCGACGTCGAAGACGAGGTTGCCCTCGACCCGGGCCGGGCTGGCGACCTCGATGCCCCAGTCGGTCTCGAAGACCACGTTGTCCTTGACCGTGACACCCTCGATGCGGTCCTTGACGTTGATGCCGTCGTGCTCGGAGGTCAGTGGGGCCCAGCAGTGGTGGACGAGGTTGCGCTCCAAGACCAGATCGGCGTGACTGTCCAGGTCCTCGCCTTCCGAGCCACCGATGTAGATGCACTCGCCCCGCTGGTCGAAGACATGGTTGTTGCGCACGGTGAAGCCGGTGGAGGGCAGGCCGGTGCGGTTGGCGTAGTCCAGGCTCAGGGCCGGGCTGCCCTCGTTGTCGTGCACGACCAGGTCCTCGAGCACGATCTCGTCGCCGCCGCGCCAGTAGACGCCCTTGTCCTCGCTGCCGGTGACCTCGAAGCCGCGCACGGTGATCCGGTGGCGGGCGATGTCCTCGTAGCCGGTGGACAGGCCGGGCACGATGGCCCGCGGCTGGTCGACGGTGGCCTCCCAGGTGCCCCCGTCGAGGACGAGGCGGTTGGACCCGTCGTCCCCGCGCAACAGATCGATGGTCTCGGGCCAGGTCTGGGTCGCGTCGAAGAGCACCAGCACGGGGCCGGTGGCGAGGGCGGCGTCCAGCGCCTCCCAGTCCAGGTCCGCCCAGGGTGCGTCCTCGGTGCCCGCTGCGCTCGCGGCCCCCTCGGGGTGCACGTAGAAGGTGGTCTCCGGGACCGGGTCCTCGGTGGGGTCACCGAACGGCAGGCACTGGCAGGGGCCGCAGTCGTCTCCTCGGCAGAGCTGCACCCCGTGCGCCAGGACGGGGCAGCCGCAGCGCTCGGGAGTGGTCGGCGGGCGGTCACACCCCACCAGGGCGAGGAGGGCCAACAGCCCACTTCCCGAGGGGAGGAGGGTGCGCATCGGGGACCATCGTAGCTGCGCAGCCGATAGGGTCCCTGCACGAACCGACGAGGCCCCGATGTTGCTGATCCTCCTCCCCCTGGCCTGCACAGGCGCGACCGAAGACACCGGCGAACCGGTCCTTCCCCCCGAGTGGCTCGCTGAGGCCGACCCCATCGCCTGCACCTGGGGTGCCGTCGACACCCCCCTGCTCGACGCGGCCCTCGAAGACGCCGTGCTCACGGCGGACGAGGTCGTCTACACCAACCGCGACATCGACTACGCCAGCTACGACCGCTACCTCGACGACCCCTTCAAGCTGTCCTGGTTCGACCGCTACCACCGGGATCCGCTCGAGTACCCGTGCTTCGCTGGGCAGGTCGCCGCCGATCTGGACCACGCCGGCGCCTCGACCCACCCGGTGTCCGTGGCCCTCGGCGAGGCGATGGCGCTGGTCGACGTGGTCGGCGTGGCGTCGCCCATCGACCCGGCCACGGCCAGCCAGGACCTCGTGGACCTCTCGGCGCTGCCCGCGGACCTGCGCCAGGCCCTGGTGCCGATCCTGGCGGCCCTGGTCGAGGTCGCCGCCGCTCGCGCAGTGATGGAGGACAGCGCTCCGGAGGACCCGGAGGACCTCGTCGACTTCGGCCACGGCGGGGTGATCATCGACTACTCCTCGGCCCCGGATCTCACCGACGAGGAGGTGCAGACCTGGATCCTCTCGGAGAGCGGTCCCCGGGCGCTCTACGACCCGGCGCGGGTGCTGGCCCACGCCGTCGAGCACGCCGACCTGGGGCGCTTCGCCGGTCAGGACACCACCTTCGACCAGGAGACCCACCTCGGCCGGGTGATCGTCTCCGGGCCGGGCAGCGATTCGCCGGGAGACCTGGGGCCGGTGGCGTTCTACCTCGATCTCGGGGGCGACGACCTCTACACCCACCCGGTCGCGGCCTCCTCCGTCGACGTGCCGGCTGCGGTCCACGTCGACCTCGGAGGCGATGACGTCTACACCTACGAAGAAGACGACGAAGGCACCGAGAACCTGCTGCCCTCCGACGACGACGGCCGCTACCGCGGCGACGACTACTACGGGCCCTTCTCCCTGTCCCTCGTGGGTCGCCAGGGCTCCGGGCGCTTCGGGGTGGGCCTGCTCTTCGACTTCGGCGCTGGCCAGGACCACTACCAGTCCCTGCGCATGAGCCAGGGCTGGGGTCACCTGGGGGTCGGGGTCGCCTACGACGACGGCGGCGACGACACCTGGCTCGGCGAGGCCGGGGTGCAGGGCGCGGCGTCGATGGGCCTCGGACTCTTGATCGACGCGGCCGGGAACGACACCCACGGCACCTTCACCGACAGCCAGGGCTTCGCCTACGTGCAGGCGGCGGGGCTCGTCTGGGACGGCGACGGCCGGGACACCTGGTTCGCCGACCCCGGCAAGGCCGAGGACGGCGGCACCACCGTCTACTACTCGCCGCAGCTAGCCGGCAACGGCAACAGCAGCTTCAGCCAGGGGGCGGGCTTCGGCCAGCGCAACGACGCGGCGCTCACCTTCCTGTCCGGTGGCATCGGCGTGCTGCGCGACGCCGCCGGCAGCGATGCCTACACCGCGGGCACCTTCGCCCAGGGCACCGGGTACTGGCAGGGCACCGGTCTCTTGCTCGACGGGGCCGGCGACGACGCCTACGACGCCTACTACTACGTGCAGGGAGGCGCCGCTCACTACGCCACCGGCGTGCTGCTCGACGACGGCGACGGGGCCGACCGCTACAACACGAACATGACCCCCAACTACGTGCAGCTCGGCACGGGCCACGACTACTCGATCGGCATGATGATCAACGAGGCGGGGGACGACACCTACGTCTTCGCCGGCCTCGCGGCCGGGGCCAGCAATTGCCAGGGCATGGGGTTCTTCGTCGACAACGACGGGGCGGACTCCTACACCACCAGCTCGACGTACGGCGTGGGTCTCGGCAACATGTCGGGCGAGTGCGACTCGGGCACGCGCAAGGTCGTCGACAACGTGGGACTCTTCCTGGACTCTGGCGGAGACACGGACACCTGGTCCTGGCCCGCCGACGAGGGACACCCGGTCCCCGGTGACGACAGCAGCTTCGGGTACTCCTGGAATGACAGCGAGTACGAACACGGCGGCGCCGTGGACGGGGACGGAGAGACCGGCCTGCACGCGGGGGGGTGAGTGGACCGAGGTCGTCGCGGGCTCGACCACGGCAAGTCGGTTCGTACTTCCGCTTCCGAGCCGTAGAGGCCCCTCGGCGGCTGCTTCCCGACGTGATTTCACGTGCCTGCGCCTTCGAGTCGACGCCAAGTCGCCCCCAGGCGGAAGTTCAGGGGGACTTGCCGTCAGCCGGCCCGGGTGGCGCCTGAAGGATCCGGGCCAGTGCTCACGCCAGGAAGTCCTTGACAGGACTTCCCCGAGCGCTATCGCGCTCGCCGCTGCGCGGTGG
>CAZCVP010000047.1:0-43152 GCA_964501915.1 uncultured Enterobacterales bacterium
CCTTGACCTCGGAGTTGCCGAGCTTGGTCTTGGTCTGGCCCTCGAACTGGGGCTCCGGCAGCTTGACCGAGAGCACGCCGACCAGACCCTCCCGCACGTCGTCGCCACCCAGCGACACGCCCTTGGCGGCCTTCAGCAGGTTGCTGGCCTGGGCGTAGGAGTTCAGGGACCGGGTGAGGGCAGCCCGCAGGCCGGTCAGGTGGGTGCCGCCCTCGATGGTGTTGATGTTGTTGGCGAAGGTCAGCAGGGTCTCGTTGTACGCCGTGGTCCACTGCAAGGCGATCTCGACCTGGACGCCCTCCCGCTCGCCGACCATCGACACCGGCAGGTCGTGGAGGTGGGTGCGGTTCTGGGCGAGGTGCTCGACGAAGGAGACGATGCCGCCCTCGTAGCAGAAGTCGTGCTCCCGGCCGTCGCGGAAGTCCTTGATCAGGATCCTCACGCCCGGGTTGAGGAAGGCGAGCTCCCGCACCCGGCCGGAGAGGATGTCGAACTTGAACTCCAGCGTCTCGGTGAAGATCTCCGGGTCGGGCTGGAAGCGGATCCGGGTGCCGCGCTTCACCGTCGACCCCGAAGGCGTGAGCTCGACCTGGGGATCGCCGAGGGCGTAGGACTGGGTGTAGTGCACCCCCTCCCGCCAGACGTCGAGCTGGAGCCACTCGCTCAGGGCGTTCACGCAGGACACGCCGACGCCGTGCAGACCGCCGGAGACCTTGTAGCTGGAGGAGTCGAACTTGCCGCCGGCGTGCAGGACCGTCAGCACCACCTCAGCGGCCGGCCGACCCTCGGTGGGATGCTCGGCGACCGGAATGCCACGACCATTGTCCTCGACGGAGCAGGAGCCGTCCTCGTGGAGCAGCACGACGATGTGGCTGCAGTAGCCCGCCAGGGCTTCGTCGATCGCGTTGTCGACGACCTCGTAGACCAGGTGGTGCAGCCCTCGCTCGGCGGTGTCGCCGATGTACATGGCGGGACGCTTGCGGACCGCCTCCAGACCCTCGAGGACCTGGATGCTCCCGGCATCGTAGTGGGTAGCAGTGCCAGGATCGGACATCGGGGCGGGGACCTTCCAGAGACCCCTCCTGCTAACCCAAGACGTCCCCCACCGCACCCCTCTCAGAGGACCTGTGCATCCTCAAAATCCAGGCCCGATCCGACCGTCCCGGACCCCCAGGTGCAGCACCTCCTCGGGCGGCAGTTGCCGACCGAGATCCCGGTCGGTGGTGGTCATCAGCACCTGGACCCCGGACGTCCTCAGGCGCTCCAGCAGCCGCGCGGTCCGGGGGCGATCCAGCTCGGACGACAGGTCGTCCAGCAGCAGCAGCGGGCGAACCGTCGCCGGCAGGTCGAGCACGGCCAGGGTCAGCGCCAGCACGACGGAGCGGACCTGGCCCTGGGAGCCGAAGGTACGGGCTGCCCGACCGTCGATGCGCACGATCAGCTCGTCGCGCTGGGGACCCACGAGGTTGGACCCCCGGCGCAGCGCAGCGGCGCGGCGATCCGCCAGCAGCCCGGCGTAGCAGGCCCCTAGCGCGCCGGCGGCGGCGCCGACGAGCTGGGTCCGGTAGTCCAGCGTCGCCTCGCCACCGCCGGCGATGGCCTGGTGGTGGGCTGCAAACGGAGCCTGGAGCGCGTCGAGCACCGCCAGGCGGCGGGCCACCAGGGCGGCCCCGGCCGGCGCCAGGCGGGTGTCCAGAGCGTCGAGCCAGACCGGATCCGGCAGGTCCTCCTTGAGCAGGCGAGCCTTCTGGGCCAGCAGCCGGCCGTGCTCCCGGGCCACCTCCAGGAAGGTCGGCCTCAGCGTGAAGGCGGCGCGGTCCAGGAAGCGACGGCGGGCATCGGGTCCACCGCGCACCGTCTCGATGCTCTCGGGGGCGAAGACCAGGGCCCGGACGTCCTTGAAGTAGTCCACCAGCGCCGAGGGCCGCTTGCCGTCGACGGTGCCGACCCGCCCCTCCGGCCCCAGCTCCACTCGGTAGTGGCGCAGCACCTCGCCCCGCCGGACCGTGCCCTCCAGCACCGCCGTGTCCGCCCCCCAGCGCACCTGGTCCTTCACGCTGCGGGTGCGGAAGCTCTTCAGGGTGGTGAGGTTGTAGACCGCCTCCAGCAGGTTGGTCTTTCCCTGGGCGTTGTCGCCGGTGAACACCACGAAGGGCGCGTCGAGGTCGAGCTCGACCACCTCCAGGTTGCGGTAGGCGCGAGCGACGACCCGGATCAGCCGGGTGGGCTCCACGTGGACCTGTCAGTCCAGACGCATCGGCATGATGACGAACAGACCCCGATCCTGGTCCAGCTCCCGGAGCAGGGCGGGCATCAGGGGATCCGTCAGCTCGACCAGGACCCGGTCCCCGACCGTGGCCGCCAGGGCCTCGCTGAAGTAGCGCCCGTTGAAGCCCACGGTGATCGGGTCCCCCTCGAGCTCGCAGGGCACCTCCTCACGGGCCTCGCCGATGTCGAGGTTCTGGGTCGACAGGGTCAGGTGATCGGCCTCGAAGGCAAAGTGCACGGGCCGGGTGAGGTCCGAGGCCAGCAGCCCGACCCGCTTCACGGCCGCGAGCAGCGCACTCCGGTCGAGCATCACGCGCCGCTGGGTGGCCGTGGGGATGATCTCCCGGTAGCCCGGGAACTCGCCGTCGATGAGCCGGAAGAAGAAGCGACCCTCGTCGGTCTGGAGCAGGGCGCCGTTGTCCGAGAACGAGAGGCTGACGGTCTCGTCGCCGCGCTCGCAGAGCTTGCGCATCTCGCCGAGGGCCTTGCGGGGCAGCAGGCGCGCCTTGGGCATGCCGAAGTCCCCGGCGAAGGCGGCCTCGGCGTAGCTCAGGCGGTGACCGTCGGTGCCGACCATGCGCAGGCGCGGCCCGTCGTCGGAGGTGGCGAGCTCGAGGTGTCCACCGTTGATGCCGTAGCGGTTGTCGTCGCCACAGACGCAGAAGTGGGTGCGGTCGATGATCCAGCGGAGGTCGTTGGCCGGCAGGGTGAGGGTGGCCGTGCCGGTGAACTCGGGCAGCGGCGGGTACTCCTCGGCCGGTGAGCCGACCATCTTGAACCAGGCCGAGCCGGAGCTGACTTCGAGCCGGTTGTTGGCCCCGAGCACCAGGTGCACGGTGTTGTCTGGCAGGGCCTTGGTGATCTGGAAGAGGTTGGCCGCGTCGACGGCGATGGATCCTCCGGAGGTGATGTTGGCACCCAGGTCACCGGTGAAGGCCACCTCGGTGTCTGTCGCCGTCACGCGGAGGCGATCTTCGAGGGCCTCCAGCAGGACGCTGGAGAGGATGCGGTTGGTGCTCCGACGCTCGACGATGCCCTGCACCCGGGTCAGGCCGTGGGAGAAGGCGTCGCGGTCGATGTAGAGGTCCATGGAGGGGCTCCGTACCTACGAAGAAGAAGAGGAATCTGTATCTACTTCGTTGTGGATCGATCAGGCCTGTGAGTTTGGGGATGACTTGAAGTAATCAAGTCATTTCGGTGATTTGGATCGCATGGATCCAGTGGATGAGCTGGGGGTAGTGCCTGTGGATGACCTGGGGAGGAAATTCGGACCCCGAAGAACTCCACAGAACCCTCCCCGGTCGATCACAGCCTCGATCACAGGGTTGATCCCCTCGTGATCACAGGCCTGTCCACAGGCCTGTCCACAGGTGGTGAGAGCGTTCACCTCACACCCCCAGGCTGTTCTCGAGGTTGCGCATCATCTCCCTCAGGTCCGGGTCCCGCTTGAGATCCGTCTTCACCTTCTTGCAGGCGTACTGGACCGTGGAGTGGTCGCGGCCCCCGAAGGCGCGCCCGATGTCCGGGAAGGACAGCTCGGTGTGGGTACGGGCCAGGTGCATCGCGATCTGGCGCGGACGGGCGATGCCCTTGACCTTGCGGCGACCCTTGAGGTCGGAGACGCGGATGTTGAAGAAGCGGGCGACGGTCTCCATGACTTTCTCCGCCGTCGGTGTGGTCGTGCGCTCCGGGTAGAGGGCGCCGAGGTGCTCCTTGCAGAACTCGATGTCCAGGCGGGTCGAGAAGAAGGACGACAGGGCCCCGAGGCGCTTCAGGGCCCCTTCGGCCTCGCGGATGTTGCAGCGCACGCGGCCGGCGACCCAGAGGCTGACGTCGTCGGGCAGAGCGATGTCGAGCTCGTCGGCCTTCTTTCGGAGGATCGCCACCATGGTCTCCAGGTCCGGGGGCTGGATGTCGGCCAGCAGCCCCCCTTCGAAGCGACTGCGGAGGCGGGGCTCGAGCTTGTCGATCTCCTTCGGCAGCACGTCGGCGGTGATCACGATCTGGCGCCCGGAGCCCTGCAGCGCCTGGAAGGTGTGGAAGAACTCCTCCTGGGAGCGGTCCTTTCCCGAGAGGAACTGGATGTCGTCGATCAGCAGGCAGTCGACGGTCTGGCGATAGGTGTTGCGGAACTCCTCCATCTTCTTGAAGCGCAGCGCGTTGATGAGCTGGTTCACGAAGACCTCGGTGGTCGTGTAGACCACCCGGGCCCCTGGATCGACCTTGCGGATGACATTGCCGATCGCGTGGGCGAGGTGGGTCTTGCCGAGACCGGTGTCGCCGTAGATGAAGAGCGGGTTGTAGTGGGTGCCGGGGAAGTCGGCGACGGCCAGGCTGGCGGCGTGGGCGAACTTGTTGCAGGAGCCGACCACGAAGGAGTCGAAGTTCTTGTCCGGCATCAGCCGGGGCAGCGAGCTCGCGGCGACCTCGGCCAGCACGCCGTGGGCGCTGCTTGCGAGGCTGTCGCGACCGGGCTCGGGGGCCTGGGACTGGAACTCCAGCCGGAGCGGGTGACCGGTCGCGCTGCTGAGCTCCTCCAGCAGCTCCGCCTCGTAGTTGTCGCGGATCCAGTCGCTGTAGTACCGGTTCGGGACCTCCAGGCGAGCGACGTCGTCATCGAGCTCCAGGAGCTTGATCGGCCGGATCCAGATGTCGTGGGCCTGGCTGCCGAGCCGGGCCTCCAAGCGGCTCTGGACCTGCTCCCAGATCTCGATCATGACGTCTCCCTGTGCCACTGGTGCACCGCGCACACGCCCCCCACAGCCGGATCCAGGGGGGGGCCGGCCCGACCGAGGAGGGGAGTGGACGCAACCGATCCACCAGGGGGTCCGACGGGCCAGCGCCGGACTCGATGAACGCTATCAACGGCGGGCAGACCCGGCAAGAGGCGGTCCGAGCTTGCCCGTGCATACGCCCTGGAATAGATCGCAGGCCGTTTTCCCGGCCCGCCCACGCCTGGAGCCGGCCCTCGAAGGATCCTGAGATGAAGCGCACCTACCAGCCCTCGAAGATCAAGCGCAAGCGATGCCACGGCTTCCGCGCCCGCATGTCCACTCCGGGAGGACGCAAGACCCTCGCTCGCCGTCGCACCAAGGGTCGCAAGCGCCTTGTCGTCACCGTCCCCAGTGAGCGGAAGCTCTAGATGACCTCGGCACGATTGGCAAGCCGTTGCGCGGACCCCTTCCGCCCCTGTCGGCCCGGGGGCGCGCTTGGAAGAGCGGTGCTATGCCGGCGGCACCCCCAGACCAACAGGGACGGAAGTTGCCTCGCGCACCGGCTCACCACTCATGCCGAGGGCATCTAGCCTCCCCGGGCCCGACCCGGCTCTGGCGACCTTCCCCAAGTCCGTCCGTCTCCGACGTACGCGGGACTACCGGAGGGTCCAGGGTCGTGGTCGACGTCTGCGGACCCGGCACCTCCTGGTGCTCTACGTGCCAGGAACCGAGTCCGACAGCCGCTTCGGGATCACCGTCAGCCGCAAGGTGGGCAATGCCGTGACGCGCAACCGGGTCAAGCGCTGGCTTCGCGAAGGCATCCGACACCACCGCACCGAGCTGCGGGACTGTTGGGACGTGGTCTTCATCGCCAACCCGGGCGCGGCTTCGGCCGGCCAGGAGGTGATCCGGGGCGAGGTGTGTTCCGTCCTGCAGCGTCTCGGAGAGGGCACCCCGTGAAGCACCTCCTGATGGCCTTGATCGGCTTCTACCGGAGGTTCATCTCCCCGGCGTTGCCCCCGGCGTGCCGGTTCCACCCGACCTGCTCGGCCTACGCCCTGGAGGCCTTCGAGGTCTACGGGGTCCTGCGAGGAGGGTGGCTGTCCACGCTCCGCCTCTGCAAGTGCCACCCCTACCATCCCGGCGGGATCGATCCCGTGCCGCGGCTCGAGGTGTCGGAGTGATCAAGAAGGACCCGGAGGCTGAACAGAGGCTGATCCTGGCGGTGCTGCTCTCGGTCGGCGTGTACTGGATCTGGATGGGCATGTTCCCGCCCGCCCAGCCTCCTGCGGCGCCGGTCGCGGAGACCGTGCAGACCGAGCCCGGGTCCCCGCCGTCGACGGAGACGGTCGAGGTGGTGCCCGCCGTGGTGCCTGCCACCTCCGAGGTCCCGGTCCCGGTCGTCCAGGCCCTGCCCGAGCGCTCCCTGCCCCTGCGGACCGACAACATCGACGCCCTGCTCACCAGCGAGGGGGGCGGTCTGGCGAACATCTCCCTGCCCGGGCGCCTCTCCCCCTTCCAGATCGAGGCCATCTGGAGCCGGGCGATCGACATGGTGATGGGCGATGCCGAAGAAGACTGGCGGCCCTGGGGCGAGGAGCCGGGGCCGGAGATCCTCGTCGGCGAGGCCGGTGTGCTGCTCGCCGCGGGTGCCGGCGAGGGCTTCGTGGTCGAGCGCCACGCCATCGACGTCGGGTCTACCTCCAGCGCGACCCTGAACACCCGCGACGGCATCGAGGTCACCCGGCGCTACGCCACCACCGACGATCCGAACACCCTGCGGGTCGAGGTGACCTTCACCCACCGGGGCGCCGACCCCTGGTCGGGCCCCCTCTGGATCGGGGCCCTGGACGAGTTCTCCGGCGAGGCCAACCGCTACAGCAACGTCGCCCGGCCGGTGCTCCACGCCGACGGTGACCTGGAGAAGCTGGAGGACCTCGACGATGTCGCCGAGGGTCCGGACGTCCAGGAGGGCGAGGTGGCCTGGTTCGGGATCGCCGACCGCTACTTCCTCGCCGCGGCGATCCCCGACGCGCCCTGGGGCCAGGGGATCTTCGCCCCGACCTTCGACGGTCGCCACGGGGCGTTTCTCGTCGAGAACGCCAACCTGATGCCGGGCCAGAGCCAGCAGGTCTCGCTGGACCTCTACATCGGCTCCATGGACCTCGACGCCCTGGCGGTCTTCGGACCGGCGCTGGAAGACGCGGTGGACTTCGGCATCTTCGGGTTCTTCAGCAAGGTGCTGCTCTTCGTGCTCCAGGGCTTCCACAGCCTGGTGGGCAACTGGGGCCTGGCGATCATCCTGCTGACCCTGGTGGTCAAGCTCACTTTCTGGCCCCTGACCAAGAAGAGCTTCGCCTCGGGCCGCAAGATGCAGGCGCTCCAGCCCAAGATCCAGGCGATGAAGGAGAAGTTCCCCGACGATTCCCAGCGCCAGGGCCAGGAGCAGATGAAGCTCTTCAAGGAGGAGGGGGTCAACCCGCTGGGCGGCTGCATCCCGATGCTGGTCCAGATGCCGGTCTGGTTCGCCCTCTACTCCGTGCTCTTGTTCTCGGCCGACGTCTACCACGCCGAGTTCCTCTACGTCCGGGACCTGTCCTCCCCGGATCCCTGGGGCATCCTGCCGACCCTCGTCGGCGTGCTGATGGTGCTCCAGCAGCGGCTGACCCCGATGTCGCCGAACATGGACCCCACCCAACAGAAGATCATGCGGATGATGCCGCTGATCTTCGTCGTCATCATGTACAGCTTCCCCTCGGGGCTCGCTCTGTACATCCTCGTCAACACGATCCTGTCGATCCTGCAGATGTGGCTGGTCAACCGGGCCTATCCCATGGTCCCCGCGACACCTGCCACCCAGAAGGCCTAGGAGGCCACGATGATTCGCGCTATTCCCGAAGGTGTCTCCACCGTCAGCTCCGAGGGCCCCCACATCCGGGGTGCCGTCACCACCGCGGCCACTGAGCTGGGCGTGGCCCCTGCGGCCGTCCAGTTCACCATCGACAAGGCGTGGTTCCAGAACGCCTCCGGGGGCTCGCTGCCCCGGGACACCGTGAGGATCATCGCCTGGGTGCGGGACGCCGAGGAGGTCGAGGCGGCCACCGACGCCGAGACCTGGCTCCAGGGTCTCATCGAGCGCATGGGCTTCACCGGCAAGGTCACCGCCTCACTGAAGGACGGCGGCGCCATCGTGCTCCGGGTCGAGCTCGAGGACCGCACGCCCCACTTCGTGGGCCGTCGCGGCGCCACCCTGACCGCCGTGCGCCACCTGCTCGAGCAGTCCGTCGGTGCCGACTACCCGGACCAGACCTTCCAGCTCGACGTGGCCGACAGCCGCCCCCGTCGCGACGACCGCGACGACCGCCGTGGTCGTGGCCGCGACCGCGACCGCGACGAACACCGCGGCCGGGGCCGTGACCGGGACGACCGCCGTGGCCGGGGCCGCGACCGGGACGACCGTGGAGGTCGGGGTCGCGACCGGGGTGACCGGGACGAGGCCGCCGCCGCCCGCCTGAAGAAGATGGCCCACAACATCGCCCGCCGGGTCGCCAAGACCGGTGAGGCCGAGATCGTGCGCAAGGAGCTCAACTCCTACGATCGCCGCGTCGTCCACCTCGCCATCGCCGACGTCGACGGGGTCGGCAGCCGCTCCCTCGGCGACGGCAGCCACAAGCAGATCGAGATCTACCGCGAGGGAGACGGCTCGGTCGGCGAGGAGTAGCAGCCCCCGATGACCGGCGACGTCATCGTCGCCTGCGCGACCGGCTGGTCCCGGGCGGCGATCGCGGTGGTGCGCCTGTCCGGACCGGGCACCCGGGACCTGCTGGACACCTTCTGCGCCCCCGCCGGGGGTCGGCCGCCGCCTCGCAGGGCCCGGCTGTGCCGGTTCTTCGACGCCGACGGCCCCTTCGACGAGGGGCTGCTGACCTGGTTCTCCGAGGGATCCAGCTACACCGGGGAGGAGAGCGCCGAGCTGAGCTGCCACGGCAACCCGCTGCTGGTGGAGCGCCTCGTCCAGGCGGCGGTGGCCGCCGGCGCTCGGGTCGCCGATCCCGGCGAGTTCACCCGGCGGGCCCTGCTCCATGGACGCCTCGACGCCACCCGGGCCGAAGCCGTGCTCCAGGCCGTCGAAGCGACCTCGGCCCGCGGCCTGGAGGTGGCCCGGGCCGGTCTCGACGGGGCGGTCTCGGCCCTGACGGAGGCCCTGCGAGTCGGCCTCACCGACGCCGTGGCCGAGCTGGAGGCCTGGCTGGACCACGGGGACGACGAGCTGGCGCTGATGCCGGAGGCCGAGCTGCACCGGGTCCTGGAGGACCTGGAGGGTCGAGCCCTCGAGGCCGCTGCCACCTACCGGGCCGGTTCCGCCTGGGTGGACGGCGCCCGGGTGGCCCTCGTGGGACCGGTCAACGCCGGCAAGTCCTCGCTCTTCAACGCCCTCGGCGGCTCCGTGCGGGCCCTGGTGAGCGCCGCCCCGGGCACGACCCGGGACCTGCTCGAGCGCCGGGTGGAGCTCCACGGCGTGCCGGTGACCCTGCTGGACACGGCCGGGGACCGGGAGAGCACTGGCCTGGATGACCTCGGCACGATTGGTGAGCCGTTGCGCGGACCCCTTCCGCCCCTGTCGGCCCGGGGGCGCGCTTGGAAGAGCGGTGCTATGCCGGCGGCACCCCCAGACCAACAGGGACGGAAGTTGCCTCGCGCACCGGCTCACCACTCATGCCGAGGGCATCTAGAGGCCGAGGGCATCGCCCTGGGCCGGGCGCTCTCGGACGACGCCGACCTGTTCGTGGTCGTGGTGCCGGCCCACGCGCCCCAGCAGGCCGCCGAGGTCCTGGCCCGGACGGCCGGGCGCCCGCGGCTGCTGGTGGGCAACCACGCCGATCGTGCGGGCGCCGTCGCCGAGGTCGACGGACAGCCGCTGCTGCCCACCTGTGCGCTGGACGGCACCGGCCTCGACACCCTGGGCCGTGCCCTGGTGGCGGCCCTGGTCGGGGAGACCCCGGGTGAGGCGGCCGTGGTCATCGCCTCGGTGCGCCAGCGGGACCTGCTGCTGGCGGTGGGGGCGTCGCTGGTCGGCTGTCGCAGGGCCCTGCAGGACGGCGCCGGCCCGGCCGTGGCGGCCGAGGAGCTGAACCGGGGCCTCGAGCGCCTGGCGGAGCTGGACGGGCGCGACGTCCGCGAGGAGGCGCTCGACGCGCTCTTCCGCCGCTTCTGCATCGGCAAGTAGGCGCGATAGCAGTCCGGTGCGCCTCGACCGGAAGCCCCATGGACACCGAACGCCGCCGCGATCTGCTGCTCACCGCCCTGATCCTCGGGGGCATGGTGCTCGCGGTGCTCTACGGGCTGCTCGCCCGAGGCTTCGAGCCGGTGGCCCTCACCGTGCCCTGGCTCACCTGGACCGGGGTGCTCTTCAAGCAGCTGCTGCTGTTGATCATCTACCCCCTGGTGCTCGCCTCGATGGTCGTCGGCGTGGTGAACCTGGGGGACGTGCGGAAGGTCGGGGGCATCGCCGTGCCCGGCATCGTCTACTTCCTCTGCACCACGGCGCTGGCGGCCCTGCTGGGGCTGGTGATGGTCAACCTCATCGAGCCCGGTGCCGGGGTCGACCTGGGCAGCGCGGCAGCCCCCGACGTCACCCACCACAGCTTCGGGGCCTTCTTCCTCGACATGCTGAAGAACACCTTCAAGAACCCCTTCGCCAGCTTCGCCAACGGCGACGTGCTGGCGATCATCGCCTTCGGGCTGCTGCTCGGCACCGTCGTCAGCACCATGGGCGAGGCCGGACGGCCGGTGGCGGACTTCTTCCGGTCCCTGAACGACGCCATGATGCGGCTGACGGGCTGGGTGATGTGGCTGGCGCCGGTCGGGGTCTTCGGGCTGCTGCTGGAGGTGATCGTGAAGCAGGGCTCCGGGGTCCTGTGGTCGCTGAAGGACTACGTGTTCACGGTGCTGCTCTGCCTGGGCATCCACGGCCTGCTGGTGCTGCCGGCCCTGGCCTGGCTGCTGGGCGGGGTCACCCCCTGGCGCTTCTTCCGCGGCCTGGGACGGGCGCTGATCGTGGCCTTCTCCACCGCTTCGAGCGCGGCGACCCTGCCGACCACCATCGCCTGCGCCGAGGAGCAGCTCGACGTCCGCGAGGAGGTGGCGGGCTTCATCCTTCCGCTGGGGGCCACCATCAACATGGACGGCACGGCGCTCTACGAGGCCGTCGCCGCGATGTTCATCGCCCAGGCCTATGGCATCCAGCTCTCCGTGGGCGAGCAGGTGGTGGTCTTCCTCACGGCGATGGCGGCCGCGGTGGGTGCTGCCGGGATTCCCAGCGCCGGGCTGATCACCATGGCCCTGGTGCTGACCGCCGTGGGCCTGCCGCTGGAGGGCATCGGCCTGATCCTGGCCGTGGATCGCGTGCTGGACATGGTCCGCACCACCGTGAACGTGTCGGGGGACGGGACGGGGGCGGTGATCCTGAATCGCCTGACCCGGTGACGCCGTCAAGCCTGTCAAGTGTCATGATGGTCTCCCGGAAACAAGACAGGACAGGCCGGCCGCGTCCTCTCGACGGGCTGACCCATCGGGAGCTCCGTGGTGGCACGGAGCCACCCTTCCTCCCACGCTTCTGGCGGTCACCGGCGCCTGCGGACGGGCACGCCATCGATCCCGAGGAGGTCCTGCGGGGCGCCTTCCCCGAGCCCGCGCTGGGGCGGGACGGGAGGGGGCTGATGGCCTTCGCTATGCTCTGCCCCACCCGCCGGAGGCCACCGTGGTTTCGCTGTCCCTGTTGCTGCTCGCCGCCTCCCCGGCCCAGGCCGAGGCCGCCTTCGGCGGCGTGGCCGTGACCTTCGGCGCCGAGGTCGACGGGCAGGGCTTCGATCCGCTGCTCGACGTCACCGCCCGCCCGGTCATCACCGACTCGGGCCGCTTCGACACCCACTGGGCGCCGCTGCACCTGTCCTGGTCCTTTCTCGGGGGCAGCGCCAAGATCTTCGACCGGGTCGACATCGCGGTGCTGGAGACCGAGCGCTCCCTGGAGCAGGGTCGCGCCTCCGTCACGGCCCGGCTGCCGGCGATCGTCTACGACTACGACATGCGGGTGGCCGACCTCGACATCCTCGGCGGCGGGGTGGCGGTGAAGCTGGTCGGCGACCTGGTGAAGATGAAGGTCGGCCTCGACGTGCGGACCCGCTTCGCCATGACCTCCTGGGTGCCGTCCAACGCCACCCTGGCCCTGGGCATCCCCCTGGGCGTCGTCGTGCGCAGCCCGTCGGACCGGCCCTACTACGTGCAGGGCACCCTGGACGTGCGGCCCGGCATCGGCATCATCGGCGACGCGGGCTTCCTCTTCGACACGCGTCTCTTGGTGCGCGGGGGCTACATCATCATCCAGGGGGAGGAGATCGACATGCGGGTCCTGGCCGACGTCGACTTCGCCTTCGACAACGCCGCCTACCAGGACAGCGTCATCCCGGAATACGTGGAGCGGGTCGCGTTCTGGGAGCTGACGGCTTCGGCCGGACTCTCCCTCCGCTTCTGACCGGAACAGCCCGTGCGTGCACTCTACGTGATGGACCCTCCGGAGTCCTTGAACGTCTTCGGTGACTCCACCTACGCCCTGATGCTGGAGGCCAGCCGCCGGGGCTGGCCGACCTGGTGGTGTCAGCCGTCGGACCTGCGGGTCCACGAGAGCCTGCCCACGGCCCGGGTCCAGCAGGTCACGGCGCTGCCTGGAGCGCCGTTCTTCGCCACCGGGGACTGGGCGAGCCGGTCCCTGACGGACTTCGACGCCGTCTGGATGCGCAAGGACCCTCCCTTCGACATGGACTACGTCTTCAGCACCTACATCCTCGACCTCGCCCACCGGGCGGGCACCCGGGTCTTCAACGACCCGGTCGGCCTGAAGGCCGCCAACGAGAAGATGTACGCGCTCCACTGGCCCGAGCTCGGTCCACCCACGGCCCTGACCAACTCCGTCGAGGAGGTCCTGTCCCTGGCGATGGAGCACACCCGGATCGTCATCAAGCCCTGGGACGGCAACGGCGGTCGCGGAGTCCTGGTGACCGGCACCCACGACCGCAACCTGCGCTCGATGGCGGAGCTGTTGACCCAGGAGGGTCGCACCTACTGCATCGTCCAGCCCTACCTGGCGGCCATCCGCGAGGGGGACAAGCGCATCATCCTGGTGGACGGGGAGCCCCGCGGCTGGTTCCTCCGGGTCCCCGGCCCCGACGACCACCGGGGCAACATGCACGTCGGCGCTTCGGTCGAGCCCTGTGACCTGAGCGCCCGGGATCGCGAGATCTGCGCTGCCCTGAAGGGCCGGCTGAGGGACGAGGGGCTGCTCTTCGTCGGCATCGACACCATCGGTGGCCTGCTCACGGAGATCAACGTCACCAGCCCGACGGGCATCCGGGAGATCGAGCGCCTGATGGGGCTGGACCTGGCCGCGGAGCTGCAGGACGCGGCTCGAGACCGGATGGTCTGAGTGCGGTCGCTGCTCCTGGTCGGGGTCCTGGCCAGTGCCCTGGCCCAGGACGAGGCCGTGCCGCCAGCGGAGGAGACCCCGGAGGAGGACATCCTCCTGGAGTCCGTCACCGGACAGCCGCCGCGGGTGGCGCTGGATGCGGTGGAGGAGTCCGACCCCTGGGAGGAGGAGCGCAGCGACCCGGCGGTCGTGGTCCAGGCTTCGGTGGCTCTGGACATGGACATCGCCGTGGTCCGGCGCCTCTACGAGGGCATCGATCGGCTGTATCTCCGCGACTACACGGGGGCACGGGACGTCTGGGCGGCCCTGGAGCGCGACGATCCCCGGACGCCGATCTTCGACATCGGCCAGGTCCTCATCTACCAGTCCCTGATGATGGAGAACTTCGACTTCCGGTTCTCCGCCCAGTACGCGCACCACGCCCGCCAGGCGGAGGAGAAGCTCCGGGCGGCCCTGGAGGTGCCGGGCCACGACGCCTTCGAGACCTTCCTGCTGGCGGGGATCCTGGGCATCGAGGGCATCCACGTGATGCGGCAGGGCGAATTCGTGGCCGCCTTCGGCAAGGGCATCGACGCGATGCGGGTCGCCCACCACTGCCAGGAGCTGGCACCGGACTTCGTCGATCCGATCCTCGCCGACGGCATCTACAACTACTGGCGCACGGCGGTGGCCCAGACCACCCGGCTGATCCCGTCCTTCGGGGACCACCGGGAGCTGGGAATCTCCCAGATGCAGGCCGCCGCGAGGGGCGCTCTGTGGGTCGGTCCGGCCGCCAACCTCGCCATCGCCTACGCCTACCTGGAGGAGCGCCAGTACGACGAGGCGCTGGTCTACCTGGAGCGCAACCGGACCCTGTACCCGCACAACCTGATCAACCTGCTGCTCATGACCCGGACCCAGCTCTTCGCCCAGGACTACGCGGGCGCCCAGGTCAACCTGGACACCGTGGCCCGGATCGACCCGGAGAACCACCGGCAGCACTACTACCAGTCCACCCTCCACCTCCGCCTGCGCCGCCTCGAGGAGGCGATGACCTCGATCGACGTCTTCCTGGCCAAGCCCCTCGAAGACGACATCCGCGCCATCGGTCTGAGTCGCAAGGCGGACATCTACGTCCGGCTGCGGGAGTACGACGACGCCGAGGCCTTCTACGAGGCGGCGATCGAGCTCAACGGCCTCAAGACGGCCAGGCAGAAGCTCAAGCAGCTCAAGAAGCGACGCAAGGCCGGGGAGCCTCCCTGAGTCCGGGCGGCTCCCTCGTCCCGAAGCGAGAGGGGGCCGGGCCATCTCCTGGTCCCGGCCCCCATTCTTGCCACGACGGCCCCTGGCACGGTGGTTCCGTCGGGGGGAGGGGAGCGTCCCGTCGTCTCCGCACCTCCCTGAAGGTCATCAATCCATTGGAATGCGCAGCTCCATGCCGATCTGGAGCGCTTCGGAGCCGTGCAGCACGGCTTCGTTGGCGTCCAGGATCTCCGGCCAGCGGGCGCTGGCTCCGTAGTAGCGGCGGGCGATCTTCCCGAGGGTGTCGCCGGACTCCACGAGGTAGGTCTGGTAGCGGGGCACCGAGGACACGGGCTCCGGAGCGATCCTCACGGCCGGCGGCGAGGCGGTGTCCTGCTCCACGGGCGCCCTGAGCTCGGTGAGGGTCTCGACGGCCGGGATCGCGGTGGGGGCCGCCGCCTCGGGGGCGACGGTGGGCGTGTCGGCCGCAGCCACCGTGGGCGCGCTCCGGCCACCCCAGAGCAGCAACAGGCCGGCCACCAGGGCGAGCACGGTGGCCACGCCGGTCCAGGTCCAGGTCTTGCGCTGCTCGCCGCGGAGGGTGCGGTTGAGGCGGGCGTTCTCCGAGCGCAGGCGTCGGGCCTCGTCGCGGAGGGCCTTGAGCTCGCCGTCCTGGCGGGCCTTGAGCTCTTCGGTGCGCTCCTCCTTGCGGTTCAGCTCGTCCTTGCGCGCCTGCTCCAGCGAGTCCCTCAGGGAGCGGGGGACCTTGATGCCACAGGCGGTCGCCGTGTCCAGCTCACCCAGGGCTTCGGCCCACTTCTTCTGGGAGGCGAAGACCTTGGCCAGCAGCAGGTGGGCGCGGGCGTCATCGGGATCCAGGCAGAGCAGCATGCGCAGCCGATCCCGGGCGCGGCCGAGGTGTCCGTCCCGCGCCAGGCCGAGGGCCTCGTCGAACAGCGCGGAGGGCGCATCGATGCCCTGGGCTTCCAGGGCGCTGGCGATCTGCTGGACACCGGAGGACGAGCTGTCCTTGCGTGGACGCTCGTCGAAGGCGATCGGATCGGGGGCGTGCATCGGGGATGTCAGGAGCGGAGGGGGTCCGATTCCGGGGGACGGAAGCGGGGAGGGAGGGTCGGACCGGGCGGCCCGAGACCGATGGTGCGGAGAGTCGAACATCATTCTATCGACCTGTCAAGACTTTTTGCAGGATCCGTCCAGATCCCATGGACCTCGACAGCTGGCGGATCCAGCGACCCGCGGTGGCTGGTTACGGGGGCGCCTCGGAGGCTGTGTGGCCCACAAGATCGTGACCCCCCGTGCCTGGAACAACCGCGGTGAGGCGGTCGTCTTCGATCCGCGTCCTTCGGTCGCGGTCTGGTCGGGCATTCCCGGTGAGCGGGCGCGGGTCCGTGTGGTGTATGCGGGTCGGAATCGGATCGAGGCCAAGTGGGTGTCGGCGGATCGCCCGGACGAGAGTCGGGTGCAGCCCCCCTGCCCTCGCTACGACCTCTGCGGGGGCTGCCCGCTGATGCACCTGGACGCGGAGGGCCAGGCCGACGCCCGCTGGGAGATCGTGCGCGGTCAGCTCGACCTGGCCGGGCTGCAGGACGTGCCGGTCGAGGGCCTGGTGCCCTCTCCGGACGGTCTGGCGGGGCATCGTACCTCGCTCAAGCTCATCGTCGGGTACTCCGGTCGGGGTGGCGTGCGCATCGGGGCGCCGGGACGCGGCACCCGGCAGCCGATCCCGATCCCCGAGTGCTCGGTGGTCACCGAGACCCTGCGTCGGCTGATGCGCACGGTGGCGGGGCGGGTGATCGACCTGGACATCTGGCCCTACGAGGAGGGGCGTGGGCTGTTGCGCTACGTCGTCGCCCGCCAGTCGCGGGCCACGGGCGAGGTCCTGCTGACGCTGGTGGGCTCCAAGCAGGACCGGCTGCTCACCCAGCTCGCGCTGGAGGTGGCGAAGCGGATCGACGAGGTGGTCGGTGTCCACCTCCACCTGAACACCGCACCGGGCAACAACATCTTCGATCGGGACGAGGAGGGCGAGGTCCACACCCGGCTCCTCGTCGGGGTGCAGACCCTCACCGAGGTCCTGGCGGGCATCACCTACCGGGTCGGTCCGGGGGACTTCTTCCAGACCAACCCGGGCCTGGCCGACCGGGTCGTGCGGGACGTGGTGGCCCTGGCCGACCCCGAGGACGGCGTGCCGATCGTCGATCTCTACAGTGGTGTCGGCGGCTTCGCCCTCGCCCTGGCTGGCCACACCGGCTGGGCCCTGGGCGTGGAGGAGCTAGGTGGCGCCGTGCGGCGTGCCCGACAGAGCGCCTCGGCCCAGCGCATCCCGGCGGAGTTCCTGCACGCCCCGGTGCTCGACGCCCTGCCCGACCTGGCCCGCCGGCTCACCGGGCGGCGGCCGGTGGTGGTCGCCGATCCCGCCCGCAGAGGACTCGAGGAGGGGGTCATCGACGGTGTTCTCGGCCTCGACCCCGAGCGGGTGATCCTGGTCTCCTGCAGCCCGACGGCGCTGGCCCGGGACCTGGCGATCTTCCGGGCTCGGGGCTGGACCCTGGAGCGGGTCCGGCCGTACGACATGTTCCCCAACACCCCCCACGTCGAGCTCGTCACCCGCCTGCGTCCTCCGGACGGTGGGGCGCGGGGCCGGGTCGGTCGAGGTCCACGCCGCAAGGTCGTCCGACGGTGATACCGTCTCGCTCCGTGAGCGTCGCCTTCCTCCTGTCGTTGCTGGCCCTGGGGCCCGGGGCCTGGGCCCAGGATGCTCCTGCGGACTCCGGTGCGCCGGAGGCGCTGGACGAGGAGCCGGCGGAGTCTCCCGACGAGCCCACCTACGACGCCGACGAGTTCGAGCCCACCTACGACGCCGACGAATTCGACCTTCCGGAGGAGGATCCGGACGAGCCCGAAGGACCCGACGAGGACCCCTACGAGAAGGAGCTCCCGCCTCCTCCGCCCTACGACGGGCCGGTCACCGAGGTCTTCGTCTCCGAGTTCCAGGCGAGCAACACCGACGCCGCAGGCTTCGCCGCGCTCTTGCGTCCCTTCCTCAGCAGCGCCCTGGCCGAGCGTCCCGAGCTCGACCCCATCGACGTGGAGGACGTGCCCCGCTTCGGGGAGCACAGCGCCCTGGTCTACCTGGAGAGCTGTCCCCCGGGGGACCAGGTCGGGTGTGCCTGGGTGGTGGCCAAGCGGGTGGAGGCCTCCTACGCCATCACCGGCCAGGTGGAGGCCCGCTTCGACGGCACCACCCACGTGGCGGTCACCGTGATCGACGTCTCGGGAGCCCGGGAGATCCTCGGCTTCGAGATGGAGCTCGCCCTCGGCGACGACCAGACCCTGGCCGACGCGGTGACGGAGCTGGTCGTGGCGGTCGTCTCGGGGGACGTCGGCGCCGAGCAGGACATCCGCGAGGCCGCCGAGTCCGAGCGTCCCCGCACCACGGCCGAGAACCAGATGATCGCCCAGCAGCTCCAGCAGCTCGTCGGCGAACAGGGCGACGTCACCGTGACCGGGCGCTCCGAGGACATGATCGAGCGTCCCAAGTACACGGTGGACGATCTCGCCGACGACATGGCGAGCGATGCGATCCCCCCCTGGGAACAGCTCGACATGCCGCCCGGGGAGTACCTCCGCTACAAGAACGCCGGCCTGACCCTGTCCCAGTGGCGGGCCCGGTCCCTGGGCCGCAAGGGCCAGTTCACGGTGCGGCTGGCCGGTGGCGTGATGTACGGGGCCGTGGACACGATCTACGAGGGCCGCTACGCCCTGGAGGTCAGCGGCACGGAGTTCGTGGTCGTCGAGGAGTACGCCTGGCAGACCGTGCAGAGCGGCACCGGCGGCCACGGCGGGATCTGGATCGGCTACGGGCTGCTGCCCATCGTCGAGCTCCAGGTGGGGCTGGGCACGGTCTATGGTCGCTACACCCTGCGGGTCGGTGGCGAGCAGGCGGGAGACGATCCCCGGGAGCCCCAGGAGGACGCCCGAGGCCAGGCCGTGCCCTGGGTGGGGGCGAGGGTCCTGGCCGTGCCCCTGCAGTGGAACCGGGTGCGACCGATCATCGGTGGGGGTGTGACCTTCCGCCGGGGCTATGGCTACGACACCTTCTGGGACGCCGAGCTGCTGGAGGTCGATCCCCTCGATCCTCCGACGGTGCTCGAGGTCCAGGCGGTGCCCGGGGTCGAGATCGGCGTCGCCCGCGGCCTGGTACGCCGGCCCGGGGGTGGCTTCCGGGTCCCCAACGGGCTGGACATCACGATCACGGTCCCGATCGGGGTGATCGTCGGTGGCCGGCCGGTGGCTCGCTACCAGACCGACCAGCAGGTGATGAGTCCGGCCTCCTACACCGAGCCGAGTCCCTTCTCCATCTTCTCGGCGGGCATCGAGATCGGTGCCACGGCGCGGCTGGGTGGAGCGACCTTCGAGGCCTCCAGGGAGATCGACGGGGACCTCATGGAAGACGAGGAAGAGGAGTTCTGACGGGATCGAGCTGTCTGCTCGCTTCCTCGCCCGTCCAGGCCCTGTCCGCCCCGCCACCATCTGGTCTCCGCCACCCCCCGTTCGCCCCCACGAGGGGACTCTGAACCACCGAGGCCGACCACACCGCTGACCCGGTGAACCCGCCCGACGCGGTCTCCTCCGGAGCGCTCCAAGGTCCCCGGTGGCCGTCGTCTTCCCACCGGACGCTCCGAGCCGCGTTGGTGGCCCGTCCACGCCGCAGAGGCCTAATGCACCATGGGGAAGAGGTAGGGGAAGAGCTCGTGCAGCAGCAGATCCGGGACCTCCATCGGGTCTCGGGTCAGGGCCTCGTCCAGGGAACCCTCCTCGTACATCCGCCGGAGCTGGTCGACGTAGCGGCTCCGTGCGCCGGGGTCGTCGGGGGCGGACTTGGAGCTGGCCTTGGAGTTGGTCATCGCACCCTCTTGTGCTCCTCTTTCGGGTGACGTCTTGGTCACCGGAGCCTGTCCAGGTTGTCGGCTCTGATGGCCGATCGCTTGACCCCGGAGTGCGCGCCCGGTGCGAAGCCGCACGACGCCGACGATCCGGGGATCGCCGACGCCGTGGGGGATCTTCTGCCTGGAAGATGAAGGGGGCTCAGGCCTCCGCGTGACGCAGGCGGAACTTGAGGCGCTTCACGCCCTGTGCACGGAGCTGGCAGGCTCGGCTCTCGGTGACGCTCAGCACCCGGCCGATCTCCTTGAGGGTCAGGCCGCGGAGGTAGTAGAGGGCGACGGCGGTGCGCTCCTTCTTGGGGAGGTTCTGCACGGCCGCGACCACCTCGTGGTTGATCTCGTTCCGGGCCCACTGTGCCGTCACGTCCTCCGCGTCGTCGGAGATGCGCTCGGAGAGCGGGGTGAGGTTGTCGTCGTCGACGGGGTTGTCCAGCGACACCAGCTTGCGGACCTGCGCGTCGCCGGCGAGGGCGTCGAACTGCTCCAGCGTGAGCTCGAGGGCTTCGGCCATCTCTCCGCGATGCGGCTCCCGCCCCAGCTCGCGGAACAGCGTGATGCGGGCGTCTTCGATGCGGTTGTACTTGCGCCGCACGCTGCGCGGAACCCAGTCGGCCTCGCGGAGGGCGTCGACGATGGCGCCGCGGATGCGGATCTCGGCGTAGGCCTTGAACGGCACCTCGCGGGTCGGGTCGAAGCGGTCGACCGCGTCGATGAGGCCCAGGGCGCCGACGTTGATCAACTCGTCGACGTCCACGCAGCTCGGGAAGCGGCGCACCATGCGGCACGCGATCGTCCGGACGAGGGGGTAGTGGTCCAGGATGAGCTGTTCCCGGGTGTCCTGCTTCTGGGGGGCGAGCGCCGTGGCAACCATGGGGTCCTCCGCTGGGGTGCTGACCTGCCCCTGGTCATTGCAGGGGGCGTGCCAGATCAGGAGGACCTGATTTCACGGAGTTGCGTGGTTTCGTCTCGCTTCTGATACGGGGTCCAAGATCACTCCCGTATCTTTCTGCACCCCCGCGAGGAACCCTCTCCTCCATGGATCGGATCACGGGGATCCGACCCTTAGCCTTGATTTCATTCCATCTCTCCGTGTGACCGACGGCGGCGATCCTTCACGCCTGCGATAGAGTGCCGCCCTTGATGCAAGCGTCGGAACTGAGCGTCGATCCCCAGACCGTCTTCGGTCGCCTCGCGGCGACGGTGATGGCCCGGCGTCGCGCCACCGTCACGGTGCTGGTGCTCTCGCTGGTGTTGTCGATCCTCGGGGCCTCGCGGCTGACGATCGACACCAACCTCCTCAACCTGATGCCGGCCGAAGAGCCCTTCATCCAGGCCCTGCACCAGCTCGAGAGCTCGGGCTCGGGCATGAACCTGCTCACGATCAACGTGCGCGGTCCCGACGAGGACGTGAAGAGCTTCTTCGGGGACCTCCAGGTCGAGCTGGAGAAGAGCGACGACGTCGTCCACGCGATCTTCGACCTGGAGCCGGAGCTCTGCTGGCGCATCGGCATGCTCCAGCTCAGCCAGGACGAGCTGCGGGACATCGGCGGCCGGGTCAAGGGGGCCCTGGCCCTGGGGCCGGCCAGCGCCAACCCGCTGATCGCTGCTCGGCTGTTCGACCTCGGGCCGCTGACCGACAAGCTCGCCCGTGCCGACTGCGCTGCCATGCTGAAGACCGAGTCCGGTCTGATGCGCATGATCGTCAAGCCGGTCACTCCGCCCCAGGACGTCCAGTTCGCCCGCAAGATCGTCGGCGAGATCGACGCCACCCTGGAGCGCCTCGATCCGATGGCCCACAACGTGGAGGTCGTCTGGATCGGGGGTCCTTACCGTCACAACGTCGAGGACTACGAGGCGGTGATCCGCGACATGCGGTACACGGGCATCGCCGCCTTCTTGCTGGTCTTCGGGCTGCTCACCGTCGCCTTCCGGGACGTGAAGGTCCTGGGGCTGATCTTCGCCCCGCTGTTGTGTGGCACCGCCTGGACCTTCGGCTTCGCCGGGGTCACGGTGGGCACGCTGAACATGTTCACGTCTTTCTTCGGCGCGATCCTGGTGGGCCTGGGCATCGACTTCACGGTGCACCTCTACGCCCGCTACCGGGAGGAGAAGGAACACGTCGGGCACGTGGAGGCCGCCGTCGTGCGGGCCTGGGACCACGTCGGGCCGCCCTGCATGGCCGCGGCGATCACCACCACCGGGGGGTTTCTGGCGCTGCTCTTCGCCCACTTCCACGGTTTCTCCCAGTTCGGGCTGCTGCTGGGTGCCGGGGTGCTGCTGTGTCTGCTGGCCGTGCTCGTGGTCCTGCCGCTCCTGATCCAGTGGCGGGAGCAGAGCCCCAACGCCTGGACCCGCACGGTCCCGCCCCAGGCTTCGGGGCCGGTGCCCAGCTACAAGGGTGCGCCGCTCACGCTGCTGATGCTGATCCTGCTGACCTGCGTGGCGGCCCTGCTCGTGCCCCGCAACACCTTCGAGTACGACGTCTCGGAGCTGCGGCCCAAGGGCATGAGCTTCGACGATCTCGGTGAGGAGCAGCGGGAGCTGGTGCTCCAGTCCTTCACACCGCTGGTCGCCACCTACTCCGACGATGCCTCCCTGCGGGCCTCCCAGGAGCGGCTCGAGGTCCTGTTGGACAAGGAGGTCTTTCCCGAGGTCTCGTCGGTCTTCTCGATCGCCAACCTGCTGCCGGCGGACCAACAGGAGCGGCTGGCCCTGGTCGGCGAGGTCGGTGCCTTCGTCGACGATCCCAACTTCCAGTACCTGCCGGCCCAGGTCCGCACCAACCTCGCCAAGCTGAGCGGGGCCGACCTGGAGCCGCTCACCCGGGAGGACCTGCCCACGGGGCTCCTGCACCTGCTCGGCGCCGCGGAGGGCGGGCACCGCCTGCTGCTCCTTCCCACCGGCAACATGTGGGACCTGCGCGACTGCAAGAATCTGGTGGAGATGATCCCCAAGCGCATCCCCGACGCCCCGGTGGCGTCGCAGTACCTGGGCATGGGCCGGCTCTTCGAGGTCGTGGCCGTCGATGCACCCCGGGTGACGATCCTCGCCCTGTGCCTGGTGGCGCTGGGCGCCCTGATCGACCTGCGGCGCTTCAAGGACGCCCTGGCCACGGTGGCGGTCCTGACCTCGGGGATGCTCTGGGCCGGCGCGGCGCTGGCGATCCTCAACATCAAGCTCTCGATCGTGAACTTCGTCGGCATCCCGATCCTGCTGGGCATCGGCGTGGACGTGGTGATCCACCTGCAGCACCGGCTGCGGGAGGAGGGCCCGGGGGGTGTGTTGCGCACCCTGGCCACCACGGGCTGGGCGGCCGGGGTGTCGGTGACGACCACGGCCCTGTCCTTCGCCTCGCTGAGCTTCGCCACCAGCCAGGGCATCCAGTCCCTGGGCTTGCTGGTGCTGGTCGGGCTGGCCGTCGTCACCTTCTGTGCCTTCGCGATGCTGCCGGTCGGCTGGATGGCGATCTGGAAGGACCAGCAGGAGGAGGAGGAGGCTTCGGGGCGGTACACGGCGGTGTGAGGGGGCTGGGACGTCGGCCCGGAACGTGGGATGGAGTACCGTGGCCGTGCCTCCGGTGTGACTTATCTCGTCCTGTGACCTACCAGGTCACGCACGTGATAAAGTCACAACCATGAACGAGCTGGAGCCGCTGCTGGAGTTGATCGGGGCGGAGGCTCGAGCGGTGCCGCTGGCCGGTTGGGACTCCGGCGCGATCCTGACCCGCGGCGGACATCAGGTCGAGCTCGCGGTGGAGTTCAGGTCGGGTCCAGCGGGCCGGGCGACGGTCGATCGGTTCCTCGGTCGCGTCCCGCCCCCAGGGCACATCGGCATGCTCGTCGCCATCGAGATTCCCCCATCGGCCCGTGAGCGCCTGCGTGCGGAGGGGCGTGCGTACCTCGACGGCTCGGGCAATGCCTACCTCGCCGACGGGCCTCTCTTGATCCACCTCGACGGCCGGAGCACGAGGGCGTCCACCCGGCGCCAGCCCGGCGTGCGCTCGGCGGGAATGCGGGTGATCGGCGCACTGTTGGCCGATCCGGCCCTGCTGGACCAGTCGTTGCGAACCGTTGCGGCGCAGTGCGGCGTGAGCACCAAGGCGGTCCGTGCGGCGAGAGCGAAGCTCGCTGAGCAGGGCCAGTTCGTCACCCGGTGTGGTTCACCCGTGCTGGCAGCCCCAGCAGATCTGCGCGAGAGCTGGCTCATCGGATACCGCGAGCTGATCCGGCCGAGACTCAGCGCGGGTCGCTTCCACCTCCCACAGGACGACCCGGCGGTGCTCGCCAGGCTGTTCGACGAGGTCGGCGTCGACTGGGCCTACGGAGGATCGCGCGGCGCCGCTCAGCATGTGCAGACGACCATCGGCTCGGACGTCGTCATCCACCTCGCAGCCCTGGAGCGACCCGCACCGCCGTCCTTCCTCCGACCCCTGGCGGAAGGCCCGGTCGAGGTCCTGGGGATCCCGGCGCTCCCCTTCTGGTCCACACCGGTCCATCCCCTCCTGTGTCTGGCCGAGATCGCGTGGCGACGCGACCCCCGGTCGCGCGAGATCGCCGCAGATCTGCGTGAGTTGCTGCCCTCGTGACCGACCCTCGATCCGACCTGGAGACCGCGTTCCCCGGGCGACGCATCGTCCTGGTGGGCGCCGGCGCACTGGTGGCGAACGGCCTGCTCCGAGGTCGGCAGACCCTCGACCTCGACTACGCGATCGACGTCGAGGTCGGCGAGCTGATCGCCCGGCTCGACGCGATGGACGGCTGGCGCCGCTCTGACCGCATGGAGCAGCGCTGGTACGCGCCGGAGGGAACCGCCATCGATCTCCTCCCGATGGGCGCCCGCCACCTCACCGAGGGTTTCGTCGAGTGGCCTGGGGGCGCTCGCATGGGGCTGCTGGGATTCGGCTACCTCGAGCCCCCGGTCGCCAGCCCGGTCGCCGTGGTGCTGCTGAAGCTCGGCGCCCTGGACGACCGTGGGCTCGAGCGCCTCAAGGACCTCGTCGACATCGCCTGGCTGTGCGACGACCATGTCGGTCCAGCAGACGAGCGTGCCTATGAGGGGCCAGCCGCCGAGCGTGGTCTCTACGCCGAGGACGGCTCCGCGTGGACGTTGGGCCATGACCTCGGACGGTTGGTCCAGCGCGAGGACGAGCGGGCGGTCGTCCACCGAGTCCTGGGTCGGATGCTCGACCCTGAGGCCCGCTGGGCGACTCGCCTGGCCGCCCACGTCCCGCCGTCCTGGGCCGCCGACGTCGACGAGACCCAGCGCCGCTTCGGGCTCCTCCTGGACGGCTTCGACAGCACGCCGTGAGCAGGCTCCGAGCAGCCACTTCGGCGGCGATCTCGACCACCCCACCCCTCAGGGCAACAGGATCTTCCGCACCAACGTCGCCGTCAGGTCATGCCCCTCCACAAAAACCAGCCGCACGTCGGAGTTGGCGTCCTCCACCCGGATCCTCGCCACGTCGGGGTGGTCCGCCCCGTCGCACACCAGGCGGGTCGGTCGGCGCTCGGGGAAGAGGCTCTCCACGTCGACCACCGCTTCGGGCGGCAGGTTGATCGGGGCCATCTTGGGCGCGTGGGGGCAGATCGCCGTGAGCTGGATGAGGCGCAGCCTGGCGTGGCAGGCCGCGTTGCCGGCGCTGAAGGCATAGGCCGTGGAGCCCAGGGCCGTCGACGCGATCAGGCCGTCGCAGACCAGGCGCTCGACCACCCGCACCCCGTCGACGCGGACCTGGAGGTGGGCGGTCTGGCCGGTGGAGCGCTCCAGGTAGATGTCGTTGAGCCCCACGTCTTCGATGAGCTCGCCGTCGAGGCCGAAGGCCGTCACGCTCAGGCGGGGCACGGTGAGCACCGACCAGGACCGGGCCACCAGGGTCTCGACGAAGGTCCCGAGCTGATCGACGCGGATGTCGTTGAGCATGAAGCCCACGCGGCCGGCGTTGATGCCCATGTAGAGCGGCGCGGCGCCCCTGGCGCGGATGGACTGGAGCAGGAAGCCGTCGCCGCCGACCACCAGCCGCAGCTCCTCGGGCAGCTCGACCTGCTCCAGCAGTGGCCGCAGGCGCCTCCCCAGGTCCTGGGCGCGTTCGTTCCGCGGGTCGACCAGCAGCACGGGGCACTCTACTCCGGTCGGCTGGGGATCGTCACCTGACGGGTCGGCGACGGGGTGAGGCTGCTACGCTGGCGGGGTGTTCCTCCTCTTCGTCGCTTCGGCTCTCGCGCAGGAGCCCTCCTGCCCCGGTGGTGCCGACAGGTACCCCGCGGTGGAGCTGGGTCAGCGGGCCGAGCTGGCCGTCGAGCGGCTGGAGGAGGGTGACTTCAAGGGCTTCGAAGTCGGCCTGGTCGAGGTGCGGGCACGCCTGCCGTGCGCCGGGGAGCCGCTCAAGCCCGAGGGGGCTGCCGCCATCCACCTGCTGGAGGGGGTCGCCGACTGGCGAGAGGGCCAGCAGGAGGCGGCGCATGCGCACCTGTGGGCCGCCTACTGGTTCGACGGCCGGTCGCCGAGCATCTTCGAGGTGCTGCCCGAGCCCGAGGCGCTGGGGGTCCTGTGGGCGAGCTTCGACGAGGCGTCGGTGGACTGGAACCTGCTGCCGCCGTCGTATGGGGGCCAGGTCCACGTCGACGGCGAGTGGAGCCGCTTCGTCCTCGAAGATGCCGCCTGGATCTACCAGTTCGACGACTCGGCCCTGGGGCTCACGACCCGCTACATGGACGCGAACCGGTCTCCGGAGGACTACCCGGACCTGAGGAGGATGCTCAAGCGGCGCGTCCTGTGGACCGCGGTGGGGGCGGGCCTCACCTCGGCCCTGGGCCTGGCGGCGGCCTCCCGGTTCGACAGTGCCCATGAGCAGGTGCTCGCCGGCACCTACTCCGATCCGATCGTGTCCCCCAGGAGCCTGACCTGGGTGAACCGGGGATCCCTGCTCACCGCCGGGTTGCTGTCGGCGGTCGCCGTGACCGCGACGGTGCGGCTGATCCGCAGCTACCGGTTCGTCTACTGACCTACTCCTTCCGGCCGCGCCTCCGCGAGTTCTCGGGCCGGGCGCAGGGGTCTGGATCGCAGGCGAGCAGGAAGCTGTAGGGAACCAGGAAGACCGCCCCCTCGGAGATGGCGTCGTCGGTGGCGGTGTAGGCCCCCAGGGCCAGCCAGGGCTCCAGGCCGCCGCCCCCGTCGACCGAGGTGCGCCACAGGGGCCCCGCGAGCGCGTTGCCGAGTCCTTCGTCGGACATCGAGCCGTAGATCTCGGCGCTGGCCTGGTAGCGGTTGGCGGCGTCGGGGTCGGCCTGGCCTCGGACGAGCATGACCAGGCCCGCGTTGCCGAGGTCGTAGTCCAGCCCGAGGTTGGACTCGCTGGTGCCGATGAGCACGTCGTCGAAGTCGTCGTCCGCCTCGTCGTCGAGGTTGCCCACGCCCGTCACGGTGAGGCCGAACTGCTGCTCCACCACCTCCCCGTAGAGGTGCGGGTGGTAGTAGAGGTCGGACTCTCCAGCCCCGAAGCCTCCGGCCCGTCCCAGGACCCAGTAGACCATGCCCGTCTGGTAGTGCTCGCCATAGCTGGCCTGGGGCACGCCGATGACCAGGTCGCCGTAGCCGTCGCCGTCGAAGTCGCCGGCGCTGTCGACCGAGTAGCCGGCGTAGTCCTTGAAGCCGTTGGCGACGAAGGTCGTGGCGTCGTCGAGGGGTCCGGCGGGTGCAGCGGTCCCGGCGTCCCAGCCCCTCACCAGGTGGACGCCACCGCTCTGGGCATCGCCGTGCAGGGGGGCACCGACGGCGAGCTCGTCCAGCCCGTCCCCGTCCATGTCCTCCACGATCGCCACGCCGCGTCCGGCGTGGGACTTGGAGCGGGTCCCGTAGAACGCCAGCAGGCGCTCGTCGGCGTCACAGTGCTCCGTGGTGGCGGTGCACAGCTCCGAGGGCAGGTCGGTGTCGGTGCCCAGCAGCACATAGGCTGCGCCCGCGTTGCCCTTGGGAGCCTCCGGGCCGGGGTCGTCGGTCAGGGGGGCTCCGATGACGACATCGGTGTAGCCGTCGCCGTTGAGGTCGCCGCTGGAGAGGTCGTGGCCGAACTCGGAGTCGTTCTCGGGTCCGCTGATGCGGATCCCCTCGCTGGTGAGCCACTGGGGGTCCTCGGTGGAGAGGGGGCCGAGCACCAGGTAGGCCAGCCCGACGTTGCCATGGGGCTCCGGCGAGGCCTCCGGGGCTCCGACGAGGAAGTCGGGGTGCCCGTCCTGGTCGAAGTCCCCGGCGCTGGCGACCGTCCAGCCGGCGTACTCGGAGGCGCTGGAGCCAGCGATGACCACGCCCTCGTCGGCCTGCTCGACCTGGGCGTCGAACACGTAGACACCACCGGAGTTGCCGTGGGTGCCGGTGCCGGTCTCGGGGTCGACACCGTCGTAGAGCCGAACGCCGACGACGAGCTGGTCTCCGGCGGACTCTTCGGTCAGGACGGCCACGCCGTTGCCAAAGCGATCCGAGGCGTGTTCGCCCTTCAGGCGGACGGCGCCGCTCTCGACGAGGCTCCGCATGTCGACCGCGCAGTGGATCTCCTCTTCGCCCTCCGAGCAGTTGTTGTCGATGCCGTCGGCGCAGATCTCGATCGCGCCGGGGTGGATCCGCTCCGAGTCCTCCCCGGTCTCGGCACAGTCACCGTCGTCCGGCACGTGGCCCTGGGGAGGAGAGCACGACAGGACGGCCTCCCCACTGCCGTAGCCGTCGCCGTCCTCGTCCGGGTACCAGAGGAGGCTGGCCACCGCCGGATCCTCGTCGTCGCAGTCGGTGGCGTCCTCGACCCAGAGGGGCCCGGTCGGCGCCTCGGTGCCGGTGTCGGTCTCCCGGGAGCACTGCAGCTCGTTGCCGACGTCGTCGGTCGCCACCTCGGGGACCAGGGCGCAGTCGCACTCTCTCGTCTTGACCGCGGCGCTGCCGAAGCCGTCGCCGTCGGCGTCGCAGAAGCAGCTCGACCTGGCGATGGGCTCCTCGTCCACCTCTCCGTCGCAGTCGTCGTCGATGTAGTTGCAGATCTCGTCGGCGCGCGGGTGGACGGTGGGCTCGTCGTCGTCGCAGTCGATCCGATCCTCGTCCTTGTCCCACCACCCGTAGCCATCGCCGTCCCGGTCCAGGCAGGAGTCGCTGAGCCAGAACCCGCAGCTCTGCTCCCGCTCGCACCCGGTCGCCGGGAGCCCCGCGAGCAGGACGGGGGTCAGCAGCACGGGGAGCTTGCGAAGCAGGAGGCACGCTCGGGGGAGGTCGGGAGGGCCCCAGTCTACTCGCGCGGGTCGACGAGGAGGAAGCGGGAGGGCCCTCGGGGCCTGCCCGTGGCATCCTCCCGGTCGTGAGACTGGTCCGCTACCATGCCGCTGGCAACGACTACCTGGTGCTCCACGACAGAGGGGGGGTCGACCGACCGCTCCCAGGGCTCGCCGAGGCCCTCTGCCATCGCCACACCGGGGTGGGCAGCGATGGCCTGCTGGTGCCCGTGCTGGCCGAAGGCGCCGACTCCGGCCTGCGCATCTACAACCCCGACGGCTCGGAGGCCGAGAAGTCCGGCAACGGCCTGCGCATCTTCGCTCGCTACCTCCACGAGTACCGGGGCGCACCGGCCAGGCTGCGCATCGCCCTGCGCCACGAGACGGTCGCGGCCGAGATCCTCGCCGGGTCCCGGGTCCGCGTGGAGATGGGTCGGGCCCGCTTCGAGCCGGCGGCGGTGCCCGTGCTCCACGAGGGCCCCGACACCCTCGCCGTGCCCCTCGTCGTCGCCGGTCAGGCCCTGGAGGCCACCTGCGTCGGCCTGGGCAACCCCCACTGCGTGGTCTTCGTCGAGGCCGAGCTGTCGTCGCTGCCCTGGCGGACCTGGGGACAGGCCCTGGAGTCGCACCCCGCCTTTCCCCACCGCACCAACGTGCAGGTCGCCCGGGTGGTCGGCACCGATCGCGTCGAGGTCCGCATCTGGGAGCGAGGGGTGGGGGAGACCGCCAGCAGCGGCTCCAGCGCCAGCGCCGTGGCCGCGGCCGCGGTGTGCACGGGTCGGGTCGGCAGCCGGCGGATCGAGGTGGTGTCACCGGGGGGGCGGCTCGGCGTCGAGGTCGGCGAGGGCTACCGCGTCCAGCTCGAGGGGGAGGTGGTCGGGGTCGCCGAGGTCGAGGTGCTGCGGGGCTGGCTGGCGTCCGCCGCCGCAGAGGGGTGTTGACGCGGCTCGCCTCGGTCCGCATCATGAACCAGCCCTCCCACCCGACCAGGATGGTGTCCCCCATGCGCGTGATGCTCATGCGCACCCCCGCGCAGCACACGGTGGAGAGCGAGGTCCCGGAGGCCGTCGAGGCGGAGAACCTCTCCTACCCGCCCCTGGCCCTGCTCTCGCTGGCCCAGTTCCTCCTCGCCCACACCGACCACGAGGTCACGATCCTCGACGCCCAGCTCCACGACCACTCCTACGAGGAGGTGGAGCAGAAGATCCGCGAGTGGGCGCCGGACGTGGTCGGCATCACCGTGTTCACCGTGGGCCTGGTCGACACCCTGCGCGCCGTGCGTACCGCCAGGAGGTGCCCTTCGGTGAAGCACGTCGTGCTCGGCGGTCCCCACATCAGCGACTTCCCCCGGGAGGCCGCGTCCCTGCCGGACGTCGACGCGGTCGTCAAGGGCGAGGGCCAGGAGCCCCTGCGCCAGCTCCTGGAGGTCTGGGAGCGTGGGGAAGAGCCCCGGGGCCTCCCCGGGGTCGTGGCCCACCCGGACGACCCGATCCCCCAGGAGGACGTCTTCTTCTCCAACGACCTCGACGACTACCCGATCCTCGACCGCACGCTGATCGAGTACGACCGGTACTACGACGTGATGGGCCAGGGCGGCATCTTCACGACGATGATCTCGTCACGGGGCTGTCCCTACCGCTGCACCTTCTGCAACACGCCGCGTCACCGCTACCGGGTGATGTCGCCGGAGCGGGCCTGCGACGAGCTCCAAGCCTGCCTGGACCTGGGCATCACCGAGATCTACTTCGTCGACGACACCTTCAACATCACCAACAAGCGGGTGCACGCGCTGTGCGACGAGATCCTCCGCCGGGGGCTCGAGTTCTCCTGGACCGTGCGCTTCCGGGTGAAGGGGGTCGACCGACCGCTGCTGGAGAAGATGAAGGCCGCCGGCTGTGGGCGCATCCAGTTCGGGGTCGAGCAGGGCACCGAAGAGGGGCTCTTGCGCCTCAAGAAGGACGTGACGGCGCGTGAGATCCAGTACGCCTTCAGGCTCTGCCGCGAGGTGGGCATCAACACGGTGGCCTACTTCATGATCGGCACACCGACCGAGCGCACCCGCCAGGACGTGCTGGACACCATCGACTACTCGATCCGGCTCAAGCCCGACTTCGTCATGTACAACATCCTCACCCCCTTCCCCGGCACCACGCTGTGGGACGAAGGCGAGCGGGACGGGGTGCTCGATCCGGCGCCCTGGTACGCCTTCATGGTGGATCCGACCGAGGAGTTCAAGGCCCAGGTCTGGGACGAGCACTTCACCCGGGAGGAGCTGCGCGACCTGCTCCACCACGCCTATCGCCGCTTCTACTGGCGACCGACCTTCGTGGCCCGGAACCTCTTCCAGGTCCGCAACCCCAGCGACCTGTTGCGCAAGGCGACGGCCGGGCTGAGGCTGCTGACGGGGTAGGAGTGACACACTCGCCGCCCCCGGCGGCTCTCTGTGCTGTCACCTGCTTCGAGGACACCATGACCCTGTCGTTCGGCCAGCCGGCCTATGGACTCACCCGACGCCTGCCCGACCTCAGCCTGGACGCCGCGATCCCCCGCGTCGTGGAGGCCCTGGCGGGCCAGGGCTTCGGCGTGCTCACCGAGATCGATGTCGAGGCGACGCTGAAGAAGAAGCTCGACGTCGACTTCGCCCCCTACACCATCCTCGGCGCCTGCAACCCGCCGATCGCCCACCAGGCGCTCTCGGAGGAGCCGGGCATCGGTCTGCTGCTGCCCTGCAACGTGGTGGTGGTCCAGGACGACGACGGCGTGGTCGTGAGCGCCATCGATCCGCTGCGCATGTTCACGGTCCTGGACCGTCCGGACATCGAGCCCTTGGCCCAGCAGGTGCGGGAGCTGCTGCTGGCGGCGCTGGGGTCGCTGGAGGGCTGATCAGCTCCCGTCGGTGGCCCGCAGCAGCAGCAGCGTGTGGCCCAGGTCGGCGTCGACCACCGCCTCCGGCTCGCGAAAGCCGGCGGGGATCGCCGCCTCCCGGACCTCGCCCACGGTCCAGGAGCGCCCCTCGCGGGTGTAGAGCTGCATCGACAGGCCGAAGAAGGCCGCCGGAGCCGGCCAGGCGCCGAGGTCGTCGAGGAACATGTCCTTGAGCGCCAGCAGGCCCCCGGAGGCCAGGCTGCTGTGCAGGCTCCGGAAGAGCCCCGCCACCTCCTCGGTACCCAGCCCGTGCACGATGTTGGACAGCAGGGCGGCGTCGTAGGGCCCGCCGAGGTCATCGCCGAGGAAGTCCCCGACCCGGTAGCCGAGGGTGTCGCCGTAGCGCTCCCGGGCCAGGTCCACGCAGACCGGGCGGTCGTAGAGGGTGGCGCGCAGGCCCCGCTGGACCAGCTCGTGGGCGTAGCGTCCGTGACCGCCGCCGAGGTCCAGCACGTGGGCACCCGGCGACAGGTGTCCGGCGACGCGCTGGGCCACCTGGGGGGCGCTGTCCTCGCAGCTCCGCCAGAGCATGTCCATGAAGGCGCGGCTCTGGGGCACGTCGTCCTCCCGCACGCCGCCTTCGCTGACCCGGGAGCGGCCCTCGCCGTCGAGGACGGGACCGCCCTCGACCAGGACCGGGTCCAGGCGGGAGAGGTCGCCCAGGGCCCTGGCGGCGCTGCCCGGGCCCAGGTCCTGGGCTTCGTGGAGCCGCCGACCGGTCCGGGTCAGGGCCCAGCCGTGCCCGTCTCGCACGAGCAGGCCGAGGTGGCAGAGGATCGGTGCCGAGTTGGTGATCGCCCGGACGTCGCCGGGCAGCTCTTCGGGCGTCCGGGTCTCGCCGTCGGCCAGGGCCTCCCAGAGGCCGGCGCTCTGCCAGGCGGTGATCACGGCCAGGGCGTAGGCGCTGTGGAAGAGGGCGGTGAGGTCGTCGCAGGTGCGGAGGGGGTCCATGGTGGAGGGCTATCCGCCGGACCCCTGTCGAGAATCCGACACCCCCTGTCGGACCTCCGTCGGGTCCCGGAGGGGCGACTTCCTCCGGATCCGCCTCTCGTGGGGATCCAGCGGCATCGCGCTCCCTGGCACGCCCCTTGTTGTGACCCCTGTCGAACCCCAACGGGAGTCACCATGAACCCCTCGATCCTCCTCCCCCTCGTCGCCCTCCTCGGAGCCTGTGCCGACGTCGAGCCCGTGGAGCTCATCGGCCACGTCGAAGCACCGCCCCTCCTGCCCCCCGCCTCGCCGCCGCTCCAGGTCGCCCAGCTGCCCCTGACCCCCCACGCCGTCGCCTGGGACACGGGGGGCATCGACGACACGGCCGTCGAGCGCACCTGGTTCTACGACGACGACGGCGACGGCCACGGCGCCGACCCCGTGCTCAGCCCGGAGCCCCCTCCCGGCAGCGTGGCCGTCGGCGGTGACTGCGACGACACCGACCCCCTCGTCCACCCCGACCAGCGGGACTTCTTCCTCGATCCCCGCCCGAGCGGCTCCTACGACTACGACTGCGACGGCACCGAGGAGCAGCGCGACCTCCTCCTGGGGGCCTGCGACGTGGACTGCTCGCTGGAGGTGGAGGGCTGGGACGCCGTCACCCTGCCGGACTGCGGCGAGGGCGAGGCCTGGCTCGACGCCTGCGAGGTCGGCGATGCCTGCGAGATCGTCAGCGACCGGACCCGCATCCAGGCCTGTCGCTGAGCGAGGGGGCGGCGCTCCACCCGATCAGGCGTGCAGCGCCGTCCAGGCCGACCAGAGGCGGCCCATGGCGTCGGTCACCCCGGCGTCCAGGGCCGCGACCGCCTTCGGGTCCCAGGTCTCGATGTCGTCCCGGACGAAGGTGGTGAGGTCCACCCGGTTGTCGAGGCGGGCCACCGGGATGGTGAAGGTGCGGCCGTGGGCCTCGATCTGCAGGGTGTTCGGCACCTCGGACTGCTGGATCAGCCAGTCCATGTCGCAGCAGCCGTAGTCGTTGCGCATCACCGACTCGGGGGCGCTGTGGTGCAGGATGCTGCCCGGGTCGTCGGGATCGGCCCGGGCGAGGTTCTTGCGGCGGGACTCCTCGGGGGTGACCCAGATGTAGAGGATCGCCGCCTGCTCGAGGATCTCCGGCCGGAGCTGGGCCAGGGCGTAGCGGTAGCCGTGGGGCGGAGCCAGGGGCATCGTGGCGCCCTCGGGGCCGCCGCGGGCGAACTCGATCACCAGGGTGCGACCGGCCAGGGACTGGGGCCGCTCGGAGAACTGCTCGGTGACCAGGCGCTCGGCTTCGCCCTGGAGGCGATCGGCCAGCGCGTTCTTCAGGGCAGGGTCCATGTCCTCGAAGACCGTCGGGGCGCCCACCTGCTGGCGGGCCCGGTCGATGCGCTCGAACAGGGGCAGGGCCGAGATCACCGGCGTGGGCAGCGAGGAGTCCGTCACCACGACGTGATCGTCGTTGACGAGCCGCAGCAGGGTGCCCCAGTCCCGGCCATCGAGGAAGCCCTCGTCGACGTTGGGGTAGAAGCGGCGGGGCTGGCCGAGGGCTTCGAGCCCCTCGTCGATCACCCGCATGAAGTGCACGTAGGGGAAGTCGTCGAGCTGGATGGTGTCGCCGATGTGGTAGGCGTCGGTCCCGAACTCACGGGCCCGCTGGAGCAGGAAGCGACGGGCCTCGGACTTGCCGGACGCGGGCAGGGCGAGGAGCAACAGGGTCGGCAGGACGTCGGGGGTGCTCACGAAGGCCTCCGGGGCTTGGATGCGGGGGTGTAACCTCGGGGCCGGAAGGGAGGAGCCATGTTCTGGGCGCTTCTGTGCGGGCTCGCATGGGCGGAGGACGACGCCCTCTCCCAGGCGCGCGCGGAGCTGGCGACGCTGCTGGCGGAGACGGAGGATCCCGAGGTGCGGGCTTCGCTGGAGCGCATCGATGCCCGGCTCTCGGAGGCCCAGGGTGAACCGGTCTCGACGCCCCAGGTCGAGCCCGAGCCCCCGGCCGAGCCCTCCCCGGACAACACCGCCAAGAGCGCCTGCACCCCGGAGGAGTACCAGGCCGTGGTCGCCGACCTGGAGCGGCAGGACTTCACCGCCGACAAGCTCCACACGCTGGAGAAGGCGGGCGCTCGGCTCCACTTCACCACCGACCAGCTCCTCGGGCTGCTGGACGGGCTGGACTTCGGCGCCGACAAGGTGCGGGCTGCGGCCCTGCTCCACCCGCGTCTCGTCGATCCCCAGGACTTCGACCGCGTCTACGAGGTGCTGGACTTCGACAGCGACCGGGAGGCGCTGCGGGCCCTCGTCGAGGAGACCCCCCCCTCGTCTGACATCGACCAGGAGTAGGGGCTGATAGACTGCCCGGGTCCCAGAGGCTCCCTCAACCGGAGAGCGCATGGCCGTCGAGGTCACCCCCACCACCGCCCCGGTCCGGGCGGGCGAGGCCCCTCGCCCGTTCCACGTGGTCCTGATGACCATCTACAGCGTGGAGAACGCGGGCATCCGCTACCTCTCCGCGGCGCTCCAGCGGGCGGGCTTCGAGACCACGATCGTCTTCCTGCGGGACTGGCGGCACAACCGCCTCGTGCTGCCGCCCGACGACGAGATCGACCTCGCCCTGGACCTCATCCGGGACAAGGGCGCGGACCTCGTGGGCATCGGCTTCATGTCGAGCCTGTTCACGATGGCCGACGAGGTCACCCGGCGCATCAAGGCCCGCTTTCCCGACCTGCCCGTGGTCTGGGGTGGCATCCACGCCACCAGTGTCCCCGAGGAGTGCATCCCCCGGGTCGACTACCTCTGTGTCGGCGAGGGGGAGCCGGCGATCGTCGACCTGGCGACCGCGCTGCAGCAGGGCGGCGACGACACGGAGATCCCCAACATCTGGGCCAACAAGAACGGCCAGGTCTTCCGCAACAAGCCCCGGCCCCTGATCACCGACCTGGACTGGCTGCCCTACCCCGACGTCGAGGACGACAACAAGTACTACATCGAGGACGGCCGTGTCCTCAACGAGGAGCCCTGGAAGCGCACCGCGGAGTACCGGATCTACTTCTCGCGGGGCTGCCCCTACAACTGCTCCTACTGCTACGTCTCCATCCTGCGGGACGTCTACGACGAGAAGGGCCGCAAGTTCTACCGGGCGCGGTCGGTGGAGCACATCCTCGGGGAGCTGGAGTACATCAAGCACCGCTTCCCCAAGGTCGCCCGGATCAAGATCGACGACGACACCTCCTTCGCCTTCGGGCCCCAGTGGATGGAGGAGTTCATCGAGAAGTACCCGAAGCGGATCGGCATCCCCTTCGAGTGCCTGCTCATCCCGCCGATGATGCGGCCGGCGATGCTCAAGCGGCTGATGAGCGTGGGCCTGGTGCGGGTCCAGACCGGCATCGAGAGCGGCAGCTCCAAGGAGTCCAAGGAGATCCACAACCGCTCCCCGGGCAACGCGGCGATCTTCAAGTTCGCCGAAGCGAACAAGGAGATGGGCCTCGACGTGGTCTACGACGTGATCGTCGACAACCCCTTCGCCGACGAGGCGATGAAGCTCGAGACCGCGGAGATGCTGCTGGAGCTGCCCCTGCCCTACAGCATCTACTTCTACAGCCTCAACTTCTTCCCGGGCACGGCGCTGACCAACCAGATGCTCGCCGAGGGCACGATCACCCCCGACGACGTCGAAGGACGCGCGACCAAGGCCTGGGAGCAGTTCCGGGTCTCGATGGACTACCCCCGCAGCGACGAGGACAGGTTCTACCTGGCGATCTACTGCCTGGCGTCCAAGTCCTTCGTGCCCCGCGCCTTCATCCGCAAGCTGCTGGACGAGCGGGAGCACTGGAAGAAGAACGTCGAGCCGATCTTCTACCTGGCCTGGGCGGCCAACTACGCCCGCATGTTCACGGTGGCCCTGCGCTACTTCCGGCGCGGCGAGCTCACCTGGTTCAAGATCAAGCAGTACGGCTCCCTCTCCAAGCTCATCAGCCAGTAGTGCCGAGATGCCCAGACCCTTTCGCCTCGCCCGCAAGGTCCTGAAGGGCCTGAAGGCCATCCACGACGAGGCCCGCCACCCGGGCAGTCCCCCTCCCCACGAGTCCGCGGACAACCCCTTCCACGCCGGTCCGCACCACGAGCCGCGTCAGCCCCCGGAGGGTCCGCCGCCGCCCAGCCAGCCGGCGGCTCCAGCGGCCGACGAAGGCGAGGACAAGCCCTGGTACCTCGACGGAGAAGAGGCCTATGGGTGGGAGAACACGAACGCCAAGGAAGAGTAGAGGCGCCCCGGCGGTATAGGATCACCCGCCTCCCCTCTCCCAGGAAGGAGTCCCCTCTGGCCTTCGTGGTCGCCGAGCCCTGCATCAAGTGCAAGTTCACGGACTGCGTGGACGCGTGTCCGGTGGACTGCTTCAAGGAGGGGGAGGACATGCTGGTCATCGATCCCGAGGGCTGCATCGACTGCCAGGCCTGCGTGCCCGAGTGCCCCGTCGGCGCCATCTTCTACCAGGACGACCTGCCGCCGAGGTGGGCCCACTTCCTGGAGCTGAACCGGCGACTCGCCCAGGACTGGCCGACCATCACGGACGTCCAGCCCCCGCTCCCGGACGCCGAGCGGTACCGTGACGTCCAAGACAAGCACCACCTGCTGTCCGAGAGACCTGCGACATGACCCCGCTGCTGCTGTTGTCGACCTCGATCGCCCTCGCCCAGATGCCCGGCGGCACCCTCGTCGTGAGCGTGCCCAACGCCCCGGGCGAGATCATGCTCGACGGCTTTCCCACCGGGCAGACCTCTCCGGCGACCCTGGAGAACGTGGCCCCTGGTACCCACCTCATCGAGATGCAGTTCGGCTGCATGGTCGGTGAGAGGGAGGTCACGGTGACCGCGGACAAGACCACCAAGGTCACCCTGCCGATGCAGTACAGGGGCGGCCACGGCACCATCCGGCTCAAGGGCGTGCCCTACACGGCCACGGTGCTGATGGACGACGCTCCGGTGCGGTCCTGGGCCGAGGGTGTCGAGGCCAAGTGTGGAGCGCGACGCATCACGGTGGAGTCCCCGGGCTTCGAGGACTGGTCCGACCAGGCCGTGGTGACGACCGGGAAGTGGGTCACCGTCAGCGTGGAGCTTGTGGAGGCCGACATCCAGGAGGACGCTCCGCCGCCGAGCCGCCCGCAGGATCGTCCCGACGACTACGACTACGACGAGCTGGACGAGCTGGACGAGGTCGACGTCGCCTATGGCGACAGCCGCTACGAAGAGGATCGGGCCCGCGAGCGTGCCCGGGAGGAGGAGGACGACCGCATCCGGGCCGAGGAGGAGCGTCGCCGGGCCGAGGAGGAGCGTCGCCGCACCGAGCAGGAGGAGCGCTCCCGCACCGAGGCGGAGCGTCGTCGGATCGAGGAGGAGCGCCGCCGGGCCGAGGAGGAGCGTCGTCGCCAGGAGGAGATCGACCGCCGCCGGGCCGAGGAGGAGCGCCGTCGCCGCGCCGAGGAGGAGCGCCGTCGCCAGGAGGAGGAGGAGCGCCGGGCCCGCTACGGCGACATCGACAGCCTGGACGAGCCCGACGAGCCCGAGGAGACCGGGCGCAGCCGCTCCCGCAACGACGACGAGCTGGACGAGCTGGACGAGCTGGACAGCTACGACGACGACCGACGTGACGACCCACCGCCGCCCCCGGAGGAGGACCTCGACGACGGCGACGCCTACGAGGAGGAGGACGATCGCTACGAAGAGGAAGAGGATCGCTACGAGGACGAAGACACCTACGACGAGTACGACGAGCTCGACGAGCTCGACAGCAGGACCCGCACCCCTCGTGAGCCCCGTGAGCCCCGCGAGCCCCGGTCCGGTGGCGGCAACCCCAAGGTGCTGCAGCTCGGCGGCACCGGCGGACTGGCGGCGGTCGGCCTCGGCGGTCTCATCTTCGGGATCGTCAGCACGGCCCAGTACCGGGCCGGCGTCGAGAACTGGCAGGTGATCGAGGACGCCACGGGCATCGGGTCGCCCCAGGCCGTCCAGTACAAGGAGCTCTACGTCGATCCCTACAGGACCCGCATGATCCTCGGCTACGCGGTCGGTGGTGTGGGCATCGCCGGTGCCGGGGCCTGGTTCTTCGTCGCCCCCGACGGCACGGTGAGCGTGGGCTACACAGGTCGATTCTGAAGGTGGTGATCTGGACGGTCGCCCTCGGCCTGGCCTTCGCCGGCGAGGGCATGTGGCTCCCGGGGGAGCTCGCCCCCCTCGGTCCGGACCTGGCGGCCCGGGGCCTGGAGGTCCCGCTCTACGAGCTGGTCGAGCTCACCGGTCATCCCCTGGGCGCCATCGTCTCCCTGGGTCACTGCAGCGGGGCCTTCGTGTCCGCGGACGGCCTGGTCGCCACCAACCACCACTGCGTGGGCCGGGCGCTGCAGGTCAACTCCGACGCCGAGCACGACCTCGCCACCGACGGCTACCTGGCCCCGACCCGGGACCAGGAGCTCTCGGCGGGTCCGGCCGCCCGGATCTACCTGGTCGAGCGCCTCGACGACGTCACCGAGCAGATCAAGGCCTCGATCAAGCGCCGCACCAAGGACGAGGAGCGCCGTGCCGTGCTCGATCGGGCGATGGCGGAGCTGGTCGAGACCTGCGAGCGGACCCCCCACCGTCGCTGCCGGGTGGTCGAGCAGTACGACGGGCTCCGGTATGTGCTGGAGGTCAAGCGCGAGATCGAGGACGTGCGCCTCGTCTACGCCCCGCCCGTCAGCGTGGGTAGCTATGGCGGGGAGGTGGACAACTGGATGTGGCCGCGCCACGGCGGTGACTTCGCGCTCTTGCGGGCCTACGTGGCCCTCGACGGCTCCTCGGCCCCCTACCACCCGGACAACGTGCCGCTGTTGTCGAGCAACCACCTGGTGCTCGACACCGACGGGGTCTCCGACGGGGACTTCGTGTGGATGGCGGGCTTCCCGGGCACCACCTCGCGGCACGCCCTGGCCCTGGAGCTGCGTCACCAGCTCGAGGTGGCCACGCCGCTGAAGACGGCGCTGAGGGAGGAGCTGCTCGACCTGATGCAGACGCACGCCGAGGCCCACCCGGAGGCGGCGCCGATCCTGGTGGCGCCGCTGGACTGGATGGCCAACTCGGTCAAGTACGGCCACGGCCTGCTCGGTCGGCTGGAGGGTTCGAGCGCCGTGGCCGAGAAGGAGGCGCGGGAGAAGGCGCTGGTGGCCTGGATCGCCGCCGACGAGGACCGGACGGAGCGCTGGGGTGGTGCCCTGGAGCAGGTCCGGGAGCTGATCGCCGAGGACCAGGCCCACTACCAGCGGGACCTCGTGGTCGGGCACCTGGTCTCCTTCCCCGACCTGCTGGTGGTCGCGCACCAGGCCTGGCGCTTCGCCACGGAGGCCGACAAGCCCGACCTCGATCGCGACGCCGGCTACCAGGACCGGGACCGCAAGCACACCGCGGAGCGCTTCCGCCAGCTCGACCGGACCTGGGAGCCGGGCTCGGATCGGGTGCTCTGCGAGCACCTGCTGCGTCGCCACGCGGCCCTGCCCCTCGACGAGCAGGTCCTCGGCCTGAACGCCTGGCTGGCCGAGCAGGGTGGGCTGGGGCCGGCCCTGGAGCGCCTCTACGACCAGCCGGTGCTCGGCACGGTCGAGGGGCGCCTGGCGCTCTTGGAGGCCGATCGGGCGGCGCTGGAGGCCTCCACCGACCCCTGGGTGGAGCTGGCCGGGGTCCTGGAGGCCCACCTGGTGGTGGAGCGGGTAGCCCAGGAGCAACGGGCGGGGGTGCTCTTGCGGGTGCGACCCCTCGTCGAGGAGGCGCTGCTGGCCTTCGTGCCCGGCGCGATCTACCCCGACGCCGACGCCACCCTGCGGCTGACCTTCGGCACCGTGAAGGGGGCCGTGCCGCGGGATGGCCTGATGTACCTGCCCCAGACCACCGTCGCCGGCATGGTGGCCAAGGCCGGGCCTGCGCCCTTCGACGCTCCGGCGTGGCTGCTGGAGGCCGCGGAGGCCTCCCGGACCAGCCGCTTCGTCGACGACTCGCTGGGAGACGTGCCCGTCGCCTTCCTCAGCGACCTCGAGGCGACCGGCGGCAACAGCGGCTCGGCGACGCTGAACGAGGCCGGGGAGCTGGTGGGCCTCGTCTACGACGTCACCTGGGAGTCCATCGCCTCGGACTGGGTCTTCGAGGCCCAGGTGGCGCGCTCGATCCACGTCGACGTGCGCTACCTGCTGTGGGTGCTGTCGGTGACCTCGGGCGCCGAGGCGGTGCTCGGGGAGCTGCTCGGCGCGGGCCTGGTCGAGTGATCGCGCTGTGGCTCGTGGGGGTCGCCACGGGCGCCTCCCTCGACGTGCTCGAGGTGGGCGGTCCCTATGGCACGCCGAGCGGGGTCGGTGGTGAAGCCGCCTGGTGGAACCCGGCGGGCTTCGCCTGCGGCGAGGGCATGTCGGGCCACGTGGAGGTGGCGCCCACCTTCGGCGGGGTCACCTTCGAGCGGGCCGACCCCAACGGCGGCAGCGACGAGTACCTGCTCTCGGGGTTCGTGCCCTACGTCGGCCTGACCCACGACCTCGGCCAGGAGAACTTCGGCTTCGGCGCCGCGTTCACCATCCCCTATGCCCGGGGCGGGGACACCACCTACGAGGACGGCACGGGCCGCTACCACCTGCGCGACGGCCACAGCCGGGCGCTCTATGGCCTCATCGGCGCCGCCTGGCGGCCGGTGCCCGAAGTCGCCGTCGGCGGGGTGCTGGCCGTCGTGCACAACCGCTGGTCGGCCTACCTGGACATGGAGACCCTGCCGGACCTCGAGCACGCCATCCACCTGCTGGGCGAGCAGACCGAGTACGACGACACCTGGCTCGAAGACCCCCACTACGCCGCCCGCGTCGAGACCCAGGGCGACCTGACCGACACCCGCATGACCTTCGGGCTCGGGGCCCGGATCATGCCCGACCCCGGGGGCCGGGTCGTGATCTCCGCCACCTACCACCACGGGGTCACGGTGGTGAACACCGGCGAGGTGCGCATGCTGGTCGGCGAGCCCCGGGAGGACGACGAGATCGGGGCCTTCGGCTCGGCCTCCTATGGCCTCAGCAACCAGATCCTCGACGGACAGATGAGCGTGACCTACCGCCTGCCGAGCCGGCTCCACCTCTCGGTGGCGGTGGCGCCGATCGAGACCTTGCGCCTGGAGCTGATGGGGGGCTGGACCGGGTGGTCGGTCTACACGGACTTCGAGATCGAGATCTCGGGCATGGAGGAGAACGAGGGGGTCGATCCCGAGGCTGCCGCGCTGGTCAACACCAGCCGTCTCTGGGCCCGGGACAACCAGAACACCGTGTGGGGGGCCCTGGACGTGAAGTTCGGCTTCGGCGAGCGGTGGACCCTCGGCGGTCGGGCGACCCTGGACCGCGCCGCCGTGCCGGACCACGCCCTGAGCCCCAACAACTACGACGCCAACACCCTGGTGCTCTCGGCGATGGGGGCGCTCCAGGCCCACGAGAAGATCCAGATCGTGATGAGCTTCAGCCACCACTTCGTCCAGGACCGGGTGGTGGAGGACAGCGCCTTCGGGGTCACCCTGGAGGGCGATCGCAACGAGGACCGCTGGTACTACCCCCACGCCAACGGGACCTACGAGGGCTGGGTCGAGCGGGCGGGCATCGCGCTGCGCTTCGTGCTCTGACCCCCCGGGGGTTGACACCCGGAGTCCGGTCCCTATCTACGAGACGTCCGGCCGCTGTTGGCCCGGACAGCACACCCAGGGATGGCGCTGCTTTCGAGGGCGTCGATGTCCCTGGTTCGCTCCGAGGAGGAACACGTGCGCACCTACGACATGACCCCCCTGTTCAGCACGTCGGTCGGCTTCGACCGGCTCAGCCGCCTGATGGAGGCCGCTCGCACCCACGAAGCGAGCGCCAAGGGCTACCCGCCCTACAACATCCTGCGGACCGACGAGACGGGCTACCGCATCTCGCTCGCCGTGGCCGGCTTCGAGGACGAGGATCTCGAGATCGTCGCCCAGGAGAACGTCCTCACCGTCACCGGGAGCTCCCGCAAGGACCCCGAGGGCCTGACCTACCTGCACCGCGGCATCGCCGGGCGCGGCTTCGAGCGGCGCTTCCAGCTCGCCGATCACATCCGGGTCGTCGGCGCTCGCCTGCACAACGGCCTGCTCCATGTCGACCTCGTCCGGGAGGTGCCGGAGGCGATGAAGCCCCGCACCATCGCGATCCAGTCCAGTGCTCGGGAGCAGATCGCGGCCGCCAAGTAGCGCCACGCTCCACCCGACGGGCGGCGCGAGCCTCAGCGCCCGCGCGGCCCCCCCCCCCCCCGCGCGGGGGCCCGCGGGGCGGGGGGGGCGGGGGGGGCCCCCCCCCCCCCCCCCCGGG
>CAZCVP010000047.1:43162-44672 GCA_964501915.1 uncultured Enterobacterales bacterium
GCCCCCTCTCGAGGTCCCCCGAGGCGATGCAGTACCTCTCTCCGAACCCCCCCACGACCGCGCTGGTCCACCAGCCGGTCTCCCTACCCTCCGCACAGGACGACCTCCTCGAGCGCTACCTCGCCGAGGTGCGTGCCGTGCCTCTGCTCACCCCCGAGGAGGAGTCCCGTCTCGTCCGCCGCTACCACGAGGAGGGAGACGAGGAGGCCGGGCACCTGCTGCTCAAGGCCCACCTGCGCCTCGCCGTGCGCCTGGCCTTCGAGTACCACAACCACCGCGGCGACCTGCTCGACCTGATCCAGGAGGGCAGCCTGGGCCTGATGCGGGCCCTGGAGAAGTACGACCCGACCCGGGGCGTGCCCTTCAACGCCTACGCCCGGTACTGGATCCGGGCCTTGATCCTGCAGTACCTCGCCAACCACAGTCGCAACGTCAAGGTCGGCGGGACCCGGGCCGGTCGCAAGATCTTCTTCGGGCTGGGCAAGGCCCGCCGACGGCTCGAGAGCGATGGTTCCAAGGCCACGCCGCGCCAGCTCGCCGACGAGCTGGGGGTGCCGGAGGAGGAGATCGTCCTCGTCGAGCGCCACCTGCGATCGCCGGTGAGCCTCGACGATCCCGGCGAGGACGGTCGGACCTGGGCCGAGCGCATCGCTCCCGAGGACGGCCCGAACCCGGAGCGCGACGTCGAGCGCGGCCACCTCGTCGCCGTCGTGCGGGGCTGCATGGACACCTTCGGCGAGACCCTGGACAACCCCAAGGAGGAGGCGATCTGGCGGGAGCGCCTGGTGGCCATCGACCCGCGGTCCCTGGCCGAGCTGGGACGGGACCACGGGGTCAGCCGGGAGCGCATGAGGCAGCTCGAGAGCCGGCTCAAGGACCGGGTGCGGGACCTGCTGCTGGACGAGCTGGGGCCGGACTTCGGCTATGGCTTCCTGGAGCTCGGGCAGGCCTGAGGGAGAAGAGGCCCGGCAGGCGTCGCGCCCTCGATGACGCGAGCGCACCTGGAGAGGATGGACTCCACCGAGGTGTAGGCATGGTGGAGGGCCCAGGTCGCCCGGGTCAGGTCTCCCGGGTGGGCGTCGCCGTCCAGGGCCAGCCCCGAGAGATCGGCCAGGTGGCGGACACCGGCCGCCCGATCGACCCGAACCTCTGCCAGGAGCCGGGCCAACGGGTCCTGCCCAAGCGCGTCGAGCGGGGTGTGGATCTCACACTGACAGGACCTCCGGCGCGGTGCGCTCGATGGTCGCCGAGACCACGGGTTGGCCGATCCCTCTGACGGGCTGGCCGGAATCGCTCACGTGACGGGATCGATGCTCGGACCGGCGAGGGTCGCCGGGTCGCGATCGTCGACTGCAGCGAGGAACAGCTCCGGTGGCTCCGCGTGATGGCGGCCTGGGCCGTGCTGGTACTGGTGCTGGTGCTCGTCCTCGCCCTCGCCCGGCGCCGGCGCTGGTCCCGGCGGATCGAGGGGTCGGTCAGGAGAGTTCCCCCGCCTGCGGGCTCCATCGCC
>CAZCVP010000048.1:0-42177 GCA_964501915.1 uncultured Enterobacterales bacterium
CCGCCGCCGCCGCCGCCCCCCCCCCCCACCCCCCCGCGGACCCCGACACGGACACCGACACCGACACCGACACCGACACCGGGGAGGGGGCCGGCTGGAGGGAGACGGCGGTCGACAGCGAGACCTACGCCGACCTGGGCTACGAGGTCGCCACCTACGAGGTCACCCCGGCGGCGACGGATCACTACACGACCACCTTCGGCGGCAACCCGGTCTTCTACGTGTACCGGCCCTCCTCGGTCGGCGCCGAGGAGACCCTGACGACGGTGGCCTGGTTCCACGGCGCCGCCACCGGCGACGACAGCAAGGTGACCCCCTCGAGCTGCACCACCGAGAACGTGCAGGCCAACGTGGAGAAGGTGCTGGGGACCCCCTCCCTGGTCACCTCCTGGTTCGCGGACCGCCGGTGGACGGTCGTGCTGCCGCGCAACGAGTGGTGCGACATGTGGCAGGGCCTGGGTCCGGACGACCCCGTCGACCCCGTCAACCACTACGGCTACTACCACGCGGCCAAGGTCATGGACTTCGTGCGCGCCGGAGAGGCGGGCTTCACCCCGGGCGCGGTCTACAGCTGGGGCACCAGCGCCGGCGGCACCGCCGCCGCGACCGTCGCCGGCCGCTACGGCGAATTCGACGGCCTGGTCGTCGACTCCGCACCCTGCGTGCAGTCGGTCTACTACCCGGACGACAGCAAGACCCTGGAGCACATCTTCGGCGGTGCCCCCGGGGACAGCAAGGCGATCGACCGGCGCTACGACGAGGCCTCCTGCGACTGGCTCGTCACCAATGGCTGGCTGGAGGTGCCGACCTTCCTCACCTGGAACGCCCAGGACGAGATCATCCCCGACGAGCACGCCGTCGGGCTCATCGGGTCGATGGTCGGGACCTACCAGCCCAAGGGCATTCCCTACGGCCACCACGACTTCGACCACCCGGCGCCCGGCTCCAGCTACCACGTGCAGAGCCGCATGAGCGTCCCGCCCATGGGCTACACCACCGGCTTCCTGATGGACTTCCTGGAGGGCAACCTGGTCCTGCTGAAGGAGGCCGAGGACGAGGACGGGACCTGTGGCGGGGGCGCCTGCGTGGGCAGCCAGGGCTCGGGCGGCGACTGGGCGGCCTTCTCCAGGGAGCGTGGGCTCGACGTCAGCGAAGCGGGGCTCGTCTACGACGAGGCCGTTCCGGCCAACCGGCTCGAGGGAGCCACGGGCACCAAGGTGATCGCGCTCTTGAAGCTCGAGGACCACGGGGCGCTGGCCGGCACCACCGACGTCGCCACCCTGACCTACGCCGAGAGTGGCACCGAGGTCGCGTCGGTCACGCTGAAGGTCGCGGACTTCTCGCCGGCCACCGGCTCCACCGATGCCGACTTCCTGAACCAGTTCCTCTCCACGGTGCTGACCTTCATGCCCGGGGACATCGCCAACGGTCGCCTGAGCCTGGAGGCCCACGGCAACGGTCGGCTGATGGTGGACGGGTTCGTGTACGAGCAGCCTCAGGGGAGCTGAGGCGGGGCCTCCAACCCCCGCCCGCTACGGCGAGACTGCGCGGGTCTTCCGCCTTCCACGCATCGCATCCTGGGCAGGGTCGGCATGGAGGAGACATGCGCACGATCTGGTGGCCCTGTTCGCAGGGCTGTGGCCTGGTGTGGCCTGGGCGTTCTGCGGAACGTGCGTCGGGGGTTCCGAGGTGACGCCCACGGGACCTGGGAGCCCGCGGGACCAGGGGGACTCAGCGATCCCGGAGGTCGGCGAGGGCCTCGAACGGCAGGGGGAACCACCGCAGCCGCTCGAAGTGGATCGGCAGGCTGTCCGGGTCCACGGTCAGCTCGCCGTACTCCGCGATGGCGACCTCCAGCGCCCGATCCGCCTCCCGCAGGTAGGTGTCCAGGACCGCGGGCGGCTCGCGGAGGCGCTGGCTGCCGTAGCGCATCTTGCCGGAGTCGTAGCGCACCGACTCCAGGCTCATCAGGTCGTCGGCGCTGCGGTGCCGGTGACCCCACTCACCGCGCTCGGGGTGGAAGGTGTACTGGGGCAGGAGCTTCCAGCCGTGCTCGGCGATCCACTCCACGGCGTCGAGGATGAAGGTGAAGGTCTCGGGCTCGATGAAGTAGTTGAAGTTGACGCGCACCCAGCCCGGCCTGATGCCCTCGCAGCCGCGCACGATCTCCTCCTCGAACTCCCGGGACAGGGCCTGGCCGATCTGCAGCAGGCGGTGGCCATAGGGGCCGGCGCAGGAGCAGCCGCCTCGGGACTGGATGCCGAAGAGGTCGTTGAGCAGGGCCACGACGAAGTTGTGGTGAAGGTAGTCCTCCCCGCGCCGGATCTGGAAGGACACGATGGACAGCCGCCAGGCGCCGTGGTTGCCGAGCACGCTGATGTTCGGGTGGTCCGTCCAGCGCTCGATGGCCCGCGTGATGAACGCCCGCTCCCGCTGTTCGATGTTCTCCCAGCCCACGGCCTCCTTGAGCTGGAAGACCAGCCCCGCCCGGATGGCCCCGACGATGTCCGGCGTGCCGCCCTCCTCTCGGAGCACCGGATCCTCGTGGTAGCGGTGGTCCTCCTGGTTCACGTAGGTCACCGTGCCGCCGCCGGGCATGGCCGGGACCCGGTTGGAGAACAGGTGACGCTTGGCGACCAACAGACCCGGTGTGCCCGGTCCACCGATGAACTTGTGGGGCGAGAGGTAGATCGCGTCCTTGTAGGCGAGGTGGCCGTCGGGGCCGGCGTCCTCCAGGTTCATCTCGATGCGCACGTAGGGCCCCGCTGCGGCGAAGTCCCAGCAGGACAGGGCCCCGTAGCGGTGCAGCAGGACGGCGATGTTCCGGGTGTCGGAGCCGGCGCCGGTCACGTTGGAGGCAGCGGAGAAGCTGCCGATCTTGAGCGGGCGGTCGGCGTAGGCCTCCAGCATCTCCTCCAGCATCGCCAGGTCGACCCGCCCGTCGTCGTCTTCGAGGATGGTGACCACGTCGGCGATGGACTCCCGCCAGGGGAGCTCGTTGGAGTGGTGCTCGAAGGGGCCGATGAACACGACCGGCCGGTCTTCGGGGGCGATGTGGCTGGACAGGTCGTGGCGGGCGTCGAGGTCGGCGGGAATGCGGAGGTTGAGGATGGCGACCAGGCGGTTCACGGCGCAGGTGGCTCCAGAGCCGCAGAAGATCACCACGTCGTCGGGCCCGCCGCCCACGGCCCGGTGGATGATCTCGCGGGCCCCCTCCCGGAAGCTCGTGGTCTGGAGACCGGTGCCCGACGCCTCGGAGTGGGTGTTGGCGTAGACCGGCAGGACCTCGTTCCGGATGAAGTCCTCGATGAAGCGGAGGGATCGCCCGGAGGCGGTGTAGTCCGCGTAGGTCACCCGCCGCGGCCCGAAGGGTCCCGGCAGGGCGCGGTCGGCGCCGATGATGCCGTCGCGGATGGTGTCGAGGAGGCGTTCGATGCGGTGGGACATCGGGAGGGTGTAGCTGGACGCGGCGGCGTTCGCTCCTCCAGAGGGGGGGATCGGTCGGGGCGCTCCCCCTGGCCGACACCGAGTCGGTTCACATTGCCGCCTTGCCGCTCGTACCGGCCTGTCTGGGGCCGTCCAGGCCCCAATTCGGGACCCTCGGTGCCCCTGGTGGGCTTGAAGCGGCGAACCGGGGCGACTCGGTGTCGTGGGGCGGCGAACCTGGGCGACTCGGTGTCGCGGGTCGCCGTGTTCCAGGGGGATGCGCCCAACCACCCTCCGGTCTCAGCCACCCTGCGATGGCCCCCCCGAGGGGACTCTGGATCGCCACCCGCTGGCCTGTCCTCCCCCCTCGTGAGCCCCCCCAGCCGGTCTCCCCTCCAGCGATCAAGGGTCCCCGGTGGCCAGCATCTCCCCGCCCGACGCTCCGAGCCGGGTTGGTGGCCCGTCTGCGCCTCTACGTCTCTAGGGCACCGCGAGCTCGCAGAGTCCCGTGCTGGTGTTGCACTCCGGGGGCACCTCGTCGTTGACGTCGCACTCGGTCAGGCACTCCTGGACGGTGCCGTCCAGGGCGTCACAGGCACGCAGCGCGTCGTCGAGGTCCTGTGCGGCAGAGGTGAAGGCCGCGAGGTCGGTGTCGGCGTTGACCGCCACGGCGCAGAGGTAGCCCTCGAGGCAGGTGTCGTCGCCGAAGATCTCCCAGGTGGTGACCGTCTGGCAGGAGTCCCCCGTGCTGCATGCAGCGTGGGTGTTCAGCAGATCGGCCGCGTCGGCTTGGATGGTGTCCGCGTCGCAGGAGTGCAGGCCGGAGTCGTCGCTGGTCGATGGACAGGCGGTGAGCAGGAGCGTGAGGAGCAGGATTGGGGGGTGTCGCATGGGGGAAGGGGGAAGCAAGGTCCGTGCCGGGGTCCAAGTGGTTGGATTGCCATGGAGTAGCGGGGGGAGGGGTCGATCGGGGCGTGACATGGATGTCCGGCATCCCTACCCCCCGTTCGCCACCGTCACCGAGATCTCGTCGCTCGCCTCGTCACCCGTGCCGGCTTCGACGCCGACGATGTGCAGCACGGCTTCGCCGTCCGGCCACGCGGTGGAGTCCCAGGTGGCCTCCCACGGGGAGACCTCGTCGACGAAGACCTCGGTGTCGTCGACCAGGAAGGTCACGGACTCCGGACCGTTGCCACCGCCGACGGCGGCCCGGATCTGGACGTCACCGGACACGGTGTCGCCGTCCAACGGACGGGTGATGGTCGCCTCCAGGGCCACCTCCGACTCCTCGACCACGTCGACCACGATCCCCGCGGTCGCCGTGGCGCCGTCGCTGGCCGTGCAGAGCGCCTCCAGGGCGACCTCGCGGGGGCTGGTGCCGGCGTCCCAGGAGGCACCCCAGGGACTGGTCTCGTCGGTCGCGATCTCGGTCCCATCGACGAGGAGCGCGACGGAGGCGATGCCCGCCACCGAGGAGGCGGCGACCTTGATGTCCACGGTCCCGCTCACCTCGGCACCGTGCTCCGGGGAGACGATGGTGCAGGTGATCGGGGCCGTGCTGGAGACCTCGAAGGCGATCTTCTCGGCGGTGACCCGGCCGGCGAGATCGGTCACGACGGCCTCCAGCTCGTAGAGCCCCGGGTCGGCGTCGGCCCAGGCCAGCTCCCAGGGGCCCTCCGGGGGCAACAGCGCCAGCAGGTCGTCGATGCCGTGGCCGTGCAGGGCGCCGCCATAGCGGTAGAGCCGCACCTCCTCGATGCCCACGTCGTCGTCGACGAGCAACGACACGAAGACGTCGGCGCCCAGGGGCAGGACCTGGCCGTCCACCGGGCTGCGGAAGGTGACCTCCGGGGGCTCGGCGTCGCCAGAGACCTGGTCGACGACCACTTCGACCCAGTCCTCGGCCGGCGCCCCCTCTGCGGGCCAGGAGGCGCCGCGGATGACGTGGGAGCCGTCGACCACCGTGGAGGAGTCCCAGTCCACCGACAGCTCCGGACCGGGCCCCCCCGCGAGGGGCACGCCGTCCACGCTCAGGGTCAGGCGCTCCCCGTCGCCGGTCAGCGTCAGCGGCACGCTGCTGGCCACCGGGCCGATCGGGACGTCGAGCACGGCCTCCCCGGAGCCTCCGCAGCCGGACAGCCAGCCGGCGAGCACCAGCGGCGCGGCGCGACGGCGGACCACCGCCGCCAGCGCCAGCAGGGCCAGGCCCAGCGCCGGCAGGGCGTCGGCGGCGGCGCAACCCCTCGCGCAGCTCTCCTCGTCGACGATGCGGTCGCAGTCGTCGTCGATGTCGTTGCGGCAGACCTCGGTGTGGTCCGGCGCTCGGCGAGGATCGGCGTCGTCGCAGTCCTCGCCCGCCGGTGAGCCGTCGCCGTCCAGATCCGTGTCATCGCCTCCCACGGCCCCGGCCACCAGGGCGGTGCCGGAGAGCACGTAGGCCACGCCCTGGTCGATCTTGTCGCCGTCTGCGGCGGGGGCGACCACCGCGGCCTCCGAGGTGCCGTCGCCGTCGAGGTCGCCGACCCAGCTCACGTGGTGACCCAGCTCCTCGGGTCCGTCGAGGGTCCAGGAGAGCCGCCCTGTGAAGTCCGCCCCGTGGACGCGGTCGGTGCCCGGGGCCCCGAGCAGCAGCAGGGGACCGGCGGCCAGGGAGTGGCCGAGGGTCTCGCCGGTCTCGCCGTCCAGGATCAGCAGCGCCGCGTCGCCGAGCTTCTCGATGCCCGCGGGGGCCCCGTCGAGCAGCCAGACCCGACCCCGTCCCTGGGCGTGCCAGGGGGCGCCGACCACCACCTCGGGGGCGCCGTCCTCGTCCCAGTCGGCCTGGTCGAGGCCGTGCCCGGCCTCGTCGCCTGCGGTCTCCCCGGCCCAGGTCCCGGCGGGGTTGGGGTCCAGTCCCTCGGCTGGATCGAGCTCGGTGAAGACCTCCAACAGGCCGGAGCTGGACGGGGTGGCCCCCAGCGAGCCCACCACCAGGTCGTCCTTGCCGTCGCCGTCCAGGTCGCCGGGGATCATCAGCCGCCAGCCGAAGCCGGCCAGGTCGGCCCCGCCGTCGAGGGTGGCCGTGGCGGCGTCGGAGACGACGTGGGCGCCGGTCAGCGGTGCCCCGTCGGCGTGGATCAGCCAGACCCGGCCGGCCGTCTGCACCTCGTCGTCGTCGCGCTGCGGCGCCCCGATGGCCACGTCGGGCAGGCCATCGGCGTCGAGGTCGCCGACGGCCAGGGTGCGGCCGAAGGCGTCGAGGTTGGCATCCCCGCTGAGGATGAGGTCGGCCTCGTCGATGCCGCGCAGGCCGTGGAGGGCCAGGGGCTCGAGGTAGAGCATGGCGTGGCCGGGCTCGTTCTCGGTGAGGCCGGTGCGGTCCATGCCGACCCAGAGGCCGTCGGGGTCGCCGGGGACGACGGCCACGTCGACGCCGAAGTAGTCGTGCTCCTCCTCGCCGTGAAGCTCGACGGGGGCGGTCGCCAGGTCGATGGCGCCGGTGATCAGCTCTCCCGGGAGCAGGTGGACCTCGCCGATGGCGAAGGCCAGGCCCGCGCCCTGGAAGTTCGCCACGGCGAGATCGCCCTGGCCGTCACCGTCGAAGTCGCCACCCACCACGGGCCCGTGGAGGAACTCGCTGGCAGCGGAGCCCCACAGCGAGGCGGTGGCGAGGTCCTCGGCGTCGGCGGCTCGGGCGAGGCCGGGCAGAGCGAGCAGCGCCAGGGGCAGGGCGCTGCGCCAGCGGTTGGGAAGCTGGAGGTCCGGCACCGGCTGAAGCCGCGGGGAGGAGCGGCGCCGCCCGCCGGCGACGAGGCCGAGGGCCACCAGGGCCGGCCAGCCGCTGGCGGGACCCCCACCGCAGCGACCGGGCGAGGGGGTCGCCGGGGGCCCGCAGGACTCGTCCGCCTCGCCGTCGCAGTCGTCGTCGACGCCGTCGCCGCAGACCTCGGGGGCTCCGGGGTGGCGCCAGGCGGCGCTGTCGTCGCAGTCGGTGTCCTCGTCGTGGCCGTCCCCGTCCCGGTCCGGGACGCCGCCGCCCGTGTCCCCCGCCTCGCAGGTCGCGGCCAGAGCCGTGGCGATGCTCTCGTCGTCGAGGATCACGACCAGGCCGTCCCGATCGGCGTCGATGCTGGCGTAGGGCACGGACAGCGCGAGCCACTCCGTCGCATCGCCCGAGGGGTCGAGGGTGCCCCGGCCCAGGTCGAAGCCGGCCTGCCCCCCGGGCCAGCAGCCCTGCAGGCTGCCGACGGCCCGATCGGGGGCCTGGGCGTCTCCCGAGCCCGGGTCCACGAGCAGCAGCCGCCCAGCGCCACCCGACCAGCCGGGCTCCGCGATCCAGAGGGTGCCGCCCTCGACCAGGTCGCCGGCGCTCTTCGCGAGGCTCCAGCCGGTCAGATCGCCCTCGGTGCGACCGGTCAGGGTCGCCAGCGCCCGGTCGCCGACGAGGGCTTCGCCGGCGAAGTCCTCCAGCAGGTGGACGACGCCAGCGCCGTTGCCGGCCTCGGGACTTCCGAGGGCCACGGAGGAACCCACCGCCGACAGGGTCCAGGGCAGCGCGTCCCCGGTGGCGTCGCCGCCGACCACGCCCAGGGCCTCGTCCTGGTCCAGCACCGGCAGGGCGAGGACCTCCGCGGCCGGCCGGCTCGGGAAGAGGTAGAGGCTGCCCGCCGGGTGCTTGCCCTCCGGGTGATCGGTGGTGCTGGCCCCGGCGACGGCGGTCAGGCCCGGGGCGCCCACGAGCAGCTCGGGCAGCCCGTCTCCCGTCCGGTCGTCCACCACCAGGGCGGCCCGCCCGAAGAGCGTGCCGAGGGCGCTGTGGACCCACGCCGCGTCGGCGGAGGAGGTGGTCGTGCCGGGGCTGATGTCGATGCTCAGGACCTGGGTGGACAGCGCCGTGTCGCTCCCGTGGATCGCGCCGAGCCAGCCCGCGGCCACCGTGCCGGCCGGGGTGGGGTAGGGGGCCCCGACCAGCAGATCCCCGAGGCCGTCGCCGTCGAGGTCCTGGGGACCGTAGAGGCGCTCGCCCACGCGGCCCCAGTGATCCCCGCCCCGGATGACCGTGTGATCCTCCAGGGCGCCCGCGCTCAGCTCGCCGCCGGACACCACGTAGACCTTGCCGACCGCGGGCAGGTCCGTGGAGGCCTCGGGGGCGCTGATCGCCACGTCGTCGAGGCCGTCCCCGTCGAAGTCGCCCAGCGCGGCGACGTCGAAGCCCGCGTGGTCCTGGGGCTCAGCGCCCCCGAGCACCAATCCGGCCTCGACGAGGGGCGTGTAGGGCTCCAGCGCGTCGACGTCGAGCACGACGTAGGCCGCGCCCGCCTCGTGGCCGGCGGTGTCGTCGTAGGGACAGCCCACGACCAGGTCTCCGCGTCCGTCGCCGTCCAGGTCGCCGGCCGGACTCGCCGTGCGGCAGCCCTGCTCGGCGCCGGGGCCCACCAGGGACGGTGCGGCGTCGAGCGCTCCCGCCAGGGCAGGAGCCAGCGCCGTGAGCCAGAGGGTCATCACTGGACCGTCACCGTGCCCGCCATGCAGCGGTAGGGGCCGCTGGCGTGCATCTGGGCCGGGCTCTCGGCGGCGCTGTCGCCGTGGTCTCCGGCGGGCCCCGAGTGGCGGTGGCAGACGAAGCCGTACTGGCCCGGGTCCGTGAAGGTCGTGGTGAACCAGCCCGCCCCGTTGAGCTCGTGGAGGTCCGAGATCACGGTGCCGTCGGCGGCCATCAGCATCACGTCGTGCACGGTGTTCTGGAGGTTGCCGGCGGACACGCTGTCGTTCCACCAGGTCACCGGCTCGCCGACCTCGACCACGATGTGGGCCGGCTCGAAGACGTTGACCCCCTCCGGCACGGTCACCACGGTCTCGTGGAGGGCGACATGGAAGCGGTGGGGCTCGCTGAAGCCCTCCAGGCCGTCGTCGCTGACCGTCACCACCCGCCAGAGCAGCGGGGTCGAGCCGTCGCTGGCCGCCACGATCGCGTCCCACTCGGCCTCGGTGGGGGTGGTGGAGGTGCCCGTCGCCGGCGCCAGGTCCAGGCGGCCCGCCGGGCCGAAGGTGCCGTCCAGGCTCACCTGGACCACCGAGGATCCGGCGACACTGGCCTCCCAGGAGAAGGCGGTCGCCGCGGTCAGCACGGCGTCCTGGATGGGCGAGGTGGCGGCGATGCCCACCCCGCCCCGCTGGCCCGTAGCACAGCCCTCTCCGTCCGTGCGCCAGCCCAGGCGTGTGCCCGGGCAGAGGTCCCACTCGTCGGGCACGCCGTCGGCGTCGTCGTCGGCCCGCGTGGCCTCCTCGACCACCGTCAGCACCTGGTCCGCCGCCACCTCGGTGAGGGTGACGACCTCGCCATTGGTGAAGGTGACCTCCACCGAGTCGACCTCCTGGGTGCTGCCGAGCCCGAAGGTCAACGTCGTGGGCCCCTGGCTGTCGAAGCTCGACCAGTCCCCGACCCAGCGGGTCTGGGTCAGGTCTCCGGCGGTGACGACGACCTTGGCGCCGATCTGGCTCGGGTTGTGGGTGGTGCCCTGCACGTCCACCTTGAGCCAGTGGGAGATGCCCCGGGCCCGGTGGAAGAGCTCGTTGTCCCGGGGACGTCGCCCCAGGCCGTGGGAGATCAGGACCTCCGGGTAGCCGTCCTCGTCGAGATCGCCGGAGACCACGGCCCAGGTCACGCCCTCCTTGTTGTCGATGCCGGCGCCGTTGCAGAGACGTGTGAACTTCATGCCACCCTGGTTGTGGAAGACGTAGGGCGGGGTGCGGATGCCGCTGAGCACCACGTCCTGGAGCCCGTCGAGGTCGAGATCGACCACGTCCAGGCCGTGGCCGTCGATCCACTCGGCCAGCCCCGAGGCCAGGCCGACGTCGACGAAGTGTCCACCCCGGTTCTCGAAGAGCTGGTTGCCCCCGTAGGCCCGGTCGTGGGTGACGAGCACGATGTCGGGGTCGCCGTCGTTGTCGAGGTCCTCGCAGACGGCGCCGACGCCGAAGCGGTGCTCCGGGTCCTCGACGCCCCAGGCGGTCGCCAGGTCCTCGAAGCTGCCGTCCTGCTGGTTCATGAAGAGGTGGTTGGGGTGCTCGCGTCCGGTGGTGACGAAGACGTCCAGCCAGCCGTCGCCGTCGGCGTCGAGCACGCAGGACCCCTTGCCGCTCGGGACCCCCGCCACACCGGCCTCGGCCGAGACGTCGCGCAGGGTGCCGTCGCCCTGGTTGCGCAACAGGGTGTTCAGCCCCGAGCCGTCCTCGGGCCCGTTGGTGAAGAAGACATCGAGGAAGCCGTCCCGGTCGTAGTCGAGCAGGAAGCCCTGGTGGCCCCAGCCCACGTGGCCCGCCGCACCCGCCCGGGCGCTGACGTCCTCGAAGGGGGCGCCGTCGACCCCGGTGTTCCGGTAGAGCAGGTTGTGGCCGTTGACGGTGACGTAGAGGTCGGCGAGGCCGTCGTTGTCCAGGTCGCCGAACATCGGCGCCCGGTCCTCGCAGAGGTCGTCGACCTGCCAGGCGCGGCCGACCTCCTGGAAGGTCAGCTCGCCGGTCTCGGCGAAGTCGCTCAGGTAGACGAGGGACTCGCCGGAGAGCCAGAGGGCGTCCTCGACGCGGCTGGGGGCCGAGGCGACGTAGAGGTCGAGGTCGCCGTCGCCGTCCAGGTCGTTGATGGTCACGCCCAGGGAGTTGCCGTAGGCCCGCACCCCGGCCTCGGCGGTGATGTTGGTGTACCAGGAGCCCACGTCGGAGCACTCGCCGAGGTCGTCGGTGTCCTGGGCGAGGGCGAGGCCGACCCACAGGTGCGTCACTTCTGCTCCGGGTGGGGGGGGGGGGCGGGGGCGGTGCTGCCGTGCAGGCCGGCCTGGACACGCCAGTAGGCCCCGGCGGCCTCGACCACCGCCTCGATGCCGTGTGTGCGGGCCGCGGTGGTCGTGGCCCCGGCCGGGAAGGACGGGTCGTCGGAGAACTGGAGCAGGGAGATGTCGCAGTCGCTCTCCCAGCGGAACAGCGCCGCACCCTCCGGCCTGGCGCCGTCCTCGGGGGCCACCAGTCGGGCGCTGCAGCCGGCGGCCTGGGTGCCGGAGCAGCCGAGCCGATCCGTGAGCTGGTCGGCCGCGGTGTTCGGACACCGGTCCGCGGCGTCGGGCACGCCGTCGCAGTCGGCGTCGTCGGCCCGCTGGGCGCAGTCGAGCTCGCCACCCCCGGAGCAGGCCGCGGCCAGGGCGAGCAACAACATCACGACCAGTCCCGGCGGCGCCACCAGAACGGCAGGACCAGCAGCAGGGCGCAGGCCGGTCCCTCGCCGCCGCGGCAGCCACAGGTGCCGGAGCAGGGAATGCCGGTGTCCTCCGGGCCGGTGTCGGGCGTGCCGACCGGCATGCGGGACCCATCGCCCCAGGCCTCGACGAGGTCGATGCGGAAGCCGTCGGGACCGGCTTCGAGCACCTCCAGCTCGATGTCCTTCCAGCCGCTGTCGAGGTCCTGCACCCGGAGCTTGCGCCCGTCGGCGACCAGCTCGCCTTCGTCCTGGCCGTTGAGGGTCAGGGCCAGGGTGCCGTCGCCCTCGCCGGCCCCGACCAGGGCGAACTCGTCCCCCTCGAAGGTGAAGCGGAGGATGTCGCCCGCCTCCAGCGCATAGCCACCGCCGAAGCCGTCGCTGCGGTCCTCGTAGGTCGCGCAGGACTCGCCGGTGCCCTCGACGCCGCCGGGCAGGCACTGGAAGTGGACGGAGCGGGCCTCGAAGCGCTCGTAGCGCGGCAGCGGCTGCCAGGTCTCACCCCGGTCCATGGTCCAGTAGGGGCCCTCCTGGGTGCCGAGCAGGGCGGCGCCGTGCTCGGCGAAGTCGCGACCGGCCACGATGTCGAAGAGCGCCGGGGCGACCGGGTCGCCGACGGCCTCCCACACCTCGCCACCGTCGTCGGAGCGCCAGAGCTGCCCGCTGCGGGTGCCGAGCAGCAGGGTGCCGTCGTCGGCCTGGGTCATGTGGCGGGGGCGTCCGACCGGGGCCGTCGACGCCGCGGTCCAGGTCTCGCCGGCGTCGTCGCTGGTGATCACACCGGCGGTGGCCGAGGCGAAGACCAGGCGGGTCGGTGCGTCGGGGGGCCAGGCGGCCGCACCTGCAGCCGTCTCGCGGGCGCCCTGGTGGTACCAGGACCAGGTCAGGCCGCGGTCCGTGGAGCCCAGGATGCCGGCCGGGCTGTCGACCACCACGTAGAGGAGGTCCTCGCCGTCGAGGCTCGTCTCCTGGATGTCGCGGGGGGCGCCCTTGGCCATCAGGTCGTAGAGGTTGCCGGGGAACTCGACCCAGACGGTGCCGCCGTCGTCGCTGTAGGCGACCTGGCCTTCGACGCCGCCCGCGGCGTCCTCGCCGAGGGCGTAGACGCGCTGGCCGAAGGGGCGGAAGAGCCGCACGCGCTCCATGGGCAGCTCGAAGCGGGTCCAGGTCTCGCCGTCGTCGGGGCTGCGGTAGGGCTGGTTGGAGCCGGAGTAGTAGACGACGCCGGTGCTGGCGAGGTCGGCGGCCGGCTGGACGTCGTAGGCGTAGACCCCCTCCATGCCCACCGCCGAGCCGTCCCAGGAGGCGCCACCGTCGGCGGTCCACCACACGCCGCCGCCGTAGGCTCCGACGAAGATGCGGGGGTCGTCGGGCCAGTCGGGAGCGAAGGCGATGCCGCGGCAGTAGTCGGCGGGGATGAGCTTGGCGGCCTGCCAGTCGCCGTCGGCCTCCTGGGCCGTCGCGACGCCCTGGAAGCCGCCGACGAGGCCCCGGTCGCCCTCGAGGAAGATCTCCGTGAAGCCCTCCAGGGCCTCCTGGGCGTTGCCGATGCCGCCGTAGATCGGCACCACCTGGCTGTCCCACAGCGTCCAGCTCGTGCAGCCGTCGTCGCTGACGAAGAGCGCTTCGCGGCCGGTGGCGGCGCCGATGCGGCCGTCCGGGGTGCCGGTCAGGCGGATGACGTCGTCGCTGTGGCTCTCGCTGCTCTGGCGCGGGAGCTCGGCACAGTCCTCCCAGGTGTCGGTGGTGATGTCGTAGCGGACCACGGGGCCCACCGAGCCGGCCACGATGCCGCCGTCGACCAGGGTCGCGTCGTAGAAGGTGAGGCCCAGCGGCGGGGGCTTGATGCGGGTGACGCTGTCCCAGCCGTCCTCGGTGCGCCAGACGTCCCCTTCGCTGGTCAGGGCCATGCCGGCGTCGGCGTCGGTGGGGGAGGTGGCGACCCGGTCCCAGGCGCGGGTGGACTCGATGGCCTCGAAGGTGCTCTGGAGCGTGCCGACCCACAGCCCGGAGTCGGCGGCGACGACCAGGCGGTCGCCGTCCACGGTGAGGGCGTTGGCCAGGGTCTCGCTGACCACGTCGCGGGAGCTCCAGGACCCGCCTTCGTCGGTGGTGACCCAGAGGGTGCCGTCCCGTCCCAGCAGCACGAGGTCGTCGCCCACGTAGCTGGCGCCCACCAGCTCGTCGTCCATCGGCGCACCGCCCATGTAGTTCCAGTGCTGGCCGTGATCCACGGACCGCATCGGCTGGGAGATGTCGTGGGGGTCCATGATCGCCCAGGCGACGCCGGTGGACTCGAAGTCGGGGGCATTGGCCATCGCCGTCACGACGGAGTGGGGACGGTGGGCGTCGGCGATTCCAGACAGCGCGATCAGGAGCAGGGCGGACATCGGCGCAAGGTTGCCGGCCCGGGCCCACCTGTCAAGGCACGGGCTCCCGGGTGCGGTCCCCGATCACCCGTCCATCGGCCAGCCGGACCAGGCGGTCCGCCGTCGCCGCCACCCCCTCGTCGTGGGTGACCATCACGATGGTGCGCCCCGCGCCGTGCAGCTCGGCGAAGAGCGCCAGGATCTCCTCGCCGGTGTGGGAGTCCAGGTTGCCGGTCGGCTGGTCGGCCAGCTGTTGTTGGGGGTGGGTGGCCTGGGCCTGGGCGATGGCGACCCGCTGGCACTGCCCCCCCGAGAGCTCCTGGGGGGTGTGGCTGGCCCGGTCGCCGAGGCCGACCTGGACCAGCAGCTCCCGGGCCCGCTCCAGGCGGCGGGAGGTGGACCAGCCCGCGTAGCGCAGGGGCAGGGCGACGTTCTCGTCGGCCCGCAGGCGCGGCAGCAGGTTGAAGGCCTGGAAGACGAAGCCGATGCGCTCGTTGCGCGCCCGAGCCAGGGCGGCGGCGTCGAGGGCCTCGACGGCGTGGCCGTCGAGCCGGTAGGTGCCTCGGGTGGGCGAGTCGAGGCAGCCGAGGATGCCCAGCAGCGTCGACTTGCCGGATCCGCTCGAGCCGGCGAGGGCGACGAATTCGCCCTCGTGCACCACCAGGTCGACGCCGTCCAGGGCCCGCACGATGCTGGAGCCCATGGGGTACTCCCGCACGAGGCCGCGGGCGTCGATGACGGGGGTGGGGTCGGTCATGGCGGGAGGATAGCGGGCCGGGGGTGGGCCAGGCCGATCGCCGCTCTGCTCCCGCCCCCGCGTTCGATGGGCCGAGGCACCCGACAGCCAGGTGCACAGTTCCCCATGGGGCATCTAGGCCGCACGCCCTGCTCCTCGAGGCGGACCTCTGGCCGATCGTCGTGGGCGGGCGAGGATGGAGAAGGTCGCCGGTCCAGGCAGCACCACGGCCCGGACCGCCATCCTGGCCTCGCAGTGGGGACAGGCGAAGGCTCGTACTTCGAGACGCGGGCAAGAGGGTCGGCCCGGTGGAAGCCGTCCTGTCCGGGGAGGGGTGCTCCCGGGCATGGGGTGGACGTGCGAGGTGGCGAGCTGACCTGGGTGGTGTAGGAAGCGCGCAGCGCGCGAGGCGTCGATCGCTCGGCTATGCTCCCTTGCCAGAAGGTTGGGCAGGATCTGGAGATGCGGACAGCGAGACGCCACCTGGCGCGGGTAGCGCTGGGTGTAGGTGTGGCGGCATCGATCGCCACGAGCGAGGGGGACGACGGGATTCGCTGCCTCACGGGCCACCACCCCTACGACGGAGCCACCGCCGTTCCCTTGGACACCACCGTGGTGCTGGGAACCTACAGCATCGATCGCGAGGCACCCGCCTTCACCGACGAGGTGATCCGGATCGAGCGCACATCGGACGGCGCCCTCGTCGAGTCCGAGCTGGTGGTGGACCTGGAGCACGAGCAGGTCCTGCTCACACCCCTCCAGCCCCTCGAGCCGGACGAGACCTACCAGATCGTGGGCCTCGACTACGGGGCCCAGGAAGGCCCCCACCAGCAGAGCTGGGACAACACCCCCGAGCGCTCCACCTTCTCCACTGCCTCCGACCCCGGTCTCCTGGCCGCCTGGTGGGTCGATGACGGCGGCGTCGATCGCATCGCGCTCGTGCTGTCCCAGGCCGTCGACCTCTCGACCCTCGACGCCGACAGCCTGGTGCTCCCCGAGGGGGTGTCCGAGGACCTGGTCCTGGAGGTGCCCGAGCCCATGGCTGGGGGACTCCACCTGCTCGAAGCTCGCGTCGCGGCGGGGGACGCCAGCTCGCTCGTGGAGGAGTCCATCGGACTGGCCGCGTCGGTGCTCGCAGAGGACGGCGGGGCCTTCGACGAAGCCACGGTGGAGGTCGCGAGGATCATGGAGGACCCCACGCCGATCTACGACGCGATCTACTCCTGTCTCCAGTTCTCAGAGGGGGAGTACTGACATGCTCACCACCCTCATTCTCTGGACGCTCTCTACCCCCTCCCTCGCGGCCGAGTCGGCCTGGAACACCCCTGGACGTGGGGTGGCTCCCGATGGCTGGAGCGTGCGCCTCAGCGAGGGCATCGTCCCCAGCTCGCTGGAGACGACCTATGGGTTCACCTCCCTCATCGGAGACCTCCCCCTGTTCGCCAAGCGGGACTGGGTCCGCCAGCTCGCTCTCCGCGCGAGGGTCCACAGCACCGTGATGTGGGTCCCCACCGAGGACCGCGCGGCCTTCCTTGTCGGCGCTCTCGAGCTGGAGGGGTGGATGCTCGGCGAGGGCTGGTCCCTGTGGGGAGGCGAGCTGCGCCCGGCGGCCTTCCTCGGCCTGAGCCTGCCCCTCGACTTCGTCAACCGCCACCACAGCGAGGCCCTCTTCGTTCACGGAGGGGAGACCCTCGGCATGGAGGGCTTCCCCCTGGGCCTCCAGGCCACCTGGCGACGGGGCCCCTGGGCCCTCGCCGCGGAGGCCCACGGCACGGCCACGATCGGTAGCTACGGGTACGAGACCACCACCTTCGCGACCTTGCACGGGTTCTACTCCCCGCAGGACAGGTGGGTCTTCTCGGGCGGCATGGTCCTCAGCCGCTGGATGAACCACGCCCAGGCCCAGGTCCGCTGGCGTCCGAACGAGCTCATCGAGGCGGGGCTGGGAGTGAACCTCCCCCTCTTCCCGGGGGATCGCGGACCGGACTACCGCTTCGTCGAGACGCCTCTGATCGAGCCCATGCTGGACGTGACAGCCAGGTTCTGACGGCGCTGTCGGGAGCCAGCACCACGTGAGTCGTGGAGCCCGGCGCCCTCTCCGACTGGAGGAGCTCCTCGAGCACCCCCACTCTCGTGCGCGTCTCCCAGGGCCAGCCGATGGATGTCCGCCTGGGAGTCCTCACTCAGGCCCCGCGAGACGGTGCCATGGAGCTCGCCGTGACCTCGGTGCGGGAGGGGAGCGCCGGGATGCACGAGGTGGTCCCGAAGATCGGTGATCCTCCAGGCCTCGCCGCCATGCTCGAGACGGCCGTCGGAGTGGACCTGGCCGAGGCCGCCCCCTGACAGCGCTCCGTCTGCTTCGCCCTGCGCCCACTCCACCTCCAGGGTCGGGGGCCGCGAACGGCTGAGACAACTCGGACCTTCGCGGATCCTGTCGGGCCTGCCTGGGAACCCCGCCGGGGACCCGCTGTCTGCTCCGGGGTCTGTCCGATTCCCACGCCCCCATCCCACCTGACCGCCCCCCCCCGGAGCACCGGCGGGACCTGCGGCAGTGGACGCGCAGGTGCTGGGTGAGTCGTCCTGGGGACTGTCACCCTGCTCGCCTTCCCCTCCCCAACCCGACCGAGGCCCCGCCTGCAACGGGGTGGACCCGGCCTGGACCGAGCCGCTCACCCCCATCGTCGAGGAGGCGGTCGAAGGAGGCCCGAAGCTCGTCGACGAGGGGGCGCTGGTGAAGGAGGCCGACGGTGACGGGACCTGGGACGCTCACCAGCGCCACGAGGACTGGCTCGACGTGCCAGGCCGGAGTCTACGTCACAGCCCGCCCGTTCCCAGGAGCGCCTTCGTACGGCCCGCTGCTCCTGCCGAGGCTCCTCGACGACCCGCACCTCGATCTCGAGCACGACCAGGCCCGGGACGTGCTCGACCTCGCCGATCGGATAGGCCTACCTCCCTCCCCAGTCCCGGGCTCGCCATGCCCAAGATCGGCCGAAACACCGCCTGTCCCTGTGGCAGCGGCAAGAAGTACAAGAAGTGCTGCCTGGTCCGGGACGAGCAGAGGAGGTTCACCGCCCACGACCGTGAGTGCGCCAAGGTGAGCCTCGAACGCCTCCTCGACGAGCGGCACCTCGAACTCGAGCACGACCGGGCGTGGGACGACTTGTTGCCCGAGGTGGAGGAAGGCGAGCTCGACCACGCCGACCGGAACCTCGACGAGCTCTACGACCCCTGGTTCGCCTTCGACCGGACGACCTCGACGGGAGACCGGATCGTGGACCGCCTGCTGTCCGGCCCCAAGCTCAGCCGGGGGGAGAGGGCCTGGCTGCGGGCCTCGCGGGAGACGCGCCTCGGCCTCTACGAGGTGAGCGGGATCGCACCCGGGCGCGGCCTCACCCTGCGGGACGTGCTCACCGATCGCCAGGTCCAGGTCACCGAGCGCACCGCCTCCCGCACGGTGAACCGCTTCGACCTGCTCGCCACGCGGATCATGCCCTCGCCCCGGATCGGGGAGTGGGAGCTGGACCACGGAGCGCTCGCCTTCCCCGCGAGGCTCAAGGCGGACATGGTCGCCTACCTGGCCCGGATGCGTGTCGAGCACGAGCGCGAGCCCCTGGAGCTGGGGCCCGACGGCTTCGAGCGGTCGCTGCCGGTCTTCGTCGCCGAGCTCTACCGCGTCCTGGCCAACGCCCCACCCCCGGTGGTGAAGACCCCCGAGGGCCACGAGGTGGTGCCGTCCAAGGTCCACTTCCGGGTCCTGGAGGCCGGTGGCCTCCGCCTGGCGCTGGAGGCCTCGCCCGATCTGGAGCGTGCCGAGGGCGAGGCGGACACCTGGAGCTGGTCGGAGGGCGAAGGGGGGCGCCTCCTCGGCAGCGTCTGTCTCTACGGCGACCGGCGCCTGGTCCTGGAGACCTTCACTCGGGAAGGCGCGGAGGACGGTCGAAGGCTGCTGGCTCAGGCAGCGGGGGAGCACATCGAGCACCTGATGACCGAGCACAGCGACCTCTCGAGGGCCGCGGCGGAGTGGGACGCGGACGAGGACGGTGGCCTGGACCCCGAGGTGGAGCAGGAGGTCCTGGCCTCCTTCTACGAGCAGCACTACCGCGAGTGGCTCGACGAGCCGGTCCCAGCCCTCGACGGGGCCACGCCGCGCGCGGCCTCCGCCTCCGAGGCGCTGAGACCCCGCCTCCTCGACCTGCTGCGAGAGGGCGACAACCTGTACCACCGCTCGCTGGCGCTCGGCACACCCGGCTACGAGCCCACCATGCTCTGGAGGGAGCTGGGCCTGGAGCACCTGCGCGAGGCCCGCCCGCCCTCCGGGACCGACCCCGCCGCGCCGGGGCGGCTGCCACCGCTGGCCCACGAGGTGCTGGAGGAGCAGGTCCCGGGGACGGGCATCGCCGCTCGCCAGGCGTCGGCGAGGTTCCTCGAGCAGGCGGGCACGGGAGGCATCGACACGGTCTCCATGACCGACCTGCACGACGACCTTCCCTCGATGCGGTTCCTCCAAGAGCACGGCCGGAGCCTCGTCGCAGGGGGCGTGTCCGCCGAAGAGGCCGCGGACGACGCGAACCTCCTGGGGACGCACCTCCACCTGCTGGTGAACTGGGAGCTGCACCACCGGAAGCTCTTCCAGGTCTCCGACGCCGTCGCGTGGATGCTCGACAAGACCCAGCTCGACCTCCCCGGCGATCAGCTCCGCCTCCCGTTCCCCGCCTTCGCCCTGCTGTTCGCGGACCGTCACACCCTGAGCGTGGCCGAACGCCTGCTCACTCGCGACCGGACCAGCCCCCTGAGCGGCCAGCTCCTGGAGCTGGCCACGGTCTATGTGGTCCGGGAGGGCACCGGCCCGACCTGGGGGTTGCGACTCGGCTTCGCCTTCCACGCCGGAGGAGATGACTGGCCCTACCTCGTGGCCCGCGACCTCTGGGTCGGGGCGGGGTCGTCGATCGAGGAGGTCGTGGACAGCCGCCACCCCGAGAGCCCCGAGCACGAGCCCGGGTCGTTCTTCACCGCCCCGGAGCTGAGGCGCCTGGTGCGGCTGGTGCTCAACGCCATCCTGTTCGCGACGAGCTCCCGCAGCAAGCCCGAGCGACGCCCCCTCCTCTCCAGGCCGGGCACGACCTCGGCGGGACCGGCGCCGGTGCCCTCCGACGAGGTCTACTTCCTCCCCGGCCACATCGACATTCGCCACGTCCAGCAGCTCCAGGAGGTCGAGCGGGGTCGGGACGGCGCCGGGCTGATGCACAGGTTCATGGTGCGAGGCCACTGGCGCCGGGCGAACCCCACCTGGAAGGACCAGCGCCCCCGCTGGATCGAGCCCTACTGGAAGGGGCCGGAGCTCGCGGCCATCATCGAGCGGCGGTACCGGCTCCGGGGTGATGACTGAGCCGGTCGGGCGGAGGGCTGACCGGCCCGCGGCGGGAGGATAACGGCCCGGGGTGACCTGGATGATCCTCCTCTTCGCTCCCGCCCTGGCGCAGGACCTCACGCTGGAGGCGGCCCTGGAGCTGGCCTTCGAGCACAACCTGGAGCTGCAGCAGGCCCGCCTCGACCTGGAGCGTGCCGAGCGCCTGCTGGCCCTGCGACGCGGGGTCTACGACCCCGACCTGAGCCTCGGGGTCGACTGGTCGAGGGACCTCTCGCCGAGCAACGATGTCGATGAGCGGGACGTGGTGTCCTCCACCAGCACCGGCTGGTCCCTGGGCCTGAGCCAGGACATTCCCGGTGGCGGGTCCGCCAGCCTGGTCTGGTCGGAGACCTTCTCCGAGAGCGACTCGGACCTCGACAAGTCCTCGGTGACGACCCGGACCTGGACCGGTGTGACCCTGAGCCAGCCGCTGCTGGCCGGGGCGGGGCCGCTGGCGACCTCCGAGATCCGCCGGGCGCGCATCCAGCTCGATCGCCAGGTCCTGTCCTGGCGCCGGGCGCGAGAGGACCTGGTCGTCGACGCGGCCGGCGCCTACTGGCAGCTCGTCGCCGACGAGCAGGCCCTGGTGCTGGCTCGCCGGTCGGTGGAGATCGCCGAGCAGCAGCTCCAGGACACCGAGGAGAGGCTGAGCGAGGGCTTCGCCGGGTCCGGGGACGTGCTCCAGGTCCAGCGAGCGCTCGGGGTGGCGCGGCAGGCGGCGGTGGTGGCCGAGGCCGACCTGGAGGCCGCGCGGGCCGACCTGGCGCGGCTGCTGGGCCTCGACGTCACCGGTCCGGGGGTGGGTGTGGTGCCGACGGACCGGCCCGTCGTGCCGACCACCTCGCCGGATCGGGAGGTCTTCCTGGAGCGGGCCTATGGGCGCAACGTGTCCTGGCTGCGGGCCGCGCTGTCGCTGGAGGAGGCCCACCTCGACCGCCAGCTCGCGCTGAACGGGGCCCTGCCGGACCTCGACTTCGTCGGGTCGGTGGGGTGGACCGGCGAGGCGGACGCGGCCGGCGAGGCGCGGGGCCAGGCCCTGCAGCGCGCCTACCCGACCTGGAGCCTGGGCGTGGACTTCAGCGTGCCCCTGCCGGCGCGGACCCCCCGCGCCGAGGTCTCCCGGGCCCGGCTGGCCGAGGAGCAGGCCGAGCTCTCCCTGGCGGCGGCCGAGCAGGACCTGGTGCTGCGGGTGGACGCGGCGGTGCGGGCCGTGAACCGGGACGCCTCCCGGGTCGCGCTGGCGGACCAGACCGTCGCCGCCGCCCAGGCCGCCTTGGAGGCCGACCAGGAGCTGCTCCAGGAGGGCAAGGGCTCCACCCGGGACGTGATCCGGTCCCTGGAGAACCTCGACGAGGCACAGCTCGAGAGGCTCCAGGCGCAGATCGACCTGCAGAACTCGCTGCTGGTGCTCCGCCGGGTCGAGGGGAGCCTGGTGGAGTAGGCGCGCAGCGCGCCCGCGGGACCCCTTGGGTGCAGAGGTCCGGGGGATCTGTCCGCCGGACAGAGAGGGGGGACCTCCGTCGGCGCGATCAGGGCGCCATGCAGCCGGCGACGGCCACGAGGTCCGCCCCCCGCTTCTTGGGCACCTCGAAGCTCGCCTTGCTGTCGCCGAGGGTCGTGCGCGCGGCGACGACGGCGTTCGTGCGGAGCCGCGCCAGCTCGGCGGTCTGTAGCGGGGTCACCAGCTTCCACTGGGTGAACACGGTGGAGGCGTTGGCGTGGGAGACCGGGTGGGCAGGCTGCGCAGTCGTGCCGGAGAGCACGGTGCCGTCGTCCAGGGCCAGCTCCACCGTGGTGCCGGCCGGCACGATGGTCTCCACCACGCCCTTGAAGACCCAGAGGGACTCGAGGACCAGCCGGCCCTCCTCGAGGCGCAGGCCGAGGGCCAGGTAGTGACCGGGGTCGACATAGACCACGCCGCCGTGGACTCGGGCTCCGAAGGCATCGGTCTCGTCGACCACCAGCTTCTTGCAGGGCTTGGCCATGGCCTCGCCGGGGGCCAGGAGCAGGGGCAGGAGGAGGAGGGCAGCACGGAACATCGGGGCTCCCCGGGGCTGGGTGGTTCGCGTCCGGTCCTGTATCTCACCCCCCCGTGCGGATCGCCAGGACCGGCGGCAGCTTCGCGGCGTGCTGGGCCGGCAGCAGTCCGAAGAGCACCCCTTCGGACATCGAGAGCACCGCGGCGAGGGCGACGGCCCAGATCGGCACCGCCGTGCTCCACCCGGTGAAGGCCGCCACCCCGGCGCTGATGCCGAAGCCGGCGCCCACGCCGAGCACACCGCCCACGAGGCTGATCAGGCTGGCTTCGCTCAGGAACAACAGCCGGATGTCCCAGGGGGTGGCGCCGACCGCGAGGCGGATGCCGATCTCGCGGGTCCGCTCCAGCACGCTGGCGAGCATGATGTTCATGATGCCGATGCCGCCGATGAGCAGCGAGATGCCGGCGATGAGCCCCATGACGAGGTTGAAGATGCGCTGCTGCTCGCGGGACTGGGTCAGCAGCTCGATCGGCACGGTCCACTCCATGTCGGGCTGGTCGCGGTGGAGCCGGTCCAGGATGGCCGTCGCGAGCTGGCTGTGGCCGAGCACGTGGGCCGGGGTGTCCACGGCGACCTGGATCTCGTCCAGCTCAGGGGCCTGTTGGGCGTGGTCGAAGCGACGCAGGGCCGAGGTCAGGGGCAGGATGACGTCCCGGTTGCGGTCTCTGAGCGTGAGGCCCTCGACGTTGGAGTCGCCGCCGCCGGAGGCGTCCGTCACCACCCCCACCACCGTCACCCAGACGCTGCCCAGCCGCACGCGCTCGCCCAGGGCGGGCTCGGCGGCGAACAGGTCTCGGGCCACGCCCTGGCCGAGCAGGGCCACCGGCGCGACGCGCTGCTCGTCGAGCTCGGTCAGGGCGCGTCCTTCGAGCAGGACCAGGTTGGAGGCGGCGATGTAGTCGGGATCGGCCCCCATCACCTCGATGGTCGCGTCCTCCGGGGGACGGGGCACGATGTCCCGGACCTTCACCTCCTTCATGCTGCCGATGTGGCGGGCCCGGGGCAGCGCGGCTCGGAGGGCCTCGGCGTCGCGCAGGGACAGCCCGGCGGACTTGCGCAGGATCTCCTTGCGCTTCTCCGGGTCCTCGTCGTCCAGGTCCCGCGCCTGGACCTGGAAGTTGAGGATGCCGAGCTGGCTGATCAAGCGCTCCTGCTCGCGCTTGGCCCCCTCGCCGATGGACAGGATGCCGATGATCGCGGCCACGCCGAAGAGGATGCCCAGGGTGGACAACAGCGAGCGCACCCGGTGGGCCATCAGCCCGTCCAGGCCCTCGATGGCCAGGTCCCTCAGGGTGGCGAGGAACGCGGTCAAGCGATCAGGGCTCGCCGGCCAGAGCCGCCCCGGCGCGCCCGTTGCCAGAGCCCGGCTCGCCGGCGTCGTCGCCGAGGGAGTCGGGGTCGACCAGGGCGACCACCTGGCCTTCGACGAGGCCGGAGAGGATCACCACGTGGGTGTCGTTGCTGGTGCCGAGCCGCACGACCTGCCGGCGCCAGCCGCCGCCGTCCCGCACCCGCACCGTGCTCACGCCCTCGGTGGTGGAGACGGCTTCGAGGGGGATCGACAGCACCTCCGGCACGGTCTCGACCAGCACCTCGGAGCGCACGGTCATGCCCGGCTTCATCTCGGGATCGGTCTGCGCGAGGGTGATGGTGACCTCGAGGTGCTTGACGTCGCTGTTGCGGTCCCGCTCCACCGCCAGGTCGGCGAGCTTGGTCACGGTGCCCTGGCGGGGCGGGTCGGGGAAGGCGTCGATGATCAGCGTGACGGCCTGGCCTTGGGCCACCTTGCCGGCGTCGACCTCGTGGACCCAGGCCTCGACCTCCATCTCCGCCAGGTCCGGCAGCTCGATGATGTTGGCCCCGCTCCAGATGCTGTCACCGGCGACCACCGGTCCCCGGGAGCCGCCCTTCCAGATGCGGGGCTTGATCACCAGGCCGGCGGCGGGGGCGTAGAGCTTCGTCTGCTCCAGGCGGCGCTTGGCGGCGTCGACCTTGGCCTGCTCGCGGCTGGCCTCGAGCTGGAGGAGGTGCAGCTCGGCCTCGCCGGCCAGCCGCGCCGACTCCAGAGCGGCCACCGCCCGCTCCACGGCCAGGGTGTTCTCCTTGACGTCGATTCGGGCGCTCTCCCGCTCGACCCGGGGCACGGTCTCCGAGTCGGTGAGGCGCATCTGGGAGCGCTCCAGCTCGAGCCGGGCCCGGGCCACCGCGTTCTCGAGGTCGGCGAGGCGCACCTCGAGCTGGGCCTTCTTCTGCTTGATCTTGGTGGAGGCGATCTCGAGGGAGGTCTCGGAGCTGACGAGGTCGGTGAGCAGCTCGGTGTCGTCGAAGGTGACCACCAGGTCGCCCTCGTTGACCCGGGCGCCCTCGTCGACGATCCAGGTCACCTTGGCCTGGCGGCGCAGATCGGGCACCGAGATCGACATCTTCTCGGTGGCCGTCAGCTCGCCGGGGATGTCCAGCAGCACGTCGAAGTCGCCCAGCACCACCTCGGCGGCGGGGACTTCGACGTCCGGCGTGCCAGAGCACGCCACGGCCAGGAGCAGGGTGAGCACGGTGGAGACGTAGCTCGTGACCCGCGACCCTGCCCGCTCAGTCCCTCAGCCCGTAGACCCGCTGGGCATTGCCGCCCAGGAAGAGCTCCAGGGCCTCGGGGTCCAGGTCGAGCTGGTCGACCTGCTCCAGGGCCGAGCCGGGCTGGATCATCGGGTAGTTGGAGCCGAAGAGCACCTTGTGGCGGCCGTGGCCGCGCAGGTACCGCACCAGGGCCTCGGGGTAGCGCTTGGGCTTGTAGGCGCTGGTGTCGATGTAGACGTTCTCGTACTTGGTCGCCAGGGCGATCATCTCGTCGGTCCACGGGTAGCCGATGTGGCCGCCGACGATGACGAGGTCCGGGAAGTCCAGGGCCACGTGGTCCACATACGGGATCGGCCGGCCGGGCTCCGACGCCAGCAGCGGGCCGGCGTGGCCGACCTGGAGGCAGAAGGGCACGCCCAGCTCCACGCAGGCGGCGTAGAGGGGGTAGTACCAGCGGTGGTCGGGGGGGCGCTCCCAGAGCCAGGGCAGCACCCGCAGCCCGCGGAAGCCCAGCTCGGTCACGCAGCGGCGCAGCTCGGCGACGGCGGCCATCGGGCGGCGCAGGTCCACCGACGCGACGCCCGTGAAGAGCCCCGGGTGCTCGGCGCAGAGGCGAGCCACGAGGTCGTTGGGGATCAGGTCGCCGCCGGGACCCCACCAGGCGTTGAGCAGGGCGTGCTCCACGCCCGCGGACTCCAGGGCGGCGACGGTCCAGGCCGACGGAAGCTCCTCGGGCACCTGCTCGATGCCCATCCAGCGCAACAGCGAGGCGAACATCGGGTGGCGCAGCAGCGCCGGGGTCGGGTGTTGGATCCAGCCGTCGATCACCATCGCTCAGGACCCCCGGGCGGCCAGGATCCGGCGATCGATCTCCGGGATGCGGGCGTGCTCGGCCTCCCAGGTCGCCGGGTCCCGGAGCGCGTCGAGGTCGGTCACGGTGCGCTGCTGCTGCTCGACCCAGGTGTAGTACTTCTGGTTGTGCCAGCGCTCCCGGTGGTAGCGGGTGCCGTCCTGGATGTGGTCGGTGCCGGTGGCGCGCAGGGCGCCGAGCCGGCGCAGCGCGACCTCGCGGGACTGGGGACCGACGCGGGCGTCGAGGTCCCGCAGCACCGAGGGGTAGCGGTCGAAGCCGTCGGTGGCCACGGTGATCACGAGGTCCTCGGGACCGAGCCGCAGCGCCCGGGCGGTCTTGATCGCGCCGAGCAGGTTGCAGAGGCCGCTCACGCCGAGGTTGCCGCGCCAGGCGGCCACGTCGTCGCTGGACAGGCCCAGCTCCTCGGCCACGACCTCGGCACCCTCCTCCAGGAGCTGCAGCCCGGCGACGCAGGCGTCGTCGTCGATGCAGCACAACAGATCCATGTTCATCACGTTGTGGATCCAGGTGACGTGCTTGTCGCCGATGCCCTCGATCCGGTGGCCGCCGTAGCCGGCGTTGTACAGCGTGGGACACTGGATCGGCTCCACGCCGACGATGGCCGTGCCCTGGACCGCCTTGAGGTGGTCGCCTGCCGCGATGGTGCCGCCGGAGCCCATGGCGGAGACGAAGGCCGCGACCCGGGGGTGGCCGAGCTCGGTCGCGAGCTGCTGGGCCGCGGGGCCGGTCACGCCGCGGTGGAAGCGGTAGTTGCCCCAGGCCTCGAACTGGTTGAGCACTCGGATCTCGGGGCGCTGCTTGAGCCGCCAGACCTCGTCGTAGATCTCCTTGACGTTGGACTCGCAGCCCGGCGTGGCGATGATGTCGGCGCCGAAGCCGCGGATCTTCTCGAAGCGCTCGGCGCTCATCTCCTCGGGCAGCACGACCAGCGAGCTGTAGCCCATGCGTGGGCCGACCCAGGCCCCGCCGATGCCGTAGTTGCCGGTGCTGGGAAAGACGAGGGTGTGCTCGCCGGGGGTCAAGACGCCCGTGAGCTGGTCTTCGATGACACAGCAGTAGGCGGCGCCGACCTTGTGGGCGCCGGTGGGGAAGCCGTTGCCGAGCATCAGGGCGATGGGGGCGTCGACGCCACTCAGCGCCGGCGGAACGAGCCAGGCGCGCACCCGGCCGTCGTCGCCGACCCAGCGAATGTCGTGGAGCTTGAGGGCGTCGAGCAGCTCGGCGTCGCGGACGTGCTGGCGGAAGGCGGCGCCCCTCAGGGAGGGATCGCGCATCTCTTCGTAGGTGGGGCCCAGGATCATGGTGGCCTCGCGGGGAGAGCGCCCCACCTAACGACATAGGATGCGCCCCATGAACGACATCGTCCTTCGCTGCACGGTCTGTGGCCGGGAACATGAAGACGTCGCACAGCGTACCTGTGAGCGCTGTGGCCGCTGGGGCATCCTGGAGGTCGAGCTGCCGCTGCGGCCGCCGACCGAAGGTCCCGGGCCGGGCCTCCGCCGGTTCCTGCCGCTGCTTCCCATCCCCGAGCACGCCACGCTGCCGGAGCCGCCGGTGGGCGACACGCCCCTGGTCGAAGCACCGCGCCTGGCCTACCGGCTGGGCCTGGACCGCCTGCGGCTCAAGGACGACGGCCGCAACCCCTCCGGCTCGCTCAAGGACCGGGCCTCCTGGGTCGGCGCCGTGCTCGCAGCCGGTCGCACGGCGGCCTGCGCCTCGACGGGCAACGCGGCGTCTTCGCTGGCGGCGATGTGCGCGGCGCTGGGCACCCCGGCGGTGATCTTCGTGCCCCAGCGGGCGCCGACGCCCAAGGTGGCCCAGCTCCAGGTCTTCGGGGCCACCGTGTTCCGGGTCCAGGGGACCTACGACGAGGCCTACGAGCTCTGCGCCGAGGCCATCGAGGCCTTCGGCTGGTACGACCGCAACGCGGCCGTGAACCCGATGATGGTCGAGGGCAAGAAGACCTGTGGCCTGGAGCTGGGCGAGGCCGAGGCCGCGGACTGGGTGGCGGTCAGCGTGGGCGACGGCTGCACGATCGCCGGCATCTGGAAGGGGCTGAAGGAGATGTACCACCTGGGCACCCTGGAGCGGCTGCCGCGGCTGCTCGGGGTGCAGGCCGAGCGCTCGCCGGCGGTCTTCGAGGAGTGGCAGTCCGGCGGCGACACCGGCCCGGCCCGGCCCGCCCGGGAGGCTCGCGCCGACACCGTGGCGGACTCGATCTGCGTCGGCGTGCCCCGGAACTGGCGCCGGGCGGTGAGCGCCGTGCGCGAGTCGGGCGGCGAGATGATCCTGGTGAGCGACGACCAGATCGACGAGGCGATGCGGCTGACCGCGCGGCTCGGCGGGGTCTATGGCGAGCCGGCGGGGGCCACGGCCGTCGCCGGGCTGGCCAAGGCGGGGCTCAGGGGCTCGGCGATCGCGGTGGTGACCGGGTCGGGGCTCAAGGACGTGGTCGGCGCCCAGCGGGCCGGCGGGGAGCCGATCGACGTGCCGCGGTCCCTGGACGCGGTGAGGGAGGCGCTGAGCCGCCGCTGTTGATGCTACGCTCCCGCCGCAGGGTCTGGAGGAGGCGCCATGTTCGCGCTGTTCTGGGCGAGTCTATGTGGGGGCGAGGAGCCGGTGGAGCCCACGCATGAGTGGGTGGAAGCCCAGGTTCGACACCTGCCCCAGGCGGGCTGGGACCCGCTGCTGCTCACCCTCGAGGTCACCACGACCCAGGGGGAGGACACCCTCGACGTCATGGAGGTGGCCTCGGCCCGACCCACGGTCATCGACGCTGAGGGCTCCGAGGTGGAGCTCGTGCCGGCCACCTGGCACGACTACGACTACGGCTTCGTGGCCGAACCGCCCATGTCGCCCGGTCCCCACACCGTGACCCACCTCTCTGGCTACGAGCTGCCCGAGACCATCGTCTTCGAGATCTCCGACCACGGCCAGGAGCCGGCGGCCTTCGACGAGGAGGCGATCTACCTGGTCACCAGCCTCTGGGGCCCCGGGATCGGCGACCTGGCGACGGAGCTCTTCGCCGACATCATCTGGCTGGACGTCCTCGAGGTCACCGAGGACGACATCGCCTTCCGGGTGATCGTGGAGTGGGAGGCCCGCTGTGAGTTCTTCGTCGGTCGTGCCGAGGTCGACGATCACGGCAACCTGCACTGGGAGCACCCCGGCTACACGGTCAACGAGGACGAGGTGCCCTTCGACGTGACCGAGCTGCGCCTGGACCTTGCGCTGGGGCCGGACGGCGACTCGATCGCCGGCGGCGAGGCCACCGTGGTGCTCGACACCCGCCCGATCGACGAGGCGGCCTCGGACACCGGCGATGCGTGGGACACCTGCGAGCTCGTGGCGGCCTTCGGGGTGGAGTGCCTGCCGTGCAGCGACGGCGTGGAGCGCTGCCTGGCCCTCGGGACCCGGGGGGCGATGCTGGAGCGCGTGGACCGGGTGTTCGGTGAGCTGCCCACCTGCGGGGCCGACTTCAGCAACCTCGACCTGCCCGAGTTCGACTTCGACTTCGGCGACTGCGCCAGCGGCTGCTCGGCTGGGCCGGGCGCTGGTGCCTGGGGGACCTGGCTGGTGGCGCTGGCCGCCCTTCGACGGCGCCGGCGTGCTGACTCGGGGGACACCGTCTGAAGGCGCGGCTGCTGCGGCTGCTGACGGCTCGACGCCTGCCGGCCTGGGTCGCAGCGATCGCCGTGCTGCTGTGCCTGCCGGGCCTCGGGGCGGGCCTGTTGGCCGACGACCACCTCCACCGGGCCCGCATCCTGTCCCACCGGGGCGAGCTCGAGCTGCCCGCGCTGCTCGACGCCCCGGTGGTGGACCCGACGCATGAGCTCTTCGTCTTCTTCGACGGCGGCGGGCCCGCCAACCAGCTCGCGGTGGAGTCGGGGCTCTTGCCCTGGTGGGCGGCGCCGAACATCAAGGCGGCCTTCTGGCGCCCGCTCACGGCCCTGACCCACGAGCTGGACCATGCCGCCTGGCCGGAGGCCTTCTGGGCGATGCACCTCCACAGCCTGCTCTGGCTGGGCCTGGCCGTGGCCCTGGTGGCGGTGCTCTACCGGAGGATCCTGGGCCTCGGAGCTGCTGCCGGGCTCGCCGCGCTGCTCTTCGCCCTCGAGGACGCCCACGCCGGTCCCGCTACCTGGCTGGCCAACCGCAACGCGCTGATCGCGCTGTGCCTCGGGGTGGTCTGCCTGCTGTTGCACCGCAGGTGGCGGGAGGGGGGAGGGGGGCACCACCTGCTGCTGGCGCTCGTGGCCTTCGGGGCCGGGCTGTTGTCGGGTGAGCTGGCCGTGGCCACCGGGGCCTACCTCTTCGCCTACGCGGTCTTCCTGGATCCCGGGGAGGACCGCGTCCGCCGACTGGCGACGCTGGTGCCCTATGGCCTCGTGGCCCTGCCCTGGTTCGCGGCCTACCGCGCCCAGGGCTTCGGCACGGCGGGTGCCCAGTCCTACGTGGACCCCATCTCCTGGGACTTCCCGGTCGCGCTCGCCGAGCGGGTGCCGCTGCTGCTGGCCAGCCAGTGGATCCAGCTCCCGGCCGATCCGTGGATCGCCCTGCCGCGCTGGGGCCAGGTGGCGGCCTCCGGGCTGGGCCTGCTCGTGACCTGTGGGCTCGTGTGGGCGCTGGTGCCCGTGCTCCGGGCTCGCGCCGAGGCCCGCTTCTGGGCCCTGGGCATGGTGCTGGCCGTGCTGCCGGTCTGTGCCTCCTTCCCGATGGATCGTCTCCTGACCTTTGTCGGTCTCGGTGCGATGGGGTTGTTGGCGCTGTGGGCGGAGCACAGCGGCTGGCTCGACGACCGGCCGGAGCCCTCGGCCTGGCGTCGCAGGGCGCTCGGGACGCTGCTCGTGCTCCACCTGGCGCTCACGCCCCTGCTGCTCCCGCTCCGCGTGGTGGGCACCGCCGTGATGTTCAGGACCTTCGAGGCGGCAGCGAAGATGTTGCCCTACGACGAGGCCCTGGCCGAGCAGCACCTGGTGGTCGTGAATAGCACCTCCGTGCTCGTGTCCTACGGCATCGCCGTCCGGGCGCTCGAGGGCGGCGTGGTGCCCGAGCGGGTCGCCGTGCTCGCCCACATGCTCTGCCAGCTCGACGTCTCCCGTCCCGATGCGACCTCGCTGGTCCTGCGGGCCGAGGGTGGCTTCCTGGCGAGCCCGGCGGAGGCGCTGCTGAGGAGCGTGGACCTGGCCTTCGTGGAGGGGGAGGTGTTCGACAACGGAGGCATCGAGGTGCGGGTCGATGAGGTCCTGGATGACGGGCGCCCGGCGGCGATCACCGTGACCTTCCCGGTGCCCCTCGAGGACCCGTCGCTGCGCTGGATGTACTGGAAGGACCAGGAGCTGCTGCCCTTCGAGGTGCCGGCCATCGGGGAGCGGCTGGCCGTGGCTCCGAGCTTCGTGCCGCTGGGGCTCTGACACGCGAGCGCGGTGGCCGGCATGCCCTGAGGCCCCGGACCCGACACGCTCGGGGCTGGGCGACCGGGCCGAAGCAGAGGTCCGGCCCAGATGTCCGCTCTCGTGCAGAGGTCCCGTCGATGTGTCCGCCCGAGCGCACCAGGCCGGTCCCGGACCCAGGCAAGTCCCTGGAATCTCGTCAGGGCCCCCGGCTCAGGGCCCCCGAGAGCGCCCCGCCGGACACATGGAGGGGACCTCTGCACCAGCGCGGACAGATCGGAGGGACCTCTGCGCTGTGGCCCAGGAGACCCCTACAGATCCCCGGTGATGTCGGGCACGAAGGTCTGCTCGTTCATCGGCGGCCGCACGTAGGCGGTCGACATGTCGCGCTCCGGCAGCTCGATCGGGGGTGGCGTCAGGTCGTCGTAGGGGATCTTCGACAGCAGGTGGGAGATGCAGTTCAGCCGGGCCTTCTTCTTGCTGTCGGCGCGGACCACGTTCCACGGCGAGTGCTTGAGATCGGTGTAGGCGAACATCGCGTCCTTGGCCTTGGAGTACTCCAGCCAGCGGCGGCGGGACTCGAGGTCCATCGGGCTGAGCTTCCAGCGCTTGGTCGGCGTCTCGATGCGGGACTGGAACCGTCGCTCCTGTTCTTCGGTGCTGACGGAGAACCAGTACTTGATCAGGATGATGCCGGAGCGGATCAGCATGCGCTCGAACATCGGGCAGGAGCGCAGGAAGTCCTCGTACTCGGCGTCGGTGCAGAAGCCCATGACCCGCTCGACACCGGCGCGGTTGTACCAGCTCCGATCGAACAGCACCATCTCTCCGGCGGCCGGCAGGTGTGGCACGTAGCGCTGGAAGTACCACTGGGTCTTCTCGCGCTCGGTCGGGGTACCCAGGGCGATGACGCGGGCGACGCGGGGGTTCAGCGGCTCGGTGATGCGCTTGATCACGCCACCCTTGCCGGCGGCGTCGCGTCCCTCGAAGAGCACCACGACGCGCAGGCCCTTGGCCTTGATCCACTCCTGCAGCTTGACGAGCTCTACCTGGAGCTGCGAGAGCTTGGCCTCGTAGGCCTTGGAGGACATCTTCTTCTGGCGAGGCTTGGCGTCGGGCATGAGGCTCCCCTGTTGGGGCCCATCCTGCCACGGGTTCATGTCGCCGCAACCGGTCGTCCGGCACGGCATACCGGCGGCACCTCGCCGCGGCCGGGTTCCCTGCGGGGCGACGCGGCGGGATAGCGGAGACCCGTCATGCCCACCGAGACGATCCAGCCGCCGAGACACCGGCCCACGAGGCCCCGATGAGCGCCCTGCTGCTGCTCTGTGGACTCGCCGGGGCGGCCGAGCCGGCGGCGGTCCCGGAGGCCGCGCCCGAGCCACCGAACCATGCCCGGCTGCGGGGCTTCGAGCTGGCTTCGGTCGGCACCCTGGCCGTCGGCGTGGGGTTCGTGGTCTATGGCGTGACCCGGGCCGCCGAGCACCACGGGAACACCTCCCTCCAGTACCTGGGCATCGGCGCGGTCGGCGGCGGACTGGCCGTGGTCGGGCTCGGCCTGGGGTGGGTCTCCACGGGCACGGCGGCGCGACGGCTGCGCGCTGACGGGGCCTTCGCCCGCCGCTGGGCGCTGGCGGGCTCCATCGTGTCGGGGGTGGTGGCGGTGGGGCTCGGCGCGACCCGCAACACGCTGCCCTGGACGGCCACGGGCCAGGTCTGGGTGGACCAGGGCTTCCTGGTGAGCATGGCGACCACCGTGGGGCTGCTCGGTGTCCAGCTCGGGCTGAACGAGCTGGCCTGGTGGGACCACCGTGGCGAGGTCGCCCTGGCGCCCTGGTGGAGCCGCGAGTCCGCCGGGCTGGTGCTGACGGCGGCGTTCTGAGGGGCATGGAGATCGCCCCGGGGGCCTCCTCGGCCTGGGACTCTCGGTGTCCGACCTGCGGTCGCCCCTTCACCGCGGGGCCGACTGCTCAGGCCCGGGCGAGGACCCTCGTGGCCAGGTGGGCGCCGGCGGCCCGCGCCTTGGCGAGGTCGCTCTCGGAGAGCGTGGCGTCGCGCCGGGCACAGACGCCGCCGAGGTAGACGGATCGGGTGACCTCGGCGCCCAGGCTCCGGGCGCTGCGCTTCAGCGCGTCGCTGGCGTAGGGCAGCAGGACCTTGCGGAGCACGCCCGGGGTCGCGGCGGAGGTCACCAGCACGGCGTGCCTGTCCGGGCGCTCGATCCGGTGGGCCGGCGCACGGGCGTCGCCCCACGGCCAGTAGGAGTAGGGGGCCAGGCGCTCGACGAAGCGCTTGTAGAGGGCGATGGTGCTGCCGGTGTTGACCGTGGCACCGAGCACGAGCCCCTCGGCGGCGTCCAGCCGGTCCAGCAGGTCCTCCAGCCCGTCTTCCTGGACACAGCGACTGCGGCGGCCGTCGGTCTCCTGCTGCATGCAGCTCCGGCAGTTGGTGCAGAACTGGATCTGCAGGTCCAGCAGGTGGACCTTGTGGGTCTCGACGCCCTCCGAGGCCGCTCCCTCCAGCACCGCGTCGACCGCCGTGTCCATGGTCTGGCCGCGGCGGTAGCTGCCGACCACTCCGATGATCTGGGTGCCCATGGTCGGTTCCTCCCGTGGAACCGAACGATAGACCTGGCGGGAGACGGGGTCCAGGAGGGGACTACTCCGCCTCTTCGACCGGGCGGATGTGCAGCACCTGTTCCGCCGCAGCGTCGACCAGCCAGAGGTGGTCGTCGTCGCCGAAGGCCAGCCCCATCAGGCAGCCTTCGCCGAGCTCGGTCTCCAGGTAGTCCACCAGGTTGCCGTCGAGGTCGAAGGCGTAGATGGTCCCGGTGGCGTTGTCTGTGATCCAGAGCAGGCCATCGACCAGCTCCAGGCCGCTGGGCCGCTCCAGGCCGAAGTCGGCCCCCTCGATGAGGGTCCAGATCTGGGCCTCCTCGACGTGGTTCTGGACCGCGCCGTCGTAGTTGGGGCTGATGCGTCCGCCGACCTCGCCGGTCGTGGTGTCGAGCACGGCGATGCGGTTGTTGCCCGTGTCGGCGATGTAGAGCCAGTCGGACTCCCGGTCGAAGGCCAGGTGGCTGGGCACGCCCTCGACATAGGCGAGCTCGTCCTCGACGTAGCGACGGATCAGCCCGTCGGTGTGGTCCGTGCCGCCGAGGTCGTGGTCCTCGTTGAAGTCGTAGAGGGTGATCGCGTCGTGGTAGCCGTCGAAGTACCAGAACCGGTTGTCCCGCTCCCAGGCGATGCCCACGCCGTTGGGGGAGTTGTGCAGCATGTCCAGGTGGGACATGTGGTTGCCGCGGAAGGTGCCCTCGTCGCCGGTCCACAGCGTCGGGCCCATGAAGTCCGCCGGCGTGAGGTTGCCCTGCGTCTTCTCGTCCTCCTCCTGCGCCGTGGCCAGGGTGTCGGAGTCGGTGAAGGCCAGGGCGGCCGGCTGGGCGAGGAAGTGGTTGGACTCGGAGTTGTCGCCCCAGGTCTCGGCGGTCTGGTCGTCGGTGCCGGGGTCCTCGAAGATGGTGATCGAGTCATCGTGGCGGTTGACGACCCACAGCGCTCCGCTCACGGGGTTGAATTCGAGGTCCCGGGGCACGACCAGGCCGTCGCCGGAGGTGGCCACGGTGGAGAGCTGGACGTTGGCGATGTCGTGGGTCCCGGCACCGAGCACGGCCAGGCCGGCGGGACCGGAGTCGCCGGAGTCGCCCGCGGGGCCAGCGGTGCAAGCCGCCAGGAGGGGAGTCAGGGTCGCCAGGGTCTTCGTGGTCATTCGGGCATCCTAGGTTTGGATGACTATATCGGGATGATGCGCTGACTCGAGGGCAAGCACGTGTCAAGAGCCGTCTGGTCGCACATCGGTCGATGGACCGATGACGCCAGACAGGTTTTGTGGTTGCAGGATCGTGCGGATCCGAGCAGATTGGCGAGGTGAAGTACCTGCTCCCGGGTCCCGTGCTCCCGCAGGACCGTTGCTGTTGCTCGTGTCTGCGGGCCGGGGTGCGCTGACCGTCCGACGGTCCCGTCGCAACGCCACCTCGGTCCTCAGCGGTGACGGTCCGAGCCTGACGTGCCTGCACAGACCCCCGTCCACGACCCCCCTTCGCCCCGAGGAGCCACCGATGGCTGCTTCGTCGCCCCTACCCGTCCTCCACGTCCTCTACGAGAACCCCTCCTGGCTGCCACCGTTGGTCGCTGGCCTGGAAGCCGAAGGCTTCGAGGTCCGGCTGGTCGAGCTGGATCGCGGGCTGCTCGATCCCCACGAGCCCCCGGCCGAGGGCATCTGGATCAACCGGATCAGCCCGTCCAGCCACACCCGGTCCCACCACGGCAGCGTGGCCCTCGCCCGGGAGGTGCTGTTCTGGCTGGAGGCCCACGGTCGCCGCGTGATCAACGGGAGCCAGGCCTTCGAGCTCGAGATGTCCAAGATGCGGCAGGACATCGTGCTGCGGAAGTACGGCATCCGCACACCACGAACCCTGCTGGCCCTTGGCAGCGAGGCGCTGCTCGTGGGGGCCCGGACCTTCGAAGGGCCGTTCATCACCAAGCACAACCAGGGCGGCAAAGGCCTCGGCATCCGCCTGATGCAGTCGGCCCAGGACCTGGAGCGCTATGTCGCCTCCGAGGACTTCGACGCCGGACCGGACGGCAAGGTGATCCTCCAGGAGTACGTCGCCTCACCGGAGCCCTTCATCACCCGGGTGGAGCTGGTGGGGGCGCGCTTCTTGTTCGCGATGCGCAGCCGCACCAGCGATGGCTTCGAGCTCTGTCCCTCCGACGCCTGCCAGGTCCCTGCCCAGGCCCCCGACCTCTGCCCCGCCGACGGCTCGGCCACGGGCTCCAAGTTCTCGCCCTCGCCGGTGGCCGCAGACGACGAGCTCGTGCACCGGTACCGGGTCCTGATGGCGGGCGAGGGCCTCGATGTCGCCGGCATCGAGTTCGTCGAGGACGCCGAAGGTCGCCGCTACACCTACGACATCAACGGCACCACCAACTACAGCGGCGTGCTCGGCGAGCGCATCGGCATCGACGGCATGACGGAGGTCGCCCGGTGGATCCGCAGCGACGTGGTCCCTTCGCTCGCGAAGCTGCAGGTGGCATGCTGAGGGCGCTTGAAACGTCTGCGAGGATCCGGAATCCAGGGCGGACCGAGAGGAGGGATGAACGTGCGCTCGTGGCTCCTGGGACTGGCGCTGGTGGCTGGCTGTTCAGATGGCGACGACGCCGAGCGGCCTCCACCGGGCCACTCGGAGACCACGACGGCGGAAGACACCTCGGCGGCGGCCGACACCGCCGACACCGCCGGCACCGCCGACACCGAGGACACCGAGGACACCGAGGACACCGAGGACACCGAGGACACGCAGGAGCCGGTCGACACCGGACCCTTCGATCGCGACGGTGACGGCTGGTCGCCGGTCGCCGGCGACTGCGACGACTCAGACGACTCGGTCTACCCCGGTGCCCCCGAGACCTACTACGACGGGGTCGACAGCAACTGCGATCCATCCGACGAGTACGACGCCGACGGGGACGGCCACGATCGCGACGAGGACTGCGACGACGGCGACGCCAGCATCTCGCCGTCGGGGACCGAGGTGGACGGCGACGGCGTCGACAGCAATTGCGATGGTGAGGACGACGTCCCGCCCTGCGATGGCCGGACGGTCGGCACCTCCATCGGCGAGTGCGGGACCGACTTCGAGCTCCAGGACCACACAGGCGCCTGGGACGCGCTGTGGAACTACCACGGCGACGTGATCCTGCTGGACCTGTCGGCCGGGTGGTGACCGACCTGTCAGTCCCGGGCCGGTGACTTGCAGACGCTCCACGACGACCACAGCGCTTCGGGCCTCACGGTGATCACCGTGCTGTACGAGGACGGCTCCCACGACCCCGCCGACACGGCCTTCGCCGCGACCTGGGTCAGTGCCTACTCCTTGACCCACCCGGTCCTCGCCGACCCGAGCCTCACGGCCCACGGGCTCTACTTCCAGGGGTCCCAGCCCAGCTATGTGATCTTCGACCGGGACCTGACGATCCAGTACACGGGCACGGGGTCGAGCTCGATCTCGACGCTGGAGGCGGAGCTGGCGAAGTACCTGTAGAGCCGGCCCGCCGCTTGCGCATCGCCGTCTCCCCCGTATCGCTGTCGCTGCCACAGGCGCCGAGGGTCGCAAGTACGGAGAAGAGCCCGGGAAGCAACATCTGCCTACTCTCCCGTGAAGGAGTCACAGAGGAAACAGCACGGCTTGTTGTTCGAGTCGCACCACGTGCTCTGCCAGCACGCCTGGCCGGGGGCTCACCTGGAGCGCCTGGTCCGACGGAGTGGGCTTCACGGTGGGCAGGTGAATGGGGGCGCCGGCGCGATGAGAGGGAAGCCGGTCCACGCGCTCCGGGTGCCGACGAGGTGGGGCTCGTCCGGCGCCGGCGCGAGCGGCCGTGTGTCCTCGGGCAGGACATCGAAGAAGCTGCTCTGGGCCGTGGCCGCGTCGGGGGCTGGTGAGTGTCGCGGTGGGCGACATCGACATGGCAGTGGCGCCTGCCGGGACCCGACGCCGGACCGTCTGGGGCCTTGACGCTCGCCCCGCCCGGGACTACATGACTGACTCTCAGTCAGGAGTCGCGGTGCCCCGCCGATCCAAGCCCCCCGCCGAGCGCAAGGAAGAGCTCGTGGCCGCGGCCACCGCCCTGTTCATCGAGCAGGGGTACGAGCGCACCTCCGTGAGCGACATCGTGCGCAGCGTGGGGGTGGCGCAGGGGACCTTCTACTACCACTTCCGCGCCAAGGCCGAGGTGCTGGAGGCGGTGGTCGGCCGCCACGTCGCTGCGCTGACGGGCGTGGTGGCCTCGGTGGTGCGCCGCGAGGGCCTCGACGTGGTCGACCGCCTCGAGGAGGTCATCGAGACCCTGTTCGCAGCCACGGCCGCGAACCGGCCCCTGATCGACTTCCTGCTCCGTCCCGGCAACAAGCTGCTGCACGAGCGGGTCCGCCAGGCCCTGGTCGCCGCGCTGATGCCACTGTTGCGGGAGCTGGTGGACGAGGGCACCGAGACCGGCGTCATGGACGTGTCCCAGCGCGACGAGACCCTCGCCCTGTTGTTGGCCGCCTTCGCCCATGTCGCCCACGTGACCGGGCAGCACGCCGATCCCCCAGCGCTGGACCGGCTGCGGCTGGCCCTGCGCGAGCTCTACTGGCGGGCCCTGGCCGTCGACACCTCCCGATCCTGAACCCACGGCCCGCCAGCGAGCGGGCCTCTCTCTGACCCCCGAAAATGACTGAGAGTCAGTCAATAGCCACCTGGAGAAGCCATGCACACCCCCCTCCGCAGCCTGTTTGTCGCGCTGTCCGCCCTGCTGTCCAGCGCCTGCCTCAGCCTCCAGTCGGCGGCCATCGACCACCGCATGAGGTCGGTGATGGACCGCGAACGGGAGCAGACCGCCCCGCCCCTGAGCCCGGTCGCCGGTCAACGGAAGCGGTTCACCTACACCCACTCGGTCGCGGCGCCGGCCGAGGACGTCTTCCCGCTGCTGTGCCCGGTCCGGGAGTACGAGTGGATCGACTGGTGGTCCTGCGAGCTGGTCTACTCCGACTCCGGGGTGGCCGAGGACGGCTGTGTCTTCCGAACGAGGCTCGGCACCGGCGAGACCTGGGTCGTGGTCCGCTACGACGAGGAGGCGCTCTCCTTCGGCACGCTGGTGTTCGCCGGCGACCACCTGGTGATGCTGCTGGAGGTCGAGCTGGAGGAGCTGGGCGAAGGCCGGACCGAGGTCCGCTGGAGCCGGACCTACACGGCCCTCGATCGGCTCGGGAGTCGCCTGCTCGCGAGCTACGACGAGCCCCGGGTCACGGCGGAGATGGCCGCGATCGCCGGGGACCTGGAGCGTCACCTCCAGGGCCCCGCGAGCTGACGTCGGTCCCCGCGTCGCCGCCCACGGCGCGCGGGTCGGCAAGCTGGTGATCTCTCGCGGGGAGCAGACGCTGCCGGAGGCGGAGCTGCTGGCCGAGGAGCAGGCGATCTGCGCTCTCCCCCACCGCAGAGCCTTCAACGAGCGCAAGTGCGAGGCCTTCGCCCGGGCCGCCTGCGACGGCACGAGTTGCCGCTTCGAGGGCTACGGCAACTGCAGCGGCCTGCTGTTGCAGCGCGGCGTGTTCGTGACCGCCGCCCACTGCACCGATGCCCTGATGTCCTCCCCAGAGACGCTTGCGGCGTCGCGCGTCGTGTTCTTCGAGCGGCAGCCCGGTGGCTGGCACCAGACCGAGCACGCCCTCGGGTCCATCACGCCCCTCAAGCACGTCGGCGAGGCCTGGCTGACGACGGCCGATGGCCGGGCCGACGTCGCGGTGGTGGGCTTCTCGGATCCGGGTGAGCCCCTGCCTCCGATCGAGGTCGGTGCGGTCCCCGAGGTCGGCGAGCCGATCTGGATGCTCGGCTTCCCGCGGGCCCGCGATCGCTCGCCGGAGGCGATGGCCGCCGCGGGCTACGGCGTGGTGCACGGGGAGCCCAGCGTGTCCATCGGGCGTGTGCTCGACCCCAACCGGGACGGCGCCCCCCTCTGCTCCCCCACCGGCCGGCAGGACGACTGGGCCCCCCGGTCGCCCTGCCCGCGTGGCATCGGCCACGGCGAAGACGGGGAACCGACGCCCACGGGGCCGGTGACGGCGGCGCCCTTCCTGAGCAACGTCGACACCATGAACGGCTACAGCGGCGCACCGGTCTTCGACGCCGAGGGGCGCTGGATCGGCATCAACAGCACCGTCTACGGGGCCGACCCGCGGTCGGCCTACCTCCCCTAGATGCGCAGCGTGCACATCCAGGCGGCGGCCACCCAGGCCCTGTGGTCCGAGGCGGTCGGCGAGCCCGCGCGCTGAGCTCTGCTCCGCGAGCGGCCTCGAATGTCGCTCTGGGCGACACTCGGCGTCGGGGGCGGCGAGCCCCGGACGTTGCAGAATGCCCCCGTGGTGACCTCCGACCGATCGCGCAGGTGGCGCTGGCTGCTGGCTCTGCTCCTGGTGGAGGGCCTGGCCGTCCTGCTGGACCTCGCCTGGGGTCCCCACGGCGCCGTGCACTGGGAGGAGCAGGTCAACGCCCGCAACGGTGCCCTGATGGCCTGCGGCCACCTGGAGGACTGGGCGGCCCTCCAGTACCGCACCTTCTGTGGGGGCTGCACGGTCGAGGGGCTGCTGGCCGCGCCGCTCTTCCGCGGGTTCGGAGCCACGGTGGCCGCCTGGAAGGCGGTGCCGGCCGCCTTCCACCTCGGCATCGTGCTGAGCACCACGGCGCTCGCCTGGCGTCTGCGTGGGCCGGGCTGTGCGCTGGCAGCCGCTCTGCTCTTGGTGGCCGCGCCGGGCTTCTACCGCGAGCTCGCCCTGACCGGGTGGGGCAACCACGCCGAGTCGAGCCTGTTCCCCCTGCTGGCGGCGCTCCTGCTGCTGGGGCGGCCGGGCCACCCGACCCGACTGGGGGCGGGGCTGCTCGTGGGACTGGGGATCTGGTTCGCCCCGATCAGCGCCCACGCCCTCCCGGTGCTCGCCTGGCTCGCCGCGCGGGTCCGCCGGGGATGGGCGACCTTCGGCGTCGGCCTCGCCGTCGGGCTCCTGCCGATCCGGGCCTTCCTCAGCGCTCGGCCCGCGGGTGCCAGGGAGTCGACGGCGCTGTGGACGGGCTTCGACCTGGCGCCTCTCTCGGACTGGCTGGGGTTCCTCGGCGCTCGGGGCATCGGCGGGGGCCTCTGGTCCCCCTTCGAGTATGGCGACCTGGAGGTCTTCGGCACCACCTGGTGGCTGGGGCTCTGGCTGCTGGGCGGCCTCGGAGCCTGGCGGCAGCTCCGACAGCCGGGGCCAGGTCGGGGGCTGATCGCGGGGGCCCTGGCGGCGTTGGTGCTCGCCTATGCCCTGCGACACGACCTCTGGGCGCATCTCCCGGAGTTCCCGAACCACCCGGCCTTCAACCTGCGCTACCTGGCGCCGCTGGTGCCCTGGCTGGCGCTGGGGGGGGCGGTGGCCGTGGCCGCTCCCCGCGGGCTCGTGAGTCGCCGGGCGGCCTGGCTGGTCCTGGCCCTGGGCGCCTGCAGCGGGCTGGGGCTGAGGGTCCTGTCCTGGGGGGCGGAGGACGTGGCGCCGCTGGATCGCTCGATCGTGGTGCACGCCCGTCACCTGGACCGGACCGTGCCGCTGGGGGATCCACCCCAGGCGAACCGGAGACTCCAGGGTCGTCCCCAGGACCTGGAGGCGGCCGTGGCCTGGATCGACGGCCACCGGGATCCACTGCCGGGCTGCCGCCGGATCCACCTGGTCGAGGCCGGTCGGCGCCTCGGCCTGGCCGACCAACCGCTGGAGTGGGCCAAGGCCCTGGTCGCGCTCGCGCCCGGGGGCGCAGAGCGGCGGGTCCTGGCGGTGGGCATCGCCCGCCCCCTGCTGGGCGTGTCTCCCGAGCACCTGGCGGCGCGTCTCCGCGGCTTCGGCGTCTTCGGGACCGAGGTCGGTGTGGCCTGGGGACGGCTCGCGGCGCCGGCGTGGCGGGGTGTGTCGGTCAACCACATGGTCGGCGCGCTGCCCCCCTCCGCCGTGGCCGGGATCTGCCACGCCCGGGGCCGCCACGAAGGCGCCGGCCGGGCCGGGCTGCGGCCGGGCTGGCACCTCGAGGACCCGGGGGCCGCCCTGGGCTGCGAGCGACGGCCCTCCTACCAGGCCGGACTGCGCGATGGAAGGGAGGCTGCCGGCCCTCCGTAGCGCCTGCGCCGCCTCCCCAGTCCGAACAGCAGCACGGCCAGGCCCAGCGCCCCCGGAGATCCGCCAGCCGCCGCGCTGCACCCGCCCCCCGACACGTCCTCGGGACCCTCCTCGTACTCGATGGGGAAGGGCGTGTCGTCGAGGCAGTTGGGGATGCCGTCGTCGTCGGCGTCGGAGAAGCCCTCGTCGATCTCGGTGTCGCCGTCGTTGTCGACGCCGTCGCACTCCTCCACGTCGATGCAGTCGGCCGCGCCGTCGCCGTCGCTGTCGGGGTAGCCGGCGTCCGCGGTGCCGTCGCCGTCGTTGTCCAGCCCGTCGCACTCCTCGCCGTCCAGGCAGTCGGGCAGCCCGTCGTGGTCGCGGTCGCCGTAGCCCGCGGCGCCCCCGCCGGCGCCGGCGGTGTCCCC
>CAZCVP010000049.1:0-25061 GCA_964501915.1 uncultured Enterobacterales bacterium
GCAACCAGGGAGCCCAGGGCAACCAGGGCAACCAGGGAGCCCAGGGCAACCAGGGCAACCAGGGAGCCCAGGGCAACCAGGGGGCCAACAGGCCCGCGCCGCGCAAGGCCCCCAACCCCGGTGCCCGGGTCCAGGCCACCCACAAGCGCCCGGTCGTCGGTCCCAAGGTCAAGGCCACCAAGCGGTCCTTCGACCCCCGCGTCAAGGCGGGCCCGCCCCTGCACCGCACCAAGGACCACCGCTACGCGCGCCCCAAGCCCTACCGGCTGACCCACCACCCCAGGGCCCACCACGCGCCGCCGCGGTTCCGGCCCTACCGCTCCTACTACAGCCGCTGGTGGGTCCATCCCTACTTCCGCTGGCAGCACGCCACCCTGAGGCTGGTGCTCTTCCCGTTCGCCGTCGCCGCCTGGGCCGTGGACTGGACGCCGGACTACCGGCCCGGCTGGATCTGGGCGCCTGGCCTCTACGTCGGCGGTGTCTGGCGGCCCGGTCACTGGCGTCCCGCCGGCCACGCCCCCGTGCACCACGTCCACACCCACATCAGCTACGTCTACGTGCCCGGCTGGTGGGTCGGTGACGCCTACGTCGAGGGCTACTACCGGGCCGACGACCGCGACGACGGCGACTGGGAGTGGGTCGAGGGCTACTACCTGGACGACGGCACCTACGTGCGCGGTCACTGGGTCCCCGGCGGTCCGCCCCCCGAGGGCATGACCTGGGAGCCGGGCTTCTTCGACGGCGAGGAGTGGGTCGAGGGCTTCTGGCGCCCGGGGCTTCGCTCCGGCTTCCGCTGGATCTCCGCCTACTACGACGCCGAGGGCGTGTACCACTCCGGCTACTGGGAGCCGATCACCGAGCAGGCGGGGGCCGTGTGGGTCCCGGGCTGGTTCGACGGCAACGGCTGGCAGGAGGGCTACTGGGTGCCCACCGAGGAGTACGAGTCGATCAACCTCAGCTCCTGGGAGCCCGAGCCCGGCTACGACGCCGGCTGGGAGGACGAGGAGGCCGGCTTCGTGGCCGACGCCGACGAGCCGCCGCCGCTGGCGATGCCCGTGACCTTCGGCGAGGAGGACTTCGAGGAGTAGGAGTTATGCAGCGGCGATGCGCACCCTCCACCGCATCGCCGTCTACTGCGCCTCCAGCAACGACGTCCCGGAGCGGTACTTCCAGGCCGCCCGGGACTTCGGGATCCTGCTCGCCGGTCAAGGCATCGGCATCGTCTACGGAGGCGGTCGCGTGGGCCTCATGGGCGCCCTCGCCGACGCCGCCGTGAGCGCCGGCGGCGAGGTGATCGGTGTGATCCCCCGCAAGCTCATGGACCTCGAAGTCGGCCACACCGGGGTCACCCGGCTGGAGGTCGTGGAGACCATGGCCATCCGCAAGGGACGCATGGCCGAGCTGGCCGACGCCTTCGTGGCCCTGCCCGGGGGCATCGGCACCCTGGAGGAGATCAGCGAGGCCACCAGCCTCGCCCAGCTCAACTACCAGGACAAGCCGGTCGGCCTCTACAACTGTCACGGCTTCTGGGACGCCCTGGTGTCCTGGCTCGACCACGCCGCCCAGGAGGGCTTCATCCGGCCGATCCACCGGGACCTGGTCGCCATCGACAGCGACGCCAGCCAGCTCATCGAGCGGCTCCGCGCCGCGGTCATTCCCCGCGTCGAGGACTGGGCGCCCCGCCCCCCGGAGGTCCCTCAGAAAGCGTAGCCCGAGGGCCGAGAAAACAGGTACCTTGGAGGGTGACGTGGCACTCCATCCTCCCGCACTGACACCGCTCGCCTTCGGCCTCGGCTTCACCCTCGCTCTCTGGGGTTGTGCCCCGGAGGAGCCCTTCGGTCCCGCCAGCGAAGGCCAGGGCAGCAACCTGGGCTACGCCAGCGACTACGAGGCCAACCCCGCCGAGACCGAGGCCCACGAGCTGGTCAACGACTACCGCACCGATGAGGGTCTTGGGTCCATGGCATTCCGCGACGAGGCCGGAGACCTGGCCCGGAGCCACAGCTACGACATGGCCTCCGGCGGCGCCGGCCTGGGCCACGAGGGCTTCGAGGAACGCGCCGAGGAGATCCTCGACCTGTTGCCCGGCGCCACCGCCGTCGGAGAGAACGTCGGTCGGGTCGACGGCGCCTTCGACGAGACCGAAGCCGCCGAGGCCATGCTGCTCTACTGGCAGGACAGCCCGGACCACGACGCCAACCTGCTGGACGAGGGCTGGACCCTCGCCGGCACCGGGGCCGTCCTGGACGGCGACGACCGCTGGTGGTTCACCCAGCTCTACGTCAGCACGAACTGACGGCCCCCCAGACCCCGTTCGTCATCGAGTGAGCGGGCCGCGCCTGCGAACATGGCGCCGTGCTCGGTCTCTCCTGGCTCTGTCTCGTCCTGCCGGCCCTGGCGGCCGGACCGCTCGCCGAGCCCGGCGAGACCCTCGGCGGCGCCGAAGTGGTCGACGTCGAGCGCCACCCCGAGTACCAGCGCGTCCGCGTGGCCCTCGAGGACGAACGGGAGCTCGTCCTCGAGGTGACCCGGGCGATCGAGCAGGCCCGGGGGGCCTGCGAGCACCACGGGCTGGTGGTCCAGCCCCGCTGGGACCTGCTGGAGGAGGAGGTGGCGCTGGAGGACCAGCCTCCGCCGGTGACGGCCCTCTGCGGGCGCCTGGCCGAGCGTGGGGAGGGCCTGGTCCTGGCGCCACCGGGCCGGGTGGGCAGTCCGCCGGTGTTGCGCTCCCGGGTCGACCTGCGCCGCACCGAGCCCGGAGAGGTGGCTCCCCCCCTGCCACCCCAGCCCCTGCCCTGGCGCCCGCTGCACGGCGTGTTGCTGGCCCTCGGCCTGGCCGGAGTCCTCGCCGTGGTCGGGCCACTGCGGCGGGCCTGGCGCGGCCTGGCGCCGCTGGAGCGGCAGGACCTGGTCGGGGTGACCCTGCTGGGGGTCGTGGTCCGGGCGCTGCTCTCCCCGGCCGGGCTCGCCATCTGGAACGGCCACGACCGGGTGGTGCTGTCCTGGGGGCTCACCGAGGGTGCCCAGCCCTTCTATGGCGACGGCTTCGCCGCCCTGATGACCGGGGCCTGGCCGTTCTCGATCCCGGACCCCTTCACCGTCTTCCGCGTGAACGCCGTGCTGGCGGTGGCCGCCGTGCCGCTGGCGTGGGCGCTGGGACGCCAGGTGGCGCCTCGGGCCCACCGGCGCGTCGTGGCCCTGGTGACCGGGGTGGTCCTGGCCCTGTGGGCCCCCCACGTGCGGCTCTCGGTGTCGGAGGTGCAGCACATCTCCGTGCTCACCTTCGAGCTGCTGGCGGTGGTCGGCGCCCTCCACTTCGCCCGCACCTCGAGCTGGACCTCCGGCGGGATCGCCGCCCTCGCCGGGGGCCTCGTCGTGCACCTGCGTCCCGAGACCATCGCCTTCCCGGCGGCGCTGCTGGCGGTGGTGGCCTTGGAGCGCCGCGAGCGCCTGCGCCTCCCACCGGTGCTGGGCAGCCTGGGTCTGCTCCTGCTGGTGGCCACGCCCCGCTGGCTCGCCTGGTCCACGCTCAGTGGAGGGGCCAGCGCGGCCCGGTCCGATCGCCTGCTCGAGCTGGCGACCTGGGGGAAGCTCCTGCGCCCAGGCTGGGGGGCCCTGGACTCCCCGCTCGAGCTGGGCCTGGTGGTCCTGCACCTGGGCCTGACCCCCCCGGTGTGTCTGCTCCTGGTCCTGGTCGGCCTCGTCAGCCGTCGGTGGCGGTGCCTGGGCTGGTCCGGGGTCTGGGCCGTCGTGAGCCTGGTCCCGGTGGCCGCCAAGAGCTGGCCCACCGTCGACGCCCTGCGCCTGCAGCTCCCCGGGGCCGGGCCCTGGGTGGTCTGGATCGCCCTGGGCGCCGGCTGCCTCGCTTCGCTCGCCGCCTCCCGGACCCGGTGGTCGCGACCCCGCCTGGCGGTCGGGCTGGTGGCGCTGCTGGCCGCGCCCCACCTCACCCTGGCCGCCCGCCCCTGGACCGCCACCACCACCTGGTCCGAGGCCGCCCGGCTGCTGCCCGCCCTGCCGGACCGGACCCTGCTGCTGGTCCCCGACCACACCCAGCGACACGAGGAGCTGGTGAAGACCTTCGCCCAGCTCATGGGGTGGCGAGGCGATGGGTCCTCGGGGGCGGTCCTGGGCCTGTCGGACTTCCTCGCCGCGCCGCCCCCTTGGGAGGGACGGGTGGTGGCCTGGCTGGGTCCGCTGTGCAGCGTGCGCTTCGCGCCGACCTCCGACAGCCCTCCCGCCCCCTCGCCCTGCCCCGCGCTGGAGGCTTCCTGCGAGCTGGAGGAGCTGGAGTCCGTCGAGCTGCCGGCCTTCGGAGACGGCAACGTGCACTGGGTCGGCGACACCGTGTCCCTGCGCCTGGTCCGGGTCCGCGGCTGTGACGGGGGGTGATCCGGGTGAGGGGCCCGGTCCTCACACCGGGAACTCCACGAGCTGCAGGCTCGCCAGCGCCACGGTCTCCGGCGGCTCCGAGGCCGCGACCACCGCTCGCAGCTCGCGGAAGTAGGCCCGCTGGAGTCCGCGCAGGCGCTCCAGGTCCCTCCGCGACAGGCTGATGAGGTTGTAGAAGTAGAGGTCCCCGGCTCCGGCGCCCTCCAGCCGGTCCTGGGCCACCTCCAGCCAGTGGGCCTTCAGGGCCCGCAGGGACTCCGGGTCGGCGCGGGTGTCGACGGACAGGCCCTCGTCGACCACCAACCGACCGTCGACCTCCTTCACCACGCCGGCCCGCGACAGGCTCTCCAGGCACCGCCGCTCCTCGGCCATGGGCAGGCCCAGGCGGGCCCCGATCCAGCCCACCTGGTGAGCCGGCAGCGCCCGGTAGGCCTCGGTCTCCAACACCCGCAGCACGAGCGCCGTCCAGGGGGCGTCGAAGGCCAGCCGCCGGGCCGCCTCCAGGGCTTCGTGGCGAGGCGCCAGGGCGGGCACTGCGCCGATCGGCACCAGGGCCGCCACCCAGTCCGGGGCGCGCCCGGTCAGGGCGTCGATGCAGCGCAGCAGGTCCGGGAGGCGGGGTCGGGCCTGGCCGCCGAACCAGCGCCCGACCGCGTGGCGGGAGCGCCCGGTGCGCCCAGCGACCTCGCGGATCGAGGTGCGACCGCGCAGCGCTCGCAGCCAGGACGCCACGCCAGCGTCGTCCGCCTGACCCAGCGCCGGAGCCGAAGGGGCGTGGAAGCGGTGGAAGGCTGCCTGGACGTCGATGCCGACCCGATCGCAGGCCCGGAGCGCCTCCGTCGCCGTGGGATAGCGACGTCCGTTCTCCCAGTTGGTGATCGGGTTGCCGGCATAGCCCAGCCAGCGAGCGAACTGGACCTGGGACCGCCGGCCCCGGACGGCACGCAGGAACTCACTGGCGGCAGCTTCCACCCACCGACTATACCGGATTCGCGCATCAAGGGGCGTCTCTGGCCCATAGAACGTGCGAATCTGGCTAAGGTGGGGGTTGCCGAGCGGGCCGGTCGGGGCGATGGTGGGGACATGAACACCCTCTGGCTGCTCTCGACCCTCGCCGGCTGCGGCGGGATCCTCTCCGACACGGGCTTCGTGCCTCCCTGGCAAGGGGGCCAGTCCGGCTCCGAGTCGGTCGAGGAGTGCGTGCGGGACAGCGAGCGGATCGTCAGCGACAGCGCCCGTCCCGCCACCGGCTTCGCCGCCTCGATCGACGACCTGTTGCCGGGCACCGTCGGCTCCTTCGACGGTGTGCTCGACTGGGAGGACGGCAGCAGCGAGGCGCTCGCCGTGCTGGCCGAGGCCGACCTCGGGGGCGCCGTGGCGGCGTTCTACACCTCGAAGGACCCGGACCAGGTCTGCCCCTGCATCTACGAGCTGGCGCTCTCCACGACCGTCACCGCGACCTCGCTCGGCGGCACCCTGGACGGCACCCTCTTCCTCTACGACGACGGGCGGGCTGCCTGGGAGACCCGCAGGGGCCTGGAGGACCTGATCGCCGGCCAGGGACCCGGAAGCTGGGACCCGGTCGAGGTCGAGACCTCGCTCCTCCTCGAGACGACCAGCGTCGGAGACGGCCTCTTCAGCGGTGAGCTGACCTGGCTGGCCGACGCCGACGCCGAGCCTGCCGCAGAGATGAGCCTTCAACCGCGAGACTGAGGAGACCCCCATGATCCGCCTGACCCTGCCCCTCTTCGCCGCCGCCCTGATCGCCTGCACGGGCGGCGACACCGACCCCGACCCCATCGACCTGACCTGCGTGGAGCGAGCCGACGTCACCACCGACACCGAGGCCCTGGTCGACGGCAACAACGCCTTCGCCTGGCTGCTCTACGAGCAACTGGCCGGGGAGCCCGGCAACCTCTTCTTCTCCCCCTTCAGCATCTCGGCCGCCCTGGGCATGACCTACGGCGGGGCCCGGGGAGAGACCGCCGCCGAGATGGCCGAGGTCCTCGACATCCAGCTCGACGACGACGCCTTCCACGCCACCTTCGGGGCCCTGATCGGCGACCTGGTCACCGACGAGGGCTGCGTGGTGGACCTGGCCATCGCCAACCGGCTCTTCGGCCAGGTCGACTACCCCTGGGAGACGGAGTTCCTGACCCTCGCCGAGGAGGCCTGGGCCGCACCGCTGGAGGAGGCCGACTTCGAGACCGACCCCGAGGGCTCCCGGGAGCGCATCAACGAGTGGGTGGCCGAGCAGACCCGCGACCTGATCCCCGAGCTGGTGCCCGAGGGCATCATCACCGGCCTCACGCGCATGGTGTTGACCAACGCCATCGCCTTCAAGGCGAGCTGGAAGACCCAGTTCGACCCCGACGCGACCTATGACCGCCTCTTCCGGGCGCCCGAGGGCGACGTCATGGTCCCGATGATGCTCGAGGAGGAGGGGAGCTTCCGCTACGGCCAGCACGACGGCGTCGAGGTGCTGGAGCTGCCCTACGCCGGCGAGACCCAGTCGATGGTGGTCCTGCTGCCGTCGGAGCAGGACGGCCTGGAGGTGCTGGACGACTGGACCCTGGACGCTGGCACGGTCGATGCGCTGGCCGCCTCGGTCTACGAGGTCGAGGACATGCGGGTCGAGCTGCCCCGCTTCGAGCTGCGCAGCCAGCTCAACCTCAACCAGACCCTGGAGACCCTGGGCATGGAGCTGGCCTTCGACCCCGACCTGGCCGACCTCACCGGCCTCGCCGACGCCCCCGACGGCAACCTCTTCATCCAGGCCGTCGTCCACGAGGCCTTCATCGACGTGGACGAGTCCGGCACCGAAGCCGCCGCTGCAACCGCCGTGGTCGTGGGCGTGGAGTCGGCGCCGCCGAGCTTCATCGCCGATCATCCCTTCGTGTTCTTCATCCGTGACGACGTGACCGGCTCGGTGCTGTTCCTCGGCCGGGTCGAGGACCCGACCGCGGGGTAGGGGTCAGCGCTGCCGGCGCCGCAGCACCCCCCCGACCAGGATCAACGCCAGCGCCACAGCCCCGGCCCCCCCGGGTGCCGTGACACAGCTCCAGCCTCCGTCGCCGCCGTCATCGACGTGCTCCGGGTCCGGCGGCAGCTCGTCCTCGGCCGTGTCCACGGGATCCGTGTCGGTGTCGGTGTCGGTGTCGGTGTCCGTGTCGGTGTCGGTGTCGGTGTCGGTGTCGGTGGCGGTGTCGGTGTCCGTGTCCGTGTCCGTGTCCGCGGGCTCCGTGCCGGTGTCGCCCGTGTCCACCGGCTCCTCCACCGGGTCCGCGCAGCCCCCCGCGTCGGCGATCAGGTCGGCAAAGGCGTCGTAGGCCAGCTTGGGGTTGCTGTCCGAGTCGAGCAGGCCCCAGGTGAAGATGCCCCAGTCGTACTCGTTGGGGTCGTCGACGAGGTCGTACCAGAAGAGCTTGCCCAGCTCGGGCCAGGGCTGGTTGGTCGAGCCGGCGTAGGTCCCACTGCGCAGGGCATCGACGCCGGCGAAGGTCAGCTCGAGCTCGGTGGCCGCGGAGGCCTGACTGTGGTCCCCGCCGGGCTCGGTCTCATAGCCCCACTCCGTCAGCCACACCTCCTTGCCGGGGGCGTGGGCGTCGGTGACCTCCTTGAGGCCGTGCATGTACTGGATCACCAGCCACTCGCCGTCGGTCAGCTCGAAGAGCAGCTCGTCGGCGGTGTCGCTGTACTTGTGGTGGGTGATGATGTCGATGTAGGAGCCGGCCGCGTCGAGGATCTCCGCCAGGCTGACCTCCCAGCCGTTGAAGATGCACTCACCGCCGACGCACCAGCCGTTCTCCTCGTCCCAGCCGCCGCGCAGGTTGGCCAGCTCCGGCCCGAGGGTGTAGCAGTCGCTGCAGGCGGCGTGCACGGCGTTGGCACCCGGGACGAGGATCCTGTCCACCCAGCCGTCCCGGTCGCCGTCATAGAACTGGGTGAGGTTCGGCTCGTTCCACAGGCCCCAGTGCTTGACGGAGGCGCCGTAGCGGGACACCGCGGTGGTCACGAAGTCCGCGTAGTCGCTGCTGTTCGCCGGAGGCTGGTTGAGACACCAATTGTGCTCGTCGGCGTCGGCGTTGTTGCAGGCCTTGCCCACCGCCCACTCCGGGGTGTAGCCGACGGTGGCGAAGACATGGAGACCCAGCGAGCTCGCCGTGTTGATGAAGCGATCGGCCTGGGTCCAGTCATAGGAGCCCTTGCTGGGCTCGAACTGGTACCAGTTGAAGTCCATGCGGACCCAGGGGATGCCGGCCGCAGCGGCCAGGGCGAGCTGCGTGTCGGTGGCCTGGTGGGCGTTGACCCCGTAGTCGCAGGCGGCGTCGAGGGCGTGGGCGGGCGGCGAGGACAGGGCCGCGAGGAGGAGGGGCGACATGGGCGTGCCGCGGTGCCGGCGGAAGACTAGCCAGAAGGCCGAGAATGGACGGTCCAGACCCCGTAAATTCCACCCCTGCAAGGGGTCGAACACAGCCCTGTCAAGGTCTGGGGGCCGTCGGTCGATCCCAGGGTCATGGAACGACTCGGAACCTTGTCCTCGATGACGGTGCTGCTCTGCCTGACCGCGGCCTGCACCCCACAACAGCTCCTCGAGGAGGGGCCACCGATCGGTGGAGAGGGCGGCGACGACGACGACATGGCGGCCTTCGCCCCTCCCTCCGACCCGGCCCTCGACATCCTCGCACCAGAGAGCTCCGGTCCCGACTGCTCGCGGGTGCTGGACTTCGACGCCGACCCCGCTGGCGCCACCATCGACCCCGGTGAGGACCTCTCCGAGGTCTACGCGGCCTGGGGGGTGCACCTGGAGACCTGGGACGTCGAGGGCGTGGTCCCCGGACTCGGCGTGGCCTTCGACTCCTCCGCCCCTCCGGGCACGGACTACGACCTGGGCACGCCCAACGAGCGCTACGGAGGCCCCGGCCTCGGTGACGGCGGCGACACGAACGACGAGCCACTGCACAACCTGCTGGTGCGGGCCGAGGACCCGACGGACGCCGACGGCGACGGCCGGGTCGACACGCCGGACGACCACCGGGACGGCGCACTCTTCGCCTGGCGCTTCGACGACCCGATGTGCGTGGTGAGCCTGGACCTCGTCGACATCGACACCTCCGAGAAGCAGGCCAGCGTGACCCTGCTCGACGCGGCGGACCAGGTGCTGGCGGAGGCCGGCACCCTGGGCCTGGGCGACAACTCAAGGGAGGCCATGGCCTTCGATGTCTGTGGGGTGAGCGGGATCGAAGTCCTGCTGCCTGGAAGCGGCGGGCTCGACGGCCCGGCGCTCTGCCTGGAGGAGTGAGAGCGGCGACCCGTCGCTACTGCCAGCTCCCCGCCAGCACCACCTCGTCCGAAGGCACCAGCGGCTCGGTCACAGCCCGGGCGCTGCGGTCCTCGCCCGTCTCCCACCGGACGTCCGTCGCCCCCGGGGCCCCAGCCGTCAGCTTCCAGGTGAAGGGCGTGCCCACGGGCAGCTCCACCGGCTCCGCGGTGGTCCAGGTCGTCGTCGCTCACCTGGGTCATCGAGGACCAGTTGGCCGAGCCGAGCAGGGTGGTGCGGCCGTCGATGACGGCGAACTTGTGGTGCATCGCAGCGTAGGGGGCCGCGGGATCGTCGAGATCGATCTCCACCACCTCGATGCCCTGGGACGCCAGCCACTCGTCGGTGCCGTCGTCGCGGGTGATCGCGCCGTAGTCCTCGCCGGCGGCGGAGTTGTTGGACCCCAGCACCAACAGCACCTCGACGCCGCGGGCCGGGCCGTCGACCAGGGCGTCGAGCACGTCGAGGGTGGAGCCGTCGTCGCCGGTGGTGGTCATCGTGCGCAGGGTGAACATCGCCACCTGGACCGAGTCGGTGGCTCCGGCGATGGCGTCGTAGAGCACCCGCGCCAGGTCGTCCTGCTGCGAGTAGTGGACCGCCACCAGGCTGTCCTCGGCGGCAGACCCGGACCCGTGGGGCTCGACGGCGATCGCCGAGAACAGGCGCTCGTAGGCCGCGGCCAGCTCCCCGGAGCGCACCCGCAGCAGGTCCTCGGCGTTGTCCTCGAAGCTGCCGGTGTCCCAGTTCATCGAGCCGGTGGTGACCACCTGGCCGTCGAAGACCGCGAACTTGGTGTGCATCGAGGCGGCGAGGTCGCTGTCGCGCATCACGCCGATCACCTCGACGCCGGCCTCCTGGAGCCGCGGGTACTCGGTCTCCCAGGACCGCCAGGGGGCCATGTGGTAGCCGGCGGTGAGCAGCTTCACCTCGACCCCGGCCTCGTGGGCCTCGACCAGGGCGTCTGTGACCCGGGAGTCGTTGAGGTCGAAGACCGCGCCATGGAGGGTGTGGGTGCCGGCGGGATCGCTGCGCTGGGCGGCGGTGACGGCCTCGATCTCCTCGATGACCGCCCGCTCCGGGTCGTCGTAGGGGGCGAAGAAGGCCTCCGCGTCGTCGAGCTCGTCGAGGTCCAGGTCCAGGGGCGCCGAGGTGTCGATCGAGCGGGAGCCGTCGTCGGGGTTGGTGCCGGAGGTCGCCAGGCCCCCGAGCCCGGTGGCCGGGGAGAGCAGGTCGTCGAGGGTGGCCAGCTCGAAGGCATAGGCCGAGGGGATCAGCTCGGCGAGGCCGTCGCCGTCGGTGTCGACCTGGACCTGGAAGGTGAGGTCGACGTCGGTGAGGGCACCGTGGTGATCCGAGTCCGGCCACAGCTCGACCAGGTCCGTGCCCCAGCGCTCCCGGCCGTCGCGCTCGGTGCCCCGGTACTCCAGGCGGTAGAGGGTGTGCTCGGAGACCCCGCTCTCGCGGTGGGCCTCCAGCCGCACGGCGAGGACCTTGTGGTAGGCCCAGTTGGCGACCGAGAGGTCGACATAGCCGTGGACCGTGTCCGGCTCGGACTCGTCGATCCAGAAGCCGTGGGCCAGGGGCCAGGCGTAGTCCTCGGCCAGGCCGACGGTGCGGGGCCGCAGGTCGAGCCAGCCGTCGAAGTCCAGGGCCGTGCAGCCCGACAGCAAGGTCAGCGCGGCACAGCAGGCGATCGATCGGCGGAGGGAGGTCCACATCGGAGGGTCGTTCCGGGCGGGTGACTCATGGTTGAGTCACTAATACGGACCCGGGGATTAGGTCGGTTCGCGGGGGCTGTCAAGGTCCATCGCGACAGGTCCCTGCGACAGCCTGCGACAGCCTGCGACACCCGCGCCGGGACCGGGTGCCTACCTGTCGCCGAACCCAACAAGGAGGTCCCCATGACCCTCGCACAGACCGCCCTCACCCTGCTCCCGCTGTCCCTCGTGGCCTGCCAGCCCGCGCTCGAGGGCGACGCCGACAGCGCCACTCCGGCGGACTCGGGGCTCTCCGAGGAGCTCGACGACTCCGGCCTGGACACCGCCGACACCGACACCGACACCGACTCCGACACCGACACCGACTCCGACTCCGACACCGACTCCGACACCGACCCGGTCGAGACCGACGAGGACACCTGCGACGACGACGAGGCCTGCGGTCACGACGCGTTCTGCCACGAGCAGACCTGCGAGCCGATCTTCGACCGCCTCTTCCGCTTCACGATCGAAGCGGCCGAGGTGCCCACCGAGCGGGCCGATGGCTATGGCTGGGATCCCTTCGGCGGAGCGCCGGATCTCTACGCCGTGCTGACCTTCGAAGACGGCGACGGCTGCCAGACGGACCCGGAGCCGGACGCCTTCGACGCCGCCTGGAGCTTCGCCTGCGAGCTCACGGTCATCGAGCACGGCGACCTCACCCTGGAGCTCTACGACGACGACGGTCCCGGCGACGACCTGGCCGGGACCTGGTCCTGGACCGGCTCGGACGCGCGGGTGGCGCTGATCCGGGACGGCGGCGGCGAGCTGAGCGATCCGGAGACCGGTGTGTGGATCTCGCTGGTCGTCGAGCCGGCGTTCTGAGTTGTCGGAGGCGGCCGCTGGAGCCGTATGCGGCCGCCGCGTCCGACATCACCTAGGAGGGTGAGCGGCATTCACTCTCCACCGCACACTCGAAGGTCGCATCGGATCCGAAGTCGAAGGAGGTCATCGTCGGTGCCGAGGAGGGCCCGGCCGGGCTCCGTGGTCCCGGTGTCGCAGTCGTTGTCCCGGCCATCGCAAGAGACCGCGGCGGCGCCAGGGTGGGCGGTCGGGTCGGTGTCGTCGCAGTCTCCCTCCGCGGCCGTGAAGCCGTCGCCGTCGAAGAGACCGGAATGGTCGGCCTGACCGGAGTCACCGGGCCAGCAGGAGGCGGCGCCGTCGCACCCGGAGTCCCCTGGAGCGCCGCAGCCCGAGATGAGGACTGCGACCAGCACGAGCGACACCAGGGGTCCAGCGGACCCTCGCAGCCCCAGCGCCGAGCACACCGGGCGACCGGGTCGAGCATCCGCAGACCACATCCCACTCAGCACACGCCCCATCAGGACCTCCAGGGGAGCGACCTCCGAGGTCTCTCCGAGGTCGTCCCGAAGCCGCCCAGCTCGGCGTCGCCGAGTGTCGCCCTGGGCGACGTCCGAGGCCGCACACGGTTCAATGAGGCGCTGAGTGTCGGCCTGGGGGACCCTCGTCCTCGAGGCGGCGCCGGCGGGGCCTGCGGCCGCGACGGTCCCGGCCCGGACCTGGACCAGCGAGCACTTCGAGGTCATCCTGGGTGCCTACCGGGACGCCGAGTCCCCCTGATCCCCCGGGTTCCCCCGCAGGAACTCCAGCATCGCCGGCTCGTGGTCCACACCGCCGCGGTCCGCCACGCCGTCCGGCCAGCGCAGGTGGTTCAGCACGGCGCGGAACATGCGGCAGCGGCTGGCTTCTGTGCACGCCGAGGCCTCCCGGCCGCGGTTGTCGATGCGCCGCCAGACCACGTTCGCGTCGCCCATTGGCCCGGTCAGGGTGTCGATCCACGCCTCGGCGTCATTGCCCGGGGTCATCTCGGCCCCGTCCGAGGCGAAGTGGTCGTACTGCTCGGTGCTGCACGTCACCGCGTCGCAGGTCCGTGTGAGCAGCATCAGCGGCAGGTCCGTGGAGGGGCGGGGGTCCAGGCCACAGTCCTCGCCCTCCTGGGTGGTCGCGAAGGGGTCGCCGGAGCTGTAGTTCGCCACCCCCGCCACCCGGTTGCCCCCAGCGGTCGGCTGCTCGTGGCGGGCCACGCCGTACAGCGTGGCGAAGCGGCCCCCGTTGGACCAGCCGCTGAGGTAGATCCGGGTCGGATCGACCACTCCCTCGGCCACCAGGCCGTCGATCAGGTGATCGAAGAAGGCCACGTCCCGGTTCTCGGACGGCACGCTGAGGTCCCGGTGGTAGCTGTCGTGCTTGGTGCCGTCCTGGGCCTGCTCCGTGGGCCAGTGCAGGTAGCGGGCCTGGGAGCTCACGAGCACGAAGCCCTCTCCGCCGCCGAGGTCCCGGTCGACGGCCTTGGTGCGCAGGGAGGTGAAGTCGTAGACGTCGTCGGCCGTGCCGCCGGAGCCGGGCACGAAGAGCAGCAGCGGCAGCGGCGTGTCGGGACCCGACGACGGCGGCCGGTACTCGCACCACCAGCGACGGGTGCCGTCGCCGTCCACCCAGCTCCGGGCGATGTCCGCGTACAGCGGACGGTCACGGTCCAGGCCCTCGTCGGTCGTGCCGCAGGAGGGCTCGTCGCTGGCCCGATCGATGCGGGTGACCCCGTCGTCGAGCAGGCAGTAGGTGTCGAGCAGCTCGACGCAGGGATCGTCCTCGGAGCAGACCGGCAGCGGCACCGTGATGCCGATGGAGGCATCGCAGGTCAACCGAGCCGACGGGCAGCAGGCGGTCGCGGTGGAGCCGTCCTCGCAGGCACAGGCCGCCACCTCCTGCTCACAGGTCGGCTTGCAGGTCAGCAGGAGGGCGATCCAGACCACGACGAAGACCCCAGGTGCCGTCCAAGAGTGCCACAGAGAGCCGGGCTGAGGAGCGCACCCCCTCCTCGGTGGCCTCCGGGTGCCGACGCCGCAGGTTGCTTCGCTGGATGCGGATGCCCATCGCGATCAGCTCACAGGCCTGGCGCAGCTTCGTGGCCGGGTCCGCCTGCCGTGCCCGCCGCAGGGAGTCGGCTTCCAGGGCGTCCATGGGCCGATCATAGCTGGACGGACCAGGACGTCTCCGCCGACCCCTACAACCCCGGGATCCCCCACGCATCCCGCACCTGCCCCGAGCGCAGCTCGACCCAGTCGTAGATCGCGTCCTGGTAGGCGGTGATGTAGCCGTCCGGTGTCTCACGTCGCGGATCGGCCCAGTAGGGCTCCTCGATCAGCTCCATGGCCCGGTGCAGCTCGGCGTCCAGCTCCAGGGCGTCGAGCTCGGCGCAGACCTGGTCGATGGTCAGCAGCAGGTCGGTGGTGCAGGCCGGGGCGTGCAGGCAGGCCAGGGAGATCTGGCCCACGGCGTACCAGGCGCTGGAGGAGCCGACGAAGGTGTAGTGCATGTCCCAGGGCAGCAGGCGCACCCGGCCCCCGTCGGGCTCGAACCAGGCGTAGAAGTTGTTCGAGTTGTTGGTGTAGCCGTCGATGTGGCCGATCCAGAACTCGGTGGCCCAGTAGCGGTGGTGGTGGGCCCAGTCGATGAGTGGCGCCGCCTCGTCGTAGACACGCGGATCCCCGCCCCAGGTCTCGAGCACCTCGGTGACCGCGTAGACGTCCGCCAGCTCGACGTCCTCGCCGGCCTTGAGGTCGAAGTGGTCCTGGGAGGCGGACTCGAAGTCGACGGTCAGGTAGCTGTAGTCCGGGTAGACGACATAGTCGGCTTCGTAGAGGTTGCCTCCGCCCAGGTGCTGGTCGTCGAAGGTGCCGTCGTAGTTCTCGATCCAGTTGTAGAGCCCGTAGTCCTCGCCGTTGATCGTGACCCAGGCGTAGGCCGTGCGCGGCGCCGGGACGCCCATCGTCCGGAACAGCAGGTAGGCCAGGTGCTCCTGCACGCCCGGGTAGTCGTAGATCATGTTGTTGAAGGTGAGCTTCTTGAGGCCGTGGAAGTCCTGGTCCAGGTAGCGGTTGACGTCGACCTTCAAGGACGGCTTGCCCGACAGCGGCCGATACGAGCCCCAGCGGCCCTTGAGGCGCACCCCCACCTCGTCCAGGGGCTCACCGTCGACGGTGACGTCGCCCACGACGTAGTCGTAGGGCATGTCCCAGGTGTAGCTGGCGGGCCAGGAGGCCAGCTCGGCGAAGGACTCGGCGGGGAGGTGGATGTCGACGGTGTGGACCTGGTCCAGGCTGAAGATCCAGGCCGACTGCTCGGGATCGTCGGGGTCCCAGCCCTCCTCCTCGACCTCGCCGACGGACTCGATGCCGGTGTCGTCGGTGGAGGTGGTCTCCCCCCCCGGACGTTCCCCGGTCGTGACCACTCCGGTCGCCTGGCAGCCCATGGGCAGCAGCAGGGCGACGAAGAGGGCGGGGGTCATGCCCTCCATCCTACGTCCGACCGGGACGCCCCGTCAGGCGCCCTACCCCCCCGCGAACCGACTCGGAAACCGCGCCAGAAAAGCCACCGCGTGCTCCAGCTCCCGCAGGTCGACGACCTCGCCGATCTTGTGGGTGTTCTGCTCGATGCCCGGCCCGAAGCCGAACATCGGCGGGTGCTGGTAGGGGCCGGCCACGACCCAGGCCTTGCGATCCAAGACCTCGATGCCCGAGCCCTCCACCGGCACGGGGAAGCCGACGCCGTCGGTGGAGAAGATCCAGCGATCGACACGGGGCTCGGCGCGGAGCTGGCCTCCCGAACCCCCGGCCTCGATCCGAGGTCCGACGACCCCGCGGTAGGTCTCGACCGCCGCGGCGATCGCCGGGTGGTCCTCCGGGGTCTCCCAGCCCAGGTAGACCTGGGCGTTGCCGGGCCGGTAGCCCTTCCACGTCGGCTGGTCGTAGGACGGCACGCCGACCTCGACGCTCAGGCCGGCCTCGCGGGCCCGGGCCACGGCCGGCAACGAGGCGATGGCCTCGACGGCGGCCTCGGGGGTCTCGTCGACCGTCAGCCGGCGGTCGAAGCGGAAGGTGAAGCGATCGGGCACCGCACAGTCGCTCGGGGTGTCGAGCCGGGCCCAGGAGGCCGTGCGGGTGCCGGCGCCGAGGAAGGCGTGGTCCAGGAAGCCCTCGCCGGCCGCGGCGGCCTGGGCGGCCTCGACCAGGATCGCCGCGCCGTGCTCCAGGGGGTTGAGCCCCTCCCAGGGCATCGAGCCGTGGCAGGAGCGCCCCACCACCTCGACCTGGATCTGCATGCGCCCCCGCTGGCCCCTGTAGATGCCCAGGGCTCCCTTGGCGGAGTCGCCGGTGCCCTCGGTGAGCACGACGACGTCGGGCACCACCTCCGGGCCGGCGCCGGGCAAGACCTCGCCGGTGAGGTACATCGGGCCGCCGCCGTCGTTGTCCTCCTCGGCCACGGTCGCGTAGGACCGCACGATCACGCCGCGCAGAGCGCCTTCGCCCGCCAGCTCCAGCAGGATCCGGGTCGCCACGACCTGGGCCACGACACCGCCGAGCTGGTCGGCCGCGCCGCGACCGAAGAGCAGGTGCTCCCACTCGCCGTCCGGCGGCAGCCAGCCCAGCTCCCGGGAGAGGAACTCGCGGTCCACCCGGTCGCCGTCCACGAGCCCGTCGTAGGCGTCGATGCCGCCGCCGATCTTGTCGATCCACTGGGTGCGCAGGGCCTTGACCGTGTCGCTGTGGCCGTCGAAGTAGATCACCCGCTTGTCGGCGTCGGCGAGGCCGTCGTCGGGATCGCTCACCGTCCACACCAGGCTGCCGAAGGCGTCGAAGCCGACGTCGTCGGAGCTGCGCACGCCGCCGATCTCGACCAGGGTGCGCCGCAGGTACTCCAGGCGCGGACCCTCGTGGTTGCTGAGGCCACAGAGCGGATCGCCGGCGTCGACGTGGTCGGCGGGGATGCGGATCACTTCGGCGAGGATGCTGGCCGCGAGCGACCGGTCGCGGGCCGCCAGCTCGGCGACCCGGGTGTCGAGGGGGGTCATCAGCTCTCCAGTCCTTGGAACGAGCGGTGCAGGTCCGGCACCTTGGCCGCCGCGAGCAGCGCCATGATGACGTAGACCTTCTTGTTGGCCTCCAGGGCCACATGGTGGCGGTGCAGGGCCATCACGCCGGGGGTGACCTCGTCGCCGATGTCCGCCGGCAGGCAGTGCATGTAGAGGGCGTCGCCGCCGGTGGTCAGCGCCATGCGGCGCTCGTCGCAGATCCAGTCCCTGTGGGCCGCGTTCTGCTCGAGGCACCGCTGCTCGATGGCGGCCATGCCTTCGGCGTCCCCGGCCCGGTTGGCGGCCACCCGCTCGAGCATCAGGGCGTGGGGGCCCCAGCTCTTGGGGTAGACGACGTCGGCGTCGGCGAAGGCCGTGTCCATGTCGCCGACGAGCTCGAACGAACCACCGCTGCGCTCGGCGCCCTCGCGGGCCGCCGCGAGGCAGTCGTCCAGCAGCCGGTAGCCGGGGGGATGGGCGAGCTGCACGTGGGCGCCGAGCCGCGGCAGCAGCATCGCCAGGCCCTGGGGCACGCTCAGGGGCTTGGCGTAGGAGGGGCTGTAGGCCCAGCTCACGGCGATCTTCTTGCCGGCGACGCCGTCATCGAAGTGCTCCCGCAGCCACAGCGCATCGGCGAGGCACTGGGTGGGGTGATCGATGTCGCACTGGAGGTTCACCACCGGGACCCGGCGCGGGTCGCCGGTGTGCTCCAGGTAGGCGTCGATGCCGGCCTTGACCTCGCGCATGAAGAGGTTGCCCTCGCCGAGGATCAGGTCGTGGCGGAGGCCGAGGGCGTGGGCGTTCATGCCGAGCATCGCCCCGGTCTCGGCGGCGGTCTCGCCGTGGGCGACCTGGGTGCTGGCGCCGTCGACGATGGTCGGGGCCATGCCCAGGCGGGCGGCGGCCCCGGCCCAGGCCGACTTCGTGCGCGTCGAGTTGTCGAAGAAGACCGCATAGGCCAGCTCCTGGGGGAGCAGGGGGCTGCGGTGTCCGGCCAGGTCCCGGGCGGCGAAGAACGCCGCGAGCTCCAGCACGGCCTGGAGCTGGTCGTCGTCCAGGTCGGTGGTCAGCAGGGCGCTCTGGCCGTAGAGGCGGGACAGGCGCTCCTGGGACGGCAGGCTCATTCGAGATCTCCCTTCGTGATGCGGGTTCCGGCTCGCCCCTCGAAGGCCTCCAGCAGGCCGCGCGGCGAGCAGATCACCGCCACCTGGCCCCCGTGGAGCAGGAAGCGGTCGCAGGCCTTGATCTTGGGACCCATGCTGCCCGGGGGGAACTGCCCCTCGGCGGCCATGCGGTGCAGCGTGTCCAGGTCCAGCACCGGCAGGAAGCGAGGACGTTCGGTGAGGAAGTCGGCGTAGACCCCGTCGACCCCGGTGGTGATGAAGAGGCGCTCCGCTCCCAGGCGCACGCCCAGCAGCGAGCTGACGCGGTCCTTGTCCACGACCCCCTCGACACCGACGACCGCGCCGTCCTCGCCCACCGACACCGGGATGCCGCCGCCGCCGCAGCACACGACGACCACGCCCTGGTCGATGAGGGTGCGGATCACGTCGAGCTGGTAGATGCGCACCGGCGCCGGAGAGGCGACCACCCGCCGCCAGCCTCGGTGGGCGTCCTCGACCATGGTCCAGCCGCGCTCCTCCTGGATGGCCACGGCCTCTTCACAGGTGTGGAACTGGCCGATGGGCTTGGTGGGCTCCTCGAAGGCGTGGTCGTGGGGGTCGACCTCGACCTCGGTGATGACGGCCACGACCGGCACGTCGACGCCGCGGGACTGGAGCTCGTCGCGCAGGGCCCGCTGGATCATGTAGCCGAGGCTGCCCTGGGTGTCGGCGACCAGGGAGTCCAGGGGCACCTCGTGGATCTGACCCCGGGCCAGCTCCGAGCGCAGGGCCATGAAGCCCACCTGGGGTCCGTTGCCGTGGGTCAGGACCAGGCGCTCGCCGCGGGCGACGAGCTCGGCGACCGGCCCCATCGCCCGCCGCGTGACGGCGAACTGGTTCTCCACCGTCGGCGGCAGCGTAGGATCGATCAGGGAGTTTCCTCCCATGGCCACGACCGACAGTCCCCTCAACACGCCCTCCGGGCCGGGTGTCTAACCTCGGACCTCCAGAGGAGGATCAGAAGTCCTACTCGCCGAGCAGCTCCGGCCAGCCGAACCGTCCCGCTCGCAGCGTCGGTACCGACACCCCCAGCACCCCCGCCGCCACCTGGAGCAGCTCCAGGAAGACGTGGGCCGTGCCGCCGTACATCGGGTGCCCGTCCAGGACGAACACCGGCGAGAGCAGCCGGCGCCCGCCCCACTCGTAGGGAATGGCGTCGATGTGGTCCGCCTGGAGCAGCTCCAGCAGGCCGACTGGCAGCACGCGCTCCACCTCCGCTGGAGACGGCTCCAGCCTCGCCGGATCCACCCGGGCCACGTAGGGCTCCAGCCGGTAGTCCGAGGTGTAGAGCGGCATCGAAGAGAGCCGCCCCAGCATCTCGACCACGGACAGGCCCAGCTCTTCGTGGGCCTCGCGCCGAGCCGTCGCCTCCAGGCCAGCGTCGGCCGCGTCGGGCCGACCCCCCGGGAAGCAGACCTCCCCGCCGTGGCTGGAGAGCTGCTGCGGCCGCAGGGTCAGCCAGCAGACCGGGTCCGGGTCCCAGGCCAGCGGCACGAGCACCCCGCAGCGGTGGTGGTTGGTGCGACCGGGCAGAGCCGGCAGCTCCACCCGCGGGTGGGAGGCGAGGGCTGCACGGAGGTCCTCGGGGCCGAGCCTCACGGAGCTCTCCTGCGGGACCGTCCGCGGCGGCGTGCCCCCCAGCCCAGGGCCCGCGCGACCTCCGGGAGCTGCTCCCGAGAGAGTCCGGCCCAGCTCAGGATCTCCGGGGGCGGCTCGGGAGCCCGGGCCCGGACCGCCTTGCGCAGCGCCGCCGCCACGCGCTCCACCACGTCGACCCGCAGGGCGACGGTCCCGAGCGGCGTGAAGCCCACGGCCGGGTACCAGGCCCGAGGGCGATCCCGCTCCACGGTCAGCATCACCCTCCCGGCCTCCGGTGGGGCCGGCAGGGGCTCGAGGCCGGCGTGCAGGCCGAAGAGCAGCGCCCGACGCGCGAGCAGAGCCGGCCGGAGCATCGCCTTCACGTAGACCGACTCGGTGCCCAACCTGACGTCGAGGCGCCTGAGGACCTGGCGGTCCCGCGCCTCCAGTCGCTCGACCGCCTCGGCGACCTGGGACCGGGGCACGGCCCCCAGGCCCTGGCGGAGCTGGTAGAGCAACCCCCGCGCTCCCGGGCTCAGCTTCGCGGCGGAGGGGTGCTCCAGGGCGGCGAAGATCGCCGCGACCCAGGCCTGGACGAAGTCCTCGAGCCGCGCCCTCACCCGGGCCCGAGCGGTGCCCTCCAGCAGCATCAGCGGAGCGAGCCTCAAGCTGGGCGCGAGCCGGGAGGGCCCCTGCTCCAGCCGCCCCAGGACCTGGCCCTCCCAGGTCAGCCTGCCGGTCGGATCGAGGTGGAGGTCGTCGTCGCCGGTCGCCAGCAGCGACACCAGCGAGGCCTCCACCCGGTCGGCCGCGCTGGCCCGGGAGGCCTGGGTCACGCGGGCCACCTGGACGGGGGTGAGCCCCTCGGGCAGGGCCACGTCGAAGCCCTCGACGCGGGCCGTGGTCGGACCGAGCTCCACGCGGCTCCGGTGCTCGACGAAGCGGGCCGTGAGCCGCTCGTGCAGGGCATCGCTCAGGCGATCCTCGATGGCCCGCGTCCGCCCCTGCCAGCCCGCCGCATCGGGCAGCCAGCCCGGACGGTGGGAGATGTAGGTCCAGGTCCGGATCCAGGCGATCCGCGTCATCAGCGCGTCGAGGTCCCCCTCGGTCCGGTCCAGCCGGGTGATGCGCTCCGCCAGCCAGTCCTCTCCCAGCACGCCGCTCGGCCCCACCAGGTCCAGGTACACCCGCGTGAGCAGGCGGGTGTGGCTGTCGGTGAGGGTCTTGCGGAAGTCGGGGACCCGGCAGACCTCCCACAACAGCGAGATCGCATCGACCCCCCGCGCCCGGCGACGGACGGCCTCGGTGCGAGCGAGGACCTCCAGGGTCTCCCGATCGGCGGCGTCGCGGATCGGCCGCAGGAAGCGTCGCGGGGGCTTGCGATCCAGGGAGCGCAGCAGCCCGTCGAGGGAGTGGAGGTCCAGCTCGGCGTTGCGGTAGTAGAGGCCCCGCTGGGGCTCGAAGCAGTGGCCCTCGATGGCCGCCACCGTGGCCGGGTCCAGCGGCGGCTCGCCGTCCGTGGTGCCGAAGGTCCCGTTGCGCCTCCAGCGACCGGCTCGACCGGCGATCTGGGCCAGCTCCGCCGCCGAGAGCGCCCGGTGCTGGCGACCGTCGAACTTGGAGGTGGCGGCCAGAGCCACGTGGTCCACGTCCATGTTCAGGCCCATGCCGATGGCGTCCGTGGCCACCAGGTACTGCACGTCGCCGGCCTGGTACATCGCCACCTGGGCGTTGCGGGCGCGGGGAGAGAGCGCACCGAGCACCACCGCCGCACCACCGCGACGGGCACGGAGGCGCTCGGCGAGCCGGTAGACGTGGTCCACGCTGAAGGCCACCACCGCGGTGCGCCGCGGCAAGCCGGTGAGCTTGCGGGCCCCGGACCAGCGCAGCTCGGAGTGGCGCTCGTAGCGCAGGACCTCCACGCCCGGCACCAGCCGGGTGAGCAGGGGCTCGATGGTGTCGGAGCCGAGCAGCAGGGTGTGGCGCACCCCCCGGGCCCGCAGGATGCGATCGGTGAAGGTGTGGCCCCGCTCCCGGTGGTCGGCGAGCTGGATCTCGTCGACGGCGACGAATTCCACCGGGCGCTCGACCGGCATCGACTCCACCGTGCACACGAAGTAGCGGGCCTCCGACGGGACCACCCGCTCCTCGCCGGTGATCATCGCCACCGCCCCGTCGCCCACCTGGGCCCGGACGCGGTCGTAGACCTCCCGCGCCAGCAGCCGCAGCGGCAGACCGATCATGCCGGTCCGGTGGGCCAGCATGCGCTGGATGGCGCGGTGGGTCTTGCCGGTGTTGGTGGGCCCGAGCACCGCCTGGACCCGGGGCGGGTCCCGCTCGATCACTCCTCGTCACCCTCCAGGAGCCCCTCGTCGATCGCGTCGGGGGGCTCGATGCTGACCACGACCCGCGCCGCCCGCAGGAGCCGGCCGTGCAACAGGAAGCCGCGGCAGACCTGCCGGACCACGGTGCCCGGAGCCACGTCGTCCCGCACCACCTGGTCCACCGCCTCGTGGCGACGGGGGTCGAAGGGGTGGCCGGTGACCTCGAAGTCCTCCACGCCATGACGTCTCAGGGTCTCGAGGAACTGGCGGCGGATCATGTGGACGCCCTCCAGGATGCCCTCGGGGTCGTCGACCAGCGCCGGATGGCTCGCTCGCTCGAAGTCGTCGATCAGGGGCAGCACGTCGCGTACCACGCCCTCGTGGCCGAACTTCTTCGCCGCCTCCTCCCGGTCACGACCGCGCTGGTAGGCCTGGTCCCGCTCCTGGAGGGCGCCTCTGAGCCCCTGGGCGAGCTCCTCGATCCGCTCCCGCCCCTTGGCGATCGCCGCCTGCCCTTGCTGGGTGCGGGCCCACTGCCAGGCCCAGCCGATGGCACAGACCACCGCGACCGTCCAACCCGAGAGCGCGAGGAGCTGTGGCTTCATCGCTGTGCTGTAGCCCGCTGGCCCGGAGGGGTCCGCCCACGGGGCCCGGCCGCCGCAAGGTAGGCTGCCCCGGATGCTGCTGCTGCTCCTCACCGCCGCCGCCCTGGCCCAGGACGCCGAGGTCGAGGTGCCTGCCCTGGAGTCCACCGAGGCCGCCGCCGTCCCCAGGGAGTGGGAGGTCAGGTCCTTCGTGAGCCCCGACGTCGGCATCGCCGGGGTCACCAACGAGAACGACGAGCCCTTCTCCCTCGCCTTCGGCGGCAGCTTCGGTGTCAAGGCCCTCCAGCACAACGGCTGGTTCTTCGGCGTCGCCCGGCTGCACGCCGACTGGACCATCGGCCTCGACAAGCGGGGCCACCAGGTCAAGCTGGGGATCTTCGGCGGCTTCCACACCGAGTGGTGGGGCCTCGAGCTGGGCCTCGACGGCTGGCGCAACCGCTACGAGCTGGAGGACTTCTCCCTGGCCCCGACCTTCGGACTCGACGTGCCCCTCCAGGTCGCCGGCGGTCCGCGCCAGGCCCACGTCGTCGCAGGCGTGGCCATGGCCGCCGTCACCAACCCGGCGCGTCGTGTGGACTGGAACCAGGCCCGGATCCTCGGCTTCGGCCACGAGTTCAAGCGCTGGATCGGCCTCCAGACCCGGGTGAAGGGGATCGTGCTCGGACTGGTCTACTTCCAGCGACAGGTCCAGGGCGAGCTCGTCCAGGGCTTCACCGTGAGCGCGACCCAGTAGAAAGATCATGTAGATCCTGATCCTCCCTCTTGACGCGTCAAGCGGAACCCGGCAGGCTGGGGGCATGGAGCAGGCCCTCACCGGTCCCTCGGACATCGCGGAGCTCCGCGAGCACCTCTGTCGGCCCCTGCCGGCCCTGCCGAGCCGCTACCTCTACGACGACCGGGGGCGCGCCCTGCTGGAGCGCCTGGCGACCGTGCCCGAGTGCTACGCGGCGCGCACCGAGTGGCGCATCCTCCAGGCCCTGGCGCCGGTGTTGCTCGAAGAGCTGCAGCCCCGTCACCTGGCGATCCTCGGCAGTGGCGTCGGTCGAGAGCTGCGGCTGGCGCTGGACACCCTGGTGCTGCGGGGCCTGCCCCTGAGCTGCACGGTGCTCGATCTCGACCTCGGCACCGTCCAGCCGTCGCTGGAGCGCCTGCGCCTCGCCTACGCCGGGGTCCGCTTCCGCCACGTCCAGGCGAGCTTCGTCGACGAGCTCTACCGCCTCGGTCCCGGCGGCGATCGGCTCGTGCTCGCCCTGGGAGACACCCTCGGCGCCCTCCACACCGACGCTGTGCCCGGCTTCTTCACCATGGCCGCCGAGGTGATGGAGGAGGGTGACGCGCTGCTGGTGGGCGTGGACCTGGTGAAGGACTCGGCCTCCATCGAGGCCGCCTGCAACGATCGCGAGGGCGTGGCCGCGGCGCTGAACCTGAACATCCTCCGGGTGATCAACGAGCGCTTCGCCGCGGACTTCGAGCCCTCCCGGTTCCAGCACCAGGCCTTCTACGACCCCGAGCGCCAGTGGGTGGAGCTACGCCTGGCCTCGAAGGTCACCCACCGGGTGCGCATCCAGACGGCGGACCTGGCCCTCAACATGAAGAAGGGCCAGCAGCTCCGGACGGCGCTGTCCTGCAAGTACACCCGGTCCTCCCTGGAGGACCGGACGCGCGGGACCGGGGTAGTGGTGGAGCAGTGGACCACCGATCCCCACGGACTCTTCGCCCTGGCGCTGTTGCGGCGGGGGTGATCCCGAGAGGGAGCGGCGCGGCATGAGGCACCCGTCCCTGGAGGGTCTGCCCGGGGCCCTGCGCCTCCTCGTCCCGGAGCTCGACGAGCTGGACTGGCCCTCCGAGGCCCGCGCCACCTGCGACGACTGCGTGATGGCGCACCCCCACCCCCAGCGGGAGGTCTTCCACGCCGAGGTCCGCTGCTGCTCCTTCTTCCCACGCCTGCCGAACTACGCCGTCGGCGGGATCCTCGCCGACGGGGGGGCCGGGGGCGCCCCCCCCCCGCGCCGCCCGGGGCCGGGGGGGGGGAGAGGGTGGGGGGGGCTGG
>CAZCVP010000049.1:25071-42175 GCA_964501915.1 uncultured Enterobacterales bacterium
CCCCCCCCGCCCCACCCCGCCGGGCGGGGGGACCCCCCCCGCGGGCGGCGCGGGGGCCGCCGCCGTCCAGGGCCTCCTGGAGCGGGGGCAGGAGATCGGTGAGCTGGGCATCGAGGCCGATCCGGCCTGGAAGGCCGCCTACCGCCACCACGGTCCCTCGGCCTTCGGACAGCTCGAGTCCCTCCGCTGCCCCTACTGGTCCGGCGGAGCCCACGCCTGCTCCATCTGGCTCCACCGCAACGCCACCTGCCGGACCTGGTTCTGCAAGCACGACGACGGCCCGACCGGCCTGGCCCTCTGGAGGGGCCTCAAGGACGTCCTGGCCCGCCTGGAGTTCCTGGTGGCCCGCCGGCTCTCCGAAGGGCGGACCGCCCCCGCGGAGACCGCACCCGCCGAGGCCTGGGGACGCTACTACCGGGGCTGTGCCGAAGACCTCGCCGCCCTCGGACCCGGGGGGCTCGACGACCTCGCCGCCGATCCGACGCTGGTCCGCCTGCGGGAGCAGCTCCGAGCGCGCCACGTCGCCCGACCGACCGGCCTGCCAGAGGTCCTGGGGCCGGCCCTGACCGAGTGGCACCGCGACGGGGACCGGACCTGGCTCTACGGCTACTCCACCTACGACGAGGTCGAAGCACCGGGAGACATCTTCCAGCTCCTGGGCCGCCTGGACGGCGAGCAGCCCTGGCCGCAGGCCCTCGAGGAGGCCGCGCGAGCCGGCCACCCCCAGTCGCCGGAGCTGGTGACCGAGCTGTTCCGGGTCGGCGCGCTGGAGGCCCGCGACGGCACCGGGATACCCGAGCACGGCACCCTCCGCCTGGTGATGGCGGACGGCGAGGAACACTGGCAGCGCTTCGAAGCGGCCCCCGGCGAGGAGAGGTGATGGGGAAGAGGAAGAAGGCCGGCCGACGGATCGACACCGGGCCGCAGACCGGAGGTCTCGGGGGGCTGGGCTCCCTGCTCCGCGACGCAGGGCTGGAGGCCTCCGCGACGAGCCCCGAGCCGAGCCGTCCGGCACCTGGCGAGGCACCCCTGGGCGTGCCTCGCAAGCTCGCCCTGCAGCGCTCCCGCAAGGGCCGTGGCGGACGCACCGTGACCCTGGTCCGTGGCCTGGCCTCGGCCGATCTCGAGGTGTGGGCGAAGCGAGCCCGCAAGGCCCTGGGCTGCGGCGCCTCCGTGGAGGGCGACGCCGTGGTGCTCCAGGGGGACATCGGCGATCGGGCCGCGGCCTGGCTCTCGGCGCAGGGCGTGGCCCGGATCGTCCGTTAGACCCCGCAGATGGCACCGATGTGGATGATCCTGGTCGCGCTGGCCTGCTCCGACCCGCCTCCTCCAGCGAGCCCCGACGGCTGCGCGGCCATCGAGGAGCCGACGGCCCGAGAGGACTGCCGTCTGGAGCGGGCCCTGGGCCTGCTGGACGATCGGCCGGCCTTCGAAGCCTGGATCGCCACCCTGGAGCCCGTCTCCCGGGACCTGCTCCTCATCCGGCTCGCCGTCCAGCAGCCCCAGCGCGCCCGGTGGCTCTGCGAGCACGTCACGACCGCCGAAGGCCAGGAGCGCTGCCAGCGCATCGTCGGCCGGCCCCACCTCGGAGGCGGCCCGTGACAGCGTCTCCCCCGAACGGGGAGCGTTCGGGGTGAACGCGAGAGTCCCGCCCCAGGTGCGACCGGACCCGACCTGAAGGCGGCACGGATCTTGAAACACCGACCAGGAGGAGGTGAGCATGCTCCTCTTCCTCGCAGCCTGTGTCGTGGAGAGCTGGGCACCCCTGACGAGCACCGAGGACGGGACGCCTTCGCTCGACGAGGACACGGGCTGGACCACCGGCGCCGACGAGCTGGTCGGTCGCTGGGAGCGCATCGGCGAGGAGACGGACGAGGACGACGAACCCCTCGGCGAGCAGGAGCTGGACCTCGCCGCCAACCGGGGCTACCGCTGGGGTCGCTTCGAAGAGGACTGGCTGGTCGACGTCGTGGAGGGGACCTGGTGGGTCCAGGGGGACGGAGTCCTGGGGTTCATCGACGAGACCTGCGGCAGCGAGGGGCTCTACGCGGTGGGCGTGATCGGCGGGCTGATGACCATCCAGGACTTCGAGGAGCCCTGCCTGGATCGCCTCGAGCGGCTGCGGGGCATCTGGCGCTGAGCGGCCCCAGGGGCCGGTTCGCGCTAGATCGGCCCGGTGACTCCCCTGATCTGGCTGGCCCTGGCGATGGCCCAGAGCCCCGAGGAGATGGCCCCGCGCCATGCCCTGCCGACCGTCGCCACCGAGCCGAGGCCGGAGCTGTCGGGCACCTGGAAGATGACCCTGCGAGTGGCCAACAAGGCCGCCATCCCCCTCCTCGGAGACACCACGGTCTGGTCGGTGTCGACCTTCCTGACCACCATCGAGGCCCACGGCTCCGGCTACCTCCAGAGCCACGTCACCTGTGACATCGAGACCCGCTCGACCCGCCGCATCGCCGAGCACGTCCTGCCGATCGCCTTCGTCGAGGCGATGCCGGAGAAGACCTACCCGATCGAATTCAACTCCGTGGGCGGCGACTGGGCCTACCACGCCGATCTCGGCGAGATCCACATCGGCTACGACCCTCTGCTGACCGGTGGCGGCCTGCCGGAGAAGGGCCGCGAGGAGGGGGTCCTGCGGGACTGGGACCAGGACGGCCACGTGGGGGCGACCGTGCTGCTCAAGGTCCCCCTGCTGGGCATCGTCGAGGTCTACCTCATCCAGGACACCCACGTCGCCATGCACGGCACCGTGGTGAGCGACCGCCTGGTCTTCGGGCGCGTGGAGCTGCCGACCCTGGAGCAGCGCATCGTCGACGCCTCCAACATCCTGCTGCGAGGCAACCCTCGCATCCACCCCGACCCGGCGAACTCCAGCTTCCGCATGGTCCGCCTGCCCGACGGCACCTCCTGCGAGGACCTCGGCCTGCCCAAGCCCCGGGAGGGCTTCGAGCGGGACTGAGCGCTACTCCAGCCGCTCCAGCAGGTCGTCGGCCGAGGGTCCTCCGAGGGGCGCCGTGCCCGGACCGCCGTCCAGGCTCACCCCGAGCATCGCGAAGATGTCCCGGGGCGTCATGCCCGTCAGCGCCATCAACTCCTTGAGCTGTCCCGTCGCCTCCTTGCCCAGGGACAGCTCGAAGAGCGTCCACCCCTCGGGGTCGACCGCGAGGTCTGCGTCTCCCCAGGCCTCCTTCCACCAGTGTCGACCGGTGGCGACGGCGCCACGAGCGCCGGCCTTCTGCAGCGCGGCGAGCCAGGTGTCCCCGTCGATGACCTCCCAGGCCGTCGCCTCCAGCGCCCCCCGCAGGGCCTTGTCGAGCCGGGCGCGCCCCAGCTCCTCCTCCAGGGCCACGTAGAGGTAGGGGGCCTTGCCGTAGACCAGGCCCGCGTACTCGGCGGTGGAGCGGAAGGTGTCGGTGGGGCGATCGGCGGCGCCGTCCCGGCCGCCGAGGGTGCGAAAGGCGGCGTAGTTGACCAGCACGTTGCGGTCGCGGACCTCGGCGCCGGCGTCGTCGCCCACCAGCGACTGGGCGTAGCGGCCGGCCAGGTACTGGGCGAGGGGCTCGTCGACCACGGGGCTGCGGCGGGCGTCGGTGCCGACCACGCCCGGGGACCACTGGTGGGCCAGCTCGTGGGCGACCACGAAGCGCCGCTGCTCGGCCATCGTGCCGCCCATGTCCGGCGCCTCACCGGTGCTCATGCCCATCGCTCCCAGCATCGCGAAGGGGTCGTTGGCGCTGTCGGGCTCCCGGTAGAGGTAGCCGGCCACGAGCACCATGCCCGAGAACTCCACGCCGCCGGCGCCACCGACCAGCGACGCCTCCACCACGTCCAGCTCGGTGAACGGGTAGCGTCCACAGACCTGCTCGAAGAAGGCCAGCGAGCCAGCGGCGTCGCCGAGCACGTCCTCGCCGGCGGCCCGGTCGCGCTCCAGGGACCAGGAGCGCACCGTGACACCGCCGACTTCGGCTTCGGCCACGTGCCAGTCCCGGGAGGCGGCGATCACCAGGTCCCGCACACCGGCCCCCGAGGCCTCCAGCACCCAGGACTGGTCGTCGAGGGGGCGGGAAGGACCGTCGGCGAGGTTGGTCACCGGGCGCAGGCCGGCCGGGGTCACGAGGCGGATCGAGAAGGTCGCCGGGTCGTTCCAGGCCAGGTCCCCGATGCCCGTGGGCCGGTCGGTGACCGGGACCCCGTCGACGAAGGGGGCGACCATCGGCACCGCAGAGGCCACGGTCACCAGGCCGTCGCCCTGGGCGAGCAGACCGTAGTCCGAGCCGCCGACCGGGGAACCGAGGCTACCCAGGGAGTCCATGGCCTGGGACCAGAGGTCGTTGGCCGAGGCGTCGAGGCGGCGCAGCGTGCCCCGGAAGGCCAGCTCCAGGGTGACCGCGTCGCCGGGTCGGACCGGCTCGGCGAAGCGCACCTCGGCGAGGGTGGGGCGCAGGGTCGAGAGGGTCGCGGCGGGGCCGCGGCGGGTCTCCACCCGGGTCAGCTCGATGCCGCCGGACTCCTCGGCGCCCAGCTCGGCGGGGGCGTTGGGGTGGAGCAGCAGCGGCAGGCGGTCCTGGGCCCGGCCCGTGGTGTTGGTCCAGCGCAGCGTGCCGCGGCCGGCGTAGCGACCGTCGGCGTCGGAGAGGGAGAGGTCCAGCTCGTAGGTCGGCAGGTCGCCCAGGCCGTCCAGGTCCAGGGACCGCACGAGGTCCCGCTGGACGGCGGGACGGAGCAGCGGATCGTCGGCCGCCAGCGACGGCGGGGTGAGCAGCAGGGCCAGCAGGATCGACATGGCAGCACCTTAGCGGGCGCGGACCTCAGCGGAGCCTCCTGGCGTCCGGTCGGGACCGTCACAGGACTCTGTGACCCCCTGGACCGGACACCTCGTCCGGTCGGGAGCGGCACAGACCGCTGTGAACGCCTGGACCGGACCAGACGTCCGGTTCGCGACGTCACAGATCCCTGTGAACGGCTGGACCGGACGGCGCGGGTCCGGGGTCCCCCGCGAGGTGACCCCGAGACCCCCGGGTGTGCCCCGAGAGGCCGGACTGTCCAGCCGTTCTCCGGTGACTACCCGTGCCGGCATGTACACCTGGCACCTCACCTACTCCTCAGGTGGCCGACAGGCCTTCTTCCCCACCGCAGGAGGCGCACTCGCGGGCGTCCACGCCTTGCTGCCCAGCGCCGGGGATCGCCTCGCCGCGTTCTGCGTGGTCGACGACCATGTCCACGCTGCGCCCGTGGCCTCCGCGGCGGACCTGCCCCACCTCAGGCGGTCCCTGCTGCGCTCCCTGCGTGCGGTGACGCCGGTGCCCGTGACGCCACCGGACGTCCGCAAGGTCGACAGCCGGAGCTACCTGACCTGGCTGGTCCGGTACCTGCTCCTCCAGCCTCGCAAGCACGGCCTGCCCGGCCACCCGGCGCTGTGGCCCGGGTCCTTCTTCCTGGACCTGGCTGGCGCCCGCAACCTCCCCGGGCTGGACCTCCAGCTCCTCCGCGTCCTGCCCCGCTTCCGGCTTCGCACCGCCTTCCAGGTCCTGGAGCTGGGCGAGGAGCCGCTGGAGTCCCTCTCGGACGAACAGGTCGCCTGGCTGCCATTGCGAGCGGTGGTGCGAGCGGCCGCCCACGCGACCGGCGCTCCTCCGGACCCGACGGGTCGCACGCTCCCGGAGCAACGCGCCCGCCGCGCGGCAGCCCACCTCCTGAGCGACGTGGGGCTCACCCGCAGCCAGATCGGGCAGGCCCTGGAGCGGCCGCGCCAGACGGTGCACGACATCCTGTCGTTCCCTCCCGACCCTCGCGACCTCGCCGCCCTCCGCCGCCGACTCGCCCTCGAGGATCGGATCGCCACTCTCGCCGCCCGCCAGAGCGCCTGAGCCCCCTCCCCCTATGATCCCCCCGTGCCCCGCTGGCCCCCCATCCTGGCCGCCGTCCTCGCCCTGGGCTGCGTCGTCCTGACCGGCACCTGGCTGGCCACCGCCTGGCACCCCGGCGGCTACGACGAGATCACCCACCTCCAGAACGCCCGCGAGGTCTTCGCCCAGCTCTCCCAGCCCGGCGGCGCCTGGGACGCCCTCCAGGGTCGCTACCCGACCGAGGAGCGCCCCGACTACTGGCCCGGGGCCGCCTACCTCGCCACGGCCCCCTGGCTCTTCCTGGCGCCCGACGGCCAGATGACCCCGCTGGTCCTGGTCGCCTTGGTCGCCCTGGCCTGGGGCGCGGCCCTGGTCGCCGGTGGCCACCGCCTGGCCCCGGGCGCAGGCGCCACGGCCCTGTGGCTGGCCCTGCTCGGCGGCCTGCCCTTCGTGGTCTTCCGCCACTACACCCCGATGGCCTGGGAGGCGGCCCTGGCGGTGCTCGCCACCGCGACGTTGACCCGCAGCGACGGCTTCCGAAGACCCGGTGCCGCGCTGGCCTGGGGGCTGCTCGTGGCCCTGGGCCTGATGAGCGATCGCCTGACCATGGCCACCCTCGTCTGGCTCACGCCGATCGCCGCCCTGGCCAGTCGCGGGGCCTGGCTGCGCCGCCTCGGAGGTCTCGCCCTGGCCACCACCGCCGTGCTCGCCCTCGCCGGTCCCTTCTATGCCCGCTGGCTGCGGGGCTGGGGCCGGGCGCTGGTCTTCGGCGGACGCGGTGACAACCCGGGAAGGCTCGGCGACCTCGCCACCTGGATCCCGCTGCACGGGCTGGAGCCGGTGGCCGCCCTGCTGGTCCTCGGCGGCCTGGTCCTGGTCGTCCGCCACCGGCGCTCCGTCGACCGGGTCTGGTGGGCTGCAGCTCTGGGACCGCTGCCGCTCCTGTCGCGGACCGAGCCCGGCCAGGAGGTCCTGGTGGTCTTCGTGGTCGGACCCCTGGCCGTGCTCGCCGCGGCCGGCTGGCGACGCTCGGGCTGGGACCGCGGCGCCGCCCCGATCGCCGCGCTGGCCACGACCTGGGCGCTGGTGGCCCACGCCGGCCGCCAGGACCTCGGACCCGTGAAGCCCCAGCTCGCGGATCCGGGCATCCCCCGTGCCCTCAGCCTGGACGACGAGGTCCTGGCCTTCCTCGATCGGCCCGGCGAGGTCGCCGTCCTGGACCTGCGCCAGGCCAAGGAGGCCTACGCCGGCCACACCGTGCACTACCTCGCCGACACCCTCCGACCCGACCGGGTCATCGACGAGCCGATGCGCCGCGTCCACACCGAGTACGACGCCGACAACCGCTTCGTCGTCGATCCCTGCGCCTTCGACCACGTCCTGGTCATCCACGGCGAGCGCCCCTGGCACCAGGAGCCCGAGGTCCGCCGGCCCCTCGGTCACATGGGGCTGACCGAGGACCAGAAGGGCGCCTGGCTGGCGGCCGTGCAGACCCTCACCTCCTGCACGCGCATCACCCGGACCGTCGACGGCCCCAGGTGGGCCGCCTTCACCTGGCTGGAGCGCACCGGAGAGCCTGTCGCCGTCCTCCCGCCGGCCTCCGACAACCCGCCGGAGGTGGAGGGCTACGACGGCCCCCCTCCTCCCGACGGCTTCTGCCCCCGGGACATGGTGAAGCTGCCCCGGGCCACCTACACCCTGGGCAAGGCGGCCGATGGACCCGAGATCTACGCCCTGGAGCCCGTCGAGGTCACCCTGGGGCCCTTCTGCATCGACGTCTTCGAGTATCCCAACCTGGAGCAGCGCTACCCCCGCACGGTGGTGACCTGGGGCGAGGCCACCGAGCTCTGCGAACAGCGGGGCAAGCGGCTCTGTCGCAGCCTGGAGTGGGAGGCCGCCTGCCGGGGCACCGAGGGACGCCGCCACAGCTACGGGGACACCTTCGAGCCGGGTCGCTGCTACACCGAAGGTGCCCGCCACTACGACGATCGGGACCTGGCCCTGATCGGTGGGTTCGAGGACTGCGTCACCCCGGAGGGGGTCCGGGACCTGGACGGGGGGGTGAGCGAGTGGGTGCTCGAGGAGCACGGCGGACCCCCCTTCCCGCCGGACGGCGGCCCACCGGACCGGCTCACCCACCTGCTGCGAGGGGGCACGATGTGGACCTCCAAGTACGGGCAGGACTGCCTGTCCCGTCACTGGCACGCCCGGGGACATCGTCAAGAGGATGACGGATTTCGCTGCTGCGCCGATCCATCCCCTTGACATTGCGTAGGATCTCGGCCAAATAGCGCCCGTCCCCCGACCCGTGGTGCCCGATGCTGCTCCTGATCGCCTTCGCCTGCACCCACGAGAGCCAGCTCGAGGGCGTCCAGCAGCCCGACCCGGTCCTCACCCTCGACACCCCGGCCGCCGCGAGCTGGCACGACGAAGGCACGGTCGAGGCCAACGGGACCTGGGAGCTGCTGGACACCATCGACGTCAACGACGTGCCCGCGGAGCTGAGCGAGGACGGGACCTGGGCGACCACGGTGCACCTGGAGCGCGGGCTGACCGTGCTCGAGGCCTTCGGCTCGACCGACGACGGAGAGCACACGCGCTTCGACCGGGTCGGCGTGCTCGCCGGCACCTGGGAGGACCCTGGACGGCCCGTCAGCGACGCCATGGACCTGCGCCTCAACGAAGACGGCCTCGACTACGCCACCGACTACGCCGCCACCATCGTCACCGTGCAGACGGTCAACGACGCCGCCCTGGCGATGAACCCGGCCTACGAGGACAGCTACGGTGTCTGGGGCTGGAGCGCGGTCGAGATCACCGGCGTGATCGACGAGGTGGACTTCGACACCCCGAGCATCGACGCCAGCCCGTCCTCGGGGCTCTTGGAGCTCGAGGTCACGATCCCCAACCTCTTCGTCGACCTGCAGGCCTATGGCGAGGTCATCGGCATCGGCTTCGACTCCGACGCCTCGATGGAGGCCACCAAGGCCGTCATCACCGGCAGCCTGACGCTGGACGTCGACAAGCACGGCGGCCTCGTGATCGAGCTGGTCGACCCCGTGGTGGAGCTCAAGGGCTTCTCCTACGACACGAGTCTCTTGCCCTGGGACGTCGAGGACTACCTCTTCGTCGACACCGTGCGGGGCATGGTGGAGGACATGCTGCTGGAGAAGATCGAGGAGCTGGTCCCGCCGATGCTCGAGGAGACCCTCGGTGGCCTGGACCTCTCCTTCGAGCTGGACCTGCTCGGGGCGCCGCTGAGCCTGTCGATGGACTTCACCGAGGCCTCGATCGACCCCGACGGCGTCGCGATGTCGACCGCCTTCGACGTGTCGATGCCCCTGGCCGGCTCCAAGAGCTACGCCGGCTTCCTCGGCTCCGACCCGGTCGTGCCCGACGTCGACACCCGCTCGCCGGTGGCCGCCGCCATCTCCGACGACCTGGTGAACCTGATGCTCTTCGAGGCCTGGAGGGGCGGCGTGCTGGACCTGCGCCTGTCCACCGACGACGGCAGCCTGGAGCCGATCATGCTCCTGCCGCTCAAGGCCGAGCAGGGCACGATCACCCTGCGACCCGACCTGCCACCGGTGGCCGTCCAGGTCGACGGCGGGCTCCAGATCCAGGCCGGTGAGCTGGTGGTGGACATCGAGACCCCGGACGGGGAGCTGGGCGAGTACCTCCAGGTGGCCGCGGCGGCCTTCATCGACCTGGAGCTGGCGCTGGAGGACGGCGTGGTGGCCCTGGACATCGGCACCCCAGAGCTCTCCCTGATGGTGCGCCAGAGCGATTGGGGGGCCAGCGACGAGACCACCACCCGCCTGGTCGAGGAGATGCTGCCCCTGGACACCTTCCTCGCCCTGCTCGGCGGCCTGGAGCTCCCCTTGCCGTCTCTGGAGGGCCTGACGATCTCCTCCGCCGACCTCGGACGGGACCGCTCCGGGCTCCACACCACCGTCGAGGTCGAGCTGGGCATGTAGGATCAGCCTCCCTGGACGGAGAGACGATGTCGGGCATCGCGCTGGGCCTGCTGCTGGGCTGCAACCTGTTCACCTCCATCGACCTGGTCGCGGAGGACTCGGGCACCCTCGAGACCGACACGGACACGGACACCGACACGGACACGGACACCGACACCGACACCGACATCGACTGGGGCTACCACCCGGGCCAGACGGGGGGCCTGGGCTTCACCGAGCTGACCGAGTACCTCGGGGGCTACTTCGAAGGGGGCTCCGTCGATCCCACCGGGACCTCCTGGATGACCCTCATCGAGCCGGTAGACCTGACCTTCGAGGACCTGTTCGCGCCCGGCACCGACCAGTGCGCCCGGGACCACGATCCCGGCGTTCCCGTCGACGCCGTGCACGACCTCGAAGGGGCGGCGCCCCTGCTCCTGGAGTCCGAGAACGAGGACTTCGAGATCCCCTTCCAGGGGGGCGCCCACTGGGAGGCCGGCGAGCTGGACCCCCGCCAGCTCCGCCTGGGCGATGTCTACCGCCTGGACGAGGTCGACGCCGCTCCGGTGCCGCCCTTCGCGCAGGACGAGGCCCTCGTCCTGCCCGGACCGCTGACGCTGCTCAGCCCCGCCCTGGACGAGTCCGCGCCGCCGACCCTGGGCCGTGAGGACCTGCAGTTCACCTGGGTCACGGAGGGGCCCGGCGACTGGGTGCTGCTCCGGCTGCTCTACGTCGATGCCGCCAACGGCGAGGAGCGGGAGCGGGTGACCTGCGTGGCGAAGAACGACGGTGCGTTCGAGGTGCCGGGGGACCTCTTCTCCGACTTCGTCGAGGGGGACTACGTGTTCGCGGTCGTGTCCTCGGCGAAGGTGACCCGCTCGACCCTGCCCTACAACGCTTCGGACCTGCACCTGCTGGGGGCCCACACCCTCGTGGGGGCCTTCCTCACCCTCGACGACGACGCCGTCACCTGGACCGGGGACATCGGTCCGCTGTTCTGGTCGGCCTGCTATGGCTGCCACACCGGTGGCTACGTCACCCAGGGCCTGGACCTGGAGGATCCGGACAACGTCATCGGCCAGCCGTCGAGCGAGGTCCGCGGTATGAACCTGGTCGAGCAGGGGGACCCGCTGGCCAGCTACCTCTGGCACAAGCTGGCCGGGACCCACCACGACGTGGGGGGCTACGGCGACCGCATGCCTCAGACCGGTCCCCTGGAGGACAAGGAGCTGGACATGGTCTGGAAGTGGATCGAGGCGGGGGCGACGCCCTTCTGATCAGTCCTCCAGGTCGAGGGCGACGTAGCTCAGGGCCCAGATCAGCCCTCCAGAGGCCCGGCAGCCCGCCGACGGGGTGACCGTGAGCCGGAGTCGGGGGTCCTCGGCGCAGTCGGGCAGGACCTCCAGGTCGACCGGGATCCCGGTCTCCTCCCCCGCGGGAGACACCTGCTGCTCGAAGCCTCCGGCGTCGGGGACCTCCACCCGCACGCGGCTGCCGGCGTGTTCGCTGTCCGCCAGCAGCCAGCCGTCTACCGCCAGGGTCCCGCTCTCGGCGCCACACCAGGCCCCCGGGCGCGGCAGCTCCAGGGCCAGCTCCCCCGCCTCGCAGCTCTCGATCAGCCAGAGACCGACACCGTGACCTTCGTCCAGCGGGAGCACCCCGGTCCACAGCCCGGGCATCGACAGCTCCCCGGACAGCAGCTCCAGGCCCAGCTCCGCCGCCGCGGCCTCCGGATCGGAGAAGTCCTCCTCCCAGTCGGGCCGGTCCGAGCTCTCCAGGGTCAGGGTGCCTTGGAGCCCACACCCCTCGTCCGAGCCACAGACCAGGGAGAGTCCGCACCCGGAGAGGGCCAGCGAGAGCAGAGTCGGCGTCACGAGGGCAGTCTCCTCCAAGCGGAGGGCCCTCGCAATCCGCTACCCTGTGCCCGGGTAGAGGTGGAGGCGACATGTGGACACTCGTGTTCGTGCTGGCGTGCGGAGGTCCGGACACCGGCGTCGACTCGGCGGACACCGTCGACACCGAGCCGACCGGCACCACTGGAGACGACTCGGGGACCGAGGACACCGAGCCGCCTGAGGAGGACTGTGACCTCGAGGGTGACGAGGACCTCGACGGCCTCGCCGACTGCGAGGACGACGACTGCGCGGAGGTCTGCGTCGAGGACTGCGACTATGAGGGCGACGAGGACTGCGACGGCCTGGCCGACTGCGAGGACGACGACTGCGCCGACGTCTGTGTCGAGGACTGCGAGGAAGAAGGCGACGAGGACCGCGACGGCCTCGCCGACTGTGAGGACGACGACTGCGCCGACGTCTGTGTCGAGGACTGCGACAACGGCGTCGACGACGACGGCGACGGCAAGGAGGACTGCCGGGACATCGACTGCTACTGGGAGTGTCCCGAGGACTGCTCCAACGGCCAGGACGACGACTACGACGGCCTGGTGGACTGCGAGGACGGTGAGTGCGCCGACCTGGAGACCTGCCAGGAGGTCTGCGACAACGACAACGACGACGACGAGGACGGCCTCACCGACTGCGACGACGACGACTGCTGGGGCACCGGCGAGTGCGCCACCGTCACCTCCAAGGTGACCGGCGGCCAGGCCTACGCGATGGGCCAGTCACGCTACAGCTACTACTTCAAGCCCGGCGGTGGCTACCACTTCGCCTTCTACCTGTCGTTCTGGATGTCGGCGTCGAGCGTGACCGGCGACCTGCGGATCGACTATGGCTCCACCTCGGTGGGCTGCACCTGGGCGATCGACCAGATGTACGGCTCCAAGAGCCTCAGCGGCTACTACTACTACTCCTTCAACATCCCCGTGCACTGGCGCAGCGGCTGGCGCACCAGCGGGGGCTGCGGGGGCGCGGTCGGCTCTGGCGTGCTGCCGGACTCCCTGCTGTTCTCGTCCTCGGGCCTGATGCTGCCGGACCCGCCGCGGGCGGCCTGGTACCAGGGCCGGCTGGCGACCTACGACTACTTCTACAACGGCGACTGGGGCCGCACGAGCGGCGGTGGCGTCTTCAGCTACTACACCTACGGCATCGAGCTCGGCTGGGACCCCCTGTCCTCGGGCGCCAGCTACACGCAGACGGGCATCTGAAGGAAGGCGAACCCCCCGATCTCCCGGTACCATGGGCCCACCAGGAGGCCCCATGCTCGCCACCCTCGCGCTGTCCTTCGTCTCTCCCGCGCTCGCTTGCCCCACCGTGGCGACCGGCACCCCCCACGGCGTGCCCTTCGACACGGCCCAGGTGGCCCTGGTCCGGCAGGGGACCCGCACCACCTTCACGGTCTCGATCAACCCCGAGGGCGACCCCCAGGACATCGCCCTGGTCCTGCCGGTGCCCGAGCTGGTCCAGGAGGCGGACCTGGCGGTGCTGGAGCCCGACATCTTCTCCCGCCTGAACGGGTACACGGGCGTGCTGACGATGGCCGACGCCGGCTGCAGCTCGCTGGCGGGCGCCGGTGGCACCGCCCAGTCCGACGCCGACGGTGGCAGCAGCGACGGCGGCGGTGGCGACGTCCAGGTCGAGGCCGAGTACCTGGTCGGCGGCTACCAGATCACGATCCTGTCGGCGAGCGAGTCGGTGGCGCTCTTCACCTGGCTCGACGAGCACGGCTACCAGCTCCCCGACGAGGTGATCCCGGTGCTGGAGGAGCACATCGAGCAGGGCATGTACTTCATGGCCGCCCAGGTCGACCCGTCGGCCGCGGCCGCGGACGGCTCCTTCCTCGCCCCGCTCCAGGTCTCCTACGACAGCGAGCTGTTCACGGTCCCGATCCGCCTGGCGGCGAAGTCCTCGCCCGGCGAGCAGGACATGATCCTCTACGCCATCACCGGCCAGGGGGAGGGCGAAGGCCGCGTCGGTGTGAGCAACTACCCGATGATCGAGATCCCCGACGTCTGCATCTGGGGGGAGCCCGGCGTCGATGACTTCGCCGACTTCTACGACACCCGCTTCCGTCCCCTCTGGAAGTCCGCCGGCAGCGCGGCCTGGGGCGTGGAGTGGGCCGGCGGCTGGGGAGACTGCTCCCCGTGCAGCAGCACCACGCTCACCGGCGAGGACATCGCCGCCCTCGGCTTCGAAGGGGAGGCCTCGGAGCACTTCCTGACCCGCATCCGCCTCCGCTACACCCCGGAGACGGCCGCCCAGGACCTGGTGCTCTACGAGAGCGGGCTCTTCGACGCCCTGGTGACCAGCTACGCCGACGCCAACACGCTCAACGCCGAGTGCATCCCCGCCTGCCCGGACTCGCCCGGAGCCGAGTGGATGGAGGAGAACGGCTACGACACCGACGTCGGGGACGACACCGGAGACCCCGACGACATCGACCAGGACCCGGGTGACGGCGAGGGCGACGGAGACGACCAGGACGTGAGCGCCGACGGCGAGGACGACGGAGCCCGCGGCATGTGCAGCGCAGCCCCCGCTGCGCCCCTGACAGCGCTGGGGCTCTTCGGGCTGCTGCTGGGGTGCGTGCGTCGGAGGAACTAGATGCCCCGGCACAAGTAGCGCACCGTTTCGTGGACCCCTTCCGCCCCTGCCGGCCCAGGAGGTCAACTTCAGCCACCTCGGGCGCGAGGCGGGCATCGCTCGACGGACGGCCACGGCCTGGCTCGACCTGCTGGTAGGCGGCTACCTGGCCGTGGAGGTTCCGGCCTGGCCGGGCAGTCCCGTCAAGCGGGCGACGTCGAGGCCCAAGGTCCACCTCGCCGACACGGGGCTGGCCTGCTGGCTGCTGGCGGTCTCCTCGCCGCGAGCCCTCAACGCCCAGACCAACCTCGGAGCGCTCTTCGAGACCTGGGTGGTCCTGGAGCTTCGCAGACAGGCCCAGGCCCTGGGAGCCAGACCCAGGTTCTGGCACTGGCGATCGCGGGGCGGGGCCGAGGTCGACCTGGTGATCGAGCGGGACGGCGTCCTGCACCTGGTCGAAGTGAAGCTCGCGTCGCGGCCGTCACGTCGCCACGCCCGGGGCCTGGGCGCCTTCGAGAAGGCCCACCCGACCGCGAGGGTCGGTGCGAGACTGGTCGTCCATGGAGGCGACGACACGGTGCGCCTCGACGACAGGACGTTGGCCGTGCCCTGGTGGAGGGTCTGACCGCGGCGCCCGCCTCCCTACACCAGCGTCTCGAACAGCTCCGGCCGCGGGTCGGGGATCACCGTCTTGTTCACCAGCAGCCCCCGCTCGCCGATCACGTCGGCGCCGGCGTCGATGGAGTAGCGCACCGCGTCGACGTCCCCGGTGAAGACCAGGTAGGCCTTGCCGCCCAGCGCCATCGCCAGGCGGCACTCCACCACCTCCACCCAGGCGGCCTTGGCCACCGCGTCGATGGCCTCGACCAGCGAGGCGACGGAGAAGCTCTCCAGGATGCCCAGCGCTCCCCGGGTGGACAGGGGACTCGTCGAGGACAGGGCCGGGAAGACGTCCGGGTGCACGTTGGGGATGACGAAGTGGTCGATGGCGCTCTCCGCCGCCACCTCGCGACCGGCGGCGACGCTGGTCTCCACGTCGTGGACCTCGCCGGCGACCATCACCATGTACTTGCCGGAGCAGATGGTGCGGGCCAGCACCAGCTCCACCTCGGCGGCCTTGAGCATCGCGTCGGTGGTCTCGAAGCCCCGGGCGATGCTCGAGAGCTCGATGAAGCCCAGGGCAGGGGGCGCGGCCATGCTCACCTCTCGATCCAGATGCTGTCGTCGTCGATCCGGCCCACCCGTCCGGCGATGCTGGCGTGCAGGGGCACGCCGAGCTGGCCTTCGGGGACCTCGGCCACGACCTGGCCGAGCGCCACGCTCTCCCCTTCGCGCACGACCGGGGTCCCCGGTGCGCCGATGTGCTGGCGAAGCCGAAGCTGTACCCGGCTCGGCGCCAGGCTGCTGGCGACCATCGGCGCGTGCACGTCCCACTCGGCGAGGCCGAGGCGCCGCACGAGCCGCGGGATCGGGATCCGCCGCGCGTCGCGCATCGGGTGGACCCGTCCGAGGCCCGGCAGCGGCTCGGGCCGCTCTCCCCGCTCCCGCCAGAGCTCCTTGCTGCGCACGCACATCGACGCCGGCGGCAGGCCTTCGGGGCAGGCGTACAGCGAGCAGGCGCTGCACTCGCAGCACTGGAGGCCGAGCTGGCTGTGGTGGGCCTCCTGCTCGCCGACGAAGCCCACGGAGCGCATCACCGCGTGGGGCTCGACGGCGTAGCCGAGCAGGTAGCGGGGACAGAGCTCGGTGCAGAAGCGGCACTGGTCGCAGGCCGACCGGGAGATGTGCTCCTCGACCCGCCGGGCCAGGGTCTTGCGCCCGACCAGGTAGTGGTCCCGGGGCAGGACGATGTAGCCCCCCGAGGTCTTGGTCACCGGCTCGTCGAGGTCGGACAGAGCACTGCCCATCATGGCGCCGCCGTCGATGAGCACCGGATCCTCGACGGTCGCGCCGCCGGCCAGGGTGAGCACCTCACGGGCCGTGACACCGAGGGGCACGACCGCGCTGACAGGCTTCTCCACCGCCCCGGCGACCGTCAGCGCCGTGGTGGTCACCGGGGTGCCCGACATCGCCCGGGAGACGTTGATCAGGGTCTCGACGTTGTTGACCGCGCAGCCCACGTGCAGGGGCAGGCCCCCTGGGGGGATCAGGCGACCCCCGACGTCGTAGACGATCAGGACCTCGTCGCCGGCCGGGTAGAAGTTGTCCATCAAGTGGAACTCGATGCCCGGCCCCGCCACGGCCGCGAGGCGCTCGATCGCAGTGGTGTACTTCTTCTTGATGGCGATCACGCCGCGGCGTGCCCCGGTGGCCTCCATCGCCAGGCGCAGACCGTGCACCATCTCCCCGGCGTGGAGCTCCATCAGCTCCTGGTCCTTGCAGAGCAGCGGCTCGCACTCGGCGGCGTTGGCGATGTAGGTGTCGACCTCGGAGCCGAGCTTGACGTGGGTCGGGAAGCCCGCTCCGCCGGCGCCGACCACCCCGGCCTGGCGGACGCTGTCCTGGATGTCCTTGGTCATGGCGGGCCGAGGGGGGGTGGCGGGAGGGAGGAGTATCCACCGGGGGGCGGTGGCGTCGAAGCCCATCGGGGGTGGATGTCCTCCCACGGAGGGTGTCATCGGGAGGACATCGGCGCGCAGCTCGGGCGCTGCTACCGTCCTCCCTCGCCTTCCCGCCGACCCCGATGCCCTCACAGATCGCCATCGTCGACGACCCCCGCTCAGACCACGGCCGCCGGATGGCTCGCTGCGCCCGCCTGAACAGGGGGGGGGGAATCCCCGTCGATCCGCTGGGTCGCTCCGGACCTCGCGCTCCCTGA
>CAZCVP010000050.1:0-40726 GCA_964501915.1 uncultured Enterobacterales bacterium
CCGAGCCCAAGCATGCGCGGTGAGTCCCGCCTACGTGGCCATGGCCGTGGAGGCTGGAGTCCGCCCCCCACCCTTCGCCGAGGGCGGCGCAGAGGACGGTCGCGGGCGTGAGGATCCCGAGTCGCTCTGCCCCCGAAGCGAAGAGGCCGGTTCAACCGAGCGGGCCCCGTTCGGCCGGGCTGGCGTGCCATCGACGGCGCATGCAGCTCCCAGGTCTGGGACAATGGAGCGGCGTGACTCGACCCTCCCCACTTCTGCTCACCGTCGCTGCCCTCCTGGCGGCAGGGCCCGTCACCGTGGCCACGGCCGCCCCGATCTGCACCCCCCGCGACGAGGCCGACGTCGAAGCCGCCGCCGGCCTGTTGCGCGAGGCGCTCGACGCCCAGGCTCCCCAGTCGACGGACGAGACCCTGACGATCCTGCGGCGAGGCAGCCTGCGCTGCGCCGATCACCAGGCCGTGGTCCTGTCGCTGGCGAGCAGCGCCAGCCAGAGCACCGGCGCACGCTCGGACCTGGACCGCGAGGTCGCCGTGGCGGCCTGGACACACCTGCAGCAGCTCCGCCCCGACGCCCACACCAACCCCAGCTACCAGGCTCGCGTGGTGCACCTGGAGGCTCGCCGCTCGCCGCTGGACCTGGGACGCCTGGCGGCAGCGGTCTCGTTCTTCGAGGCGCACTACGGTCCCGGCACCGACTGGGAAGCGGCCCTCGCCGCCGATCCCCAGCTCCTGGTCGAGCAGCGGGCCACGCGCACCGAAGTGCTGGAGGTGGCCGCCTCTGCCGCCCACGCCCGCGCCCGGGAGACCAGGACGCCGGAGGACTGGGACCAGGCCCTGACCTGGCTGCAGCGGCTGGGAGGAGAGGGCCGGGATCCGACCGCCACGCGGGCCTGGGCGCTCGCGGCCTGGGAGTCGGGCGATCGGGTCCGCGCCGAGCAGGCGCTCCGGGACCAGGCCGCCCACGATCCGGACGTGGCGCTGCTGGCGCTCGGCACCCTGGTCACCCTGCACTGGAACCGGCGGGTGGCGGTCCGCGGCGGCCGGAGGGTGCGGCGGCTGGCCGAGGAGCCCGAGGCCTCGCTTGGGATCGAAGGCGGCCACACCCGGCCCCGCTGGCCGATGACCCCCGACGACGAGGTCCTGCTGAGCGCCGCGGACGACTGGCTGGCGCTGTCCCCACCCGCCGGCTCGGACCCCGAGCCCGCGGCCCTCGCCCTCGGCATGGGCGCCCTGACCCTCACCCATGGCTGGTTCCTGGAGACCCGGGTGCGCCTGAGACAGCTCCTGGAGACCTGGCCGGCCTCGGAGGAGGCCACCCTGGCGGCCGGAACCCTGGTCGCCATCGGCGAGATGTACGGGCGAGCGTCGCGGCCCGACCGGCCGGCGGATCTCTGCGCCGACCTCCAGCTTCTCAGGGCATGGGCGGAGGCCGAAGGGGCCTCGGTGGCCGATGCGGACACCCTCGGCGCCATCGCCGGGTGGCGGCTGCCGCGCTGTCGCTGACCGAGCCCCCGGGCTCGGGGTTAGGCCTCGCCAGCGAGGAGTTCCGATGAAGCCCAAGCACGTGGCGATCCGCATCGAGCAGTGCCTGTCCCTGGCCCGCGCGAGCAACTGCCCGCGCCGCAAGTTCGGTGCCCTGCTGCTGGATCCGGCTCGCAACGTCATCCTGATGGATGGCTACAACGGCGGCCCCCGGGGCGGCGGCCGGCTCTGCGGCGGAGAGGAGTGCCTGCGGGACACCCAGGGCGTGCAGAGCGGCACCCGCATGGAGATCGGCTGCCACCACGCGGAGATGAACGTGGTGTGCAACGCCGCCGCGGGCGGCGTGCCGACACGTGGCGCCTGGCTCATCGTGACCGGCGAGCCTTGCATGATGTGCTCCAAGATGATCCACCACGCCGGCATCGAGCGCGTCCTGGTGGTGGAGGGCGGGTACATGGGCGCCAACGGCTGTGACTACCTGCGAGCGCACGGGGTCGCCGTGGAGACCGTGGAGGGCCCCCGCGACCCCCGGCTGACCGACTTCCCCCGCTGACCCACGGTAGACTGGGCCTCGTTTCCACGGGGGGAAGCGAGAGGCCTCAGGAGTGGGATGGAAGTCGTCGCCCTGGTGCTGGGAGGAGTCCTCCTCGTGGGCCTCGTGGCCTTCGTGAACCGGGACACACCCGCGCGACGTGAGCGGCTGAAGTGGGCCACGGCGGCGAAGAACCTCGGCCTGAGGGGCGAACCTGGCCGCCTCCACGGCGTGCTGGATGGTGTGGAGATCGAGCTGAGCCTGGTCGATGCGGAGAGCCCACGCCCCTCGATGCGGGTCACCGCGACGGCGGAGGGAGGCCCCTCTCTCGAGCTGGGCCAGTGGACGGAGGGCATCTCTCGAGAAGGCTCGATCCGCACGGGCCACAAGCGCTTCGACAGGGCCCACGTCGTGCATGGCGACCGCCCCATCGCGCTGGCCACGCTGTCCGCCGACGTGCGCGACCGACTCCTGGAGTACGCCTCGGCGCGGGAGGTCCAGCTCTGCGAAGGCGTCCTGACGATGTCCGTGCTGGGGGCTCCCCGCGACGTGGCCCGGGTGATGGAGCTGGCGCGCCAGGGGGCCCGTCTCGCCGCCGACCTGAGCCGGTCACCCGACGACGTGGTCGCCCGCCTGAGCCACGCCGCCAGCGCCGACGACTGCGGACCCTATCGACACCGCTGCCTGCAGCTCCTGCTGATCCGCCACCGGGACCGACCCGAGACCGAGCACGCCGTCCACTACGCCCTCCAGGACAGCGAGCCCGAGGTCCGCGTCCTGGCGGCCGTGGAGGCCGGCTCGGAGGGCCTGCCGATCCTCGAGGCCGTGCTCGCGGACCCCGACGCCGACTACAAGCTCCGCGACGAGGCCGCCTTCACCGTCGCCAAGACCGCCGCCGTCAGCCGCCTCAAGGAGCTGCTCGGCGCCTACCTGGTGGATGGCCACCCCCTGCGCAAGCGAGCTGTCGAGCAGATGATCGCCCGAGGGGCCGATCCCGGCCTGGGCCCGCTGCTCACGATGCTCCAGAGCGACGACACCGACGAGATCTGCGTCGGCGCCCGGTGCCTCGGCGCCCACGGCTACCACCAGGCGGAGGTCACCCTGGTGCAGCTCGTCAGGCATGGGGACCGGCGGGTCCAGGTCGGTGTGGTCCACGCGCTGGGCCAGGTCGGCACCACCCGCTCCCTGGGCATCCTCAAGAAGACCACGGTCAACCCGGACTCCGGCGCCCGCCTGAAGCGAGCGGCCAAGGAGGCCGTGCGCCGCATCGAGGCCCGGGCGACGATTCCGAGCCCGGGCTAGCCCGCCGTCTGCATCACCGCCTGGGCCGCCAGGACACCGCTGCGACCACTGACACCGAGGCCGGGGTGGGTGCCGCTGCTGGCCAGGGTCAGGCCGGCGATGGGGGTGCTGTGCTGTCCCAGGGCCGGGGTGGGCCGCAGGGCGTAGAGCTGGTCGAGGGCCAGCTCACCGTGCAGCAGGTGCCCCCCCTCCAGCCCGAAGGACCGCTCGAGCGCAGCGGGCGTCAGGACCTCGGCCGCGACCAGCTTGTCCCGTACGGCGGGATCGTGAGCCGCGAGCTGGTCCAGCACCCGGTCGCGCAGGGCGGCCGTGGCCTGTCCGGTCCAGCCACCCTCCAGCTCGTGGGTGGCGCCGTGGACGAGGATCGACGCGACCTGGTGGCCCGTCGGGGCCAGCGAGGGGTCGGAGACCGAAGGCAGGCGCACGTCGAGGGTCGGCGCCCGGGGCAGCCGCCGGTGCTTGGCGTCGTCGAAGGCCCGCTCCCAGTCCAGGGGATGGGCCCCCACGCGGAAGCGCTCGGCGCCCCCGGCGATGTCCAGCGGAGCACTCAGTGCCAGGTGGACCTTGGCGACGATGCCCCGCACCCGCACCCGCAGCACCTCGGTCTCCAGGCCGTCGGGGAGCTGGGCCGGGTGGACGAGGTCGAGCAGGGTGCGTCGCGGGCCGATGGCCGACAGCACGTGGTCGCCGAGCACGGGCGTGCCGTCGGCCAGGGTGACGCCGACAGACCGCCGGGCCTCGACCTGGATGCTGGCGACGGTCGCCCCTGTGCGCACCTCCACCCCGAGCTGCGCGGCGTGGGAGACCAGGGCGTCGACCAGGGCCGCCGGTCCCCCGGTGATCTCCCGGGCGGGGTCCCCGGCGCAGGCCCTGAGCAGCAGCACCGCGGCGCTGGAGGGCGATCGGGGGCCCATCCAGGTGCCGAGCAGCGCCTCGGCGCCGAGCCCGGCCCGCACGGCCGGGTCCTCGAAGTGCTCCACGAGCCAGTCGTCCACGCACATCGGGCTGATGCGCAGCAGCTCCAGCATGCGCGCGGTGCCCAGGCGACGCAGGCCGAGGGCTGGCCGGAGCAGCGGCCACATGGCCGCCTCGGTCCCGAGATCGGGGGCCGCCTCGCCGAGGAGTCGGCCGAAGAAGGGTCGGACCTCGTCGACGGTGCGCCGCCAGGGTGCCAGGGTGGCGGCGTCGAGCACCGCGGAGGTCCCGGCCACGTGGATCGGCGGCGGGTCGCGCCAGGTGACGGCGGGCGCCTCACCGGCGAAGGCATCGTGGAGGATGCCCACGTGGCGGTAGCCGGGATGGAACTCCGCACCAGCCGCCACGCCTCCGACACGGTCTCGCGCCTCCAGCACCACCACCGAGCGACCCGAGGCCGCCAGGGTGCAGGCCGCCGCCAGGCCGTTGTGGCCTCCGCCGATGATGATCGCGTCGTAGCCTGCCATCAGACCGCCCTCCGGCGCAGCATCTCCTTGGCCGCCAGCGCACCGGGGGCCGCCATCACGCCCCCGCCCGGGTGGGCCCCGGAGCCGCAGAGCCAGAGCCCGCGCACGGGCGTGGCGAACCGGGCCCAGCCGGCCGCCGGGCGCTGGAAGAGGAGCTGTTCGAGGCTCAGCTCGCCGTGGAAGATGTTGCCCTCGGTGAGCCCGAACTCCTGCTCCATGTCCCAGGGGCTCAGCACCTGCATGCCGACGATGTCGTCTTCGACCGTCGGCATGTAGGTCTTCAGCGTGTCGAGGACGGCACGGCCGAAGGCGTCGCGCTGGTTGGGCCAGTCCTCGGGCCCCTCCGCCAGACCATAGGGCGCGTACTGGACGAAGCAGGACATGACGTGCTTGCCGGGGGGCGCCATCGACTTGTCGAAGAGCGTCGGGAAGACGATGTTCACGAAGGGCTGCTTGCTGAACGCGCCGTACTTGGCGTCGTCGTAGGCCCGCTCGAGGTAGTCGGTGCTCGGCGCGATCGAGATGTCGCCGAAGAGGTGCCGACCGACACCGGGTCGGGCGCTGAACTCCGGGAAGCGATCGAGGGCCAGGTTGACCTTGCCGCTGCTCCCCCGCAGCTTGAAGCGCTTCATCGCCGTCACGAAGTCGTCGGGGAGGTGCTCCCCACCCACGAGATCGAGGAAGGTCAGCCTTGGCTCGCAGCCGCTGATCACGGTCCTGGCCCGCAGCTCGTCGCCGCCCTCGAGGACCACCCCGGTGGCCCGCCCGCCTTCGACGAGGATGCGCTCCACCGGGCTGGAGACCCGGACCTCGGCGCCGAAGTGCCGGGCGGACGCGGCGATGGCCTCGCTCACGCCGCCGGTGCCGCCCATCGGGAAGCCCCAGGCGCGGGAGCTGCCGTCGATCTCCCCCATGTAGTGGTGGAGCAGGACGTAGGCCGAGCCCGGGCTCTTGACGCCCAGGAAGGTGCCGATGATGCCCGAGCAGGACATCGGCGAGATCAGCTCGTCGGACTCGAACCACTCCCGCAGGAAGTCCACGGCGCTCATGGTGGTGAGCTTGTACTGGAGCGCGGCGAGGTCGTCGCCCAGGGCCCGGAAGCGCTTGCCCATGCCGAGGAGCTGCAGGAGGTCGGAGGGCTTGAGGCTCGCCGGGTCCGGCGGGAGCTCGTCGATGATCGGCTTGGCGAACCGGGCGAGCTGCCCCATCGCCCTGCCGAACTCCGGGTAGACGTCGGCGTCCCGGGGGCTGAAGGCGCTGATCTCCTGGCGCGTGCGGTCCGGATCCGGCCACCTGGCGAGGGAGCGGCCGTCGGGGAAGGGCGTGAAGGTGCACTCCAGGGGGACCACGTCCATGCCGAAGCGAGCCAGCTCCAACTCACGGATGATCCAGGGCCTCATGAGGCTGACGACGTAGCTGCAGACCGAGAACCTGAAGCCCTCGACGATCTCCTCGGTGACAGCCGCTCCTCCCACGACGTGGCGGCGCTCCAGCACCAGGACCTCACGACCCGCCCGGGCGAGGGTTGCCGCACAGGTCAGGCCGTTGTGGCCCCCGCCGACGACGATGGCGTCCCAGGTCTGGCTCATCGGGCGGCCTCCGTCCTGGACAGGCCCTCGGGACGGCCCTTCTTGGGGGTGTGCTTCTTGCGTGGGGGATCGAAGAACGGTCGCTCGACCACGGTGGCCGTGATCCGGCGGCGCTCGAACTCCACCGTGTGCTCCACCTGGAGGCGGTGACCGAGGCCGCCGTGGCCGGCCCGGACCTGGGCGAGGGCGATCGGCTTCTTGAGGACTGGCGACCAGGTGGTGCTGGTGGCCTGGCCGACCTGGCGGCCCGCGTCGTAGACGGGCACGGCGTCGCGGCAGGCGATGGGCGCGAGGTGGGGCGGGAGCCCATAGGAGTGGTAGAGCGCCTCCAGCTCGGGCCAGTCCAGCTCCAGGCCCACGAGGTCCCACACCGGGCCCCGCTCGCGCTCTTCGAGCAGGGCCTGCTGGCCGACGAAGGGCGGCCGGTCGTCCAGGTCCACCGTCCAGCCCAGGCCAGCCTCGGTGGGGGTCGACTTGCGAGCCTCGATCAGGCAGCTACGGGCCGAGACATAGTCGATGCCCTGGAGCACGAAGCCGGCCTCGATGCGGGTGACGTCGAGGGCGTCGAGCCCCGCGGGCTCCAGGCCCCAGCTCCGGCCGGCGACGACGATGGCGTCCCACAGCCCGAGGGCGTGCTCGTTGTCGGTCCAGATCTCGTAGCCGAGGTCGCCGGTGTAGCCGGTGCGGCTCAGGTGCACGGGCAACCCGCCGATGGTGGTGGGGCGCACCCGGAAGAAGCGCATCCGGTCCACGTCGAACTCGGTGATCTCCCGCAGCACGTCCCGGGCGTGGGGGCCCTGGAGCGCCAGCGCCGCGATCCTGTGGCTGGTGTCCTCCAGGGTGACGTCGAAGCCCCGCGCCAGCTTGTGGTACCAGGAGATCCAGGACTCGGACGAGGTGGCCCGGTAGTGGTCGGGGCCCAGGCGGCTGACCGTGCCGTCGTCGAGGCACTTGCCGTGGGCGTCGCACAGGGTGGTGTAGACCACCCGGCCGACCGTGGCCTTGCTGATGTCGCGACACCAGACCCGGCTCAGGAAGGCGCCGGCGTCGGGACCCCGCACGTCGATCTTGTACAGCGGCGTGACGTCCAGCAGGCCGGCGGTGTGGCGAAAGGCGACGTACTCCCGCTCGCTGTGCCGGTCGTAGGTGCAGACGGCCAGGTACCCGGCCCACTCCTTCCAGGCATAGCTCTCGGCGAGGTCCTCGGTCCGTGGATGGAAGGGGGTCTTCCGCGGCATCTCCCCGAGCTATCCGACCGGGGCACGGGCGCCCAATCGGCCCTCGGCGCTGGCCATCAGAGCTCGGCCTCCACACCGACCAGCGGCACGAACGAGGGACCCTGTACGTAGGTCATCTGCCGATAGTCGTAGGAGTAGATCGGGTAGAGGGCGGCGTTGACGGGGGGGACCACCCACAGCTCGAGGTAGCCACTCAGTGTCGTGCGCCGGAGCTGGATCTCCTTGGCGACGCGGACGTCCAGCTTCTGGAAGGGCGGCAGCCGGGCGCTGTTCTCGGGGCCGAGCACGGGGGCATAGGTGTCGCTGTCGCCGAGGTAGAGCCCGTCGGTCACCGGGGTGTAGGGCAGCCCGGACCCGACCCGGTACCGGGCCCCGAAGGTCCACCCGTTGTCCAGCGACCAGGACCCCATCGCGCCCAGGGCGACGGGCTGGTCGAAGTCGAAGGGCACCCCCTCCCGCATCGAGCGGCCGACGGTGAGCACCATGCCGGCGAAGAAGCGGTCCCGCAGGCGGTAGCGGGCGTTCAGCTCCAGGCCCGCGGCCCAGCCGTCCTCGGCGCGCGGCGCCTCGCCGGGCACCTCGACCACCGTGTCGTACAGGAGCTTGCCCCACAGGTCCGCCGTGACCTCGATCCGTCCCACCAGGGCCAGGTCGACCCCGAGCGCGGCCTGGTCGGCGTGGGTCCAGGTCAGGGTGGGGTCGCCGGTGGTCGGCGACAGGGCGTCGAGGCTGGGGGACTGGCTGTAGCGACCCGCTGCGGCCCGGACCTGGAGGAGGTCCGTCGGCTTCCACCGCACGGTGATCCGTGGGTCCGCCGACCAGCTCTGGAGCGCGGTGTCCCACTGGACGCGCAGCCCGGGCTGGATCCGGACGTCCCTCCAGGTCAGGCGGGGCTCCAGGTAGAAGCCACCGCGGAAGCGCCCCAGCTCCTCGTCGACCGGCACCCCGCGGGCCAGCAGCGGCGCCTCGCGTCCCAGCTCGGGCCACACCTGGCTCGGGTCGGCCTCCCGGCGCCCGGCGGAGACCTTGCCCTCGGCGCCGAGGGCCAGGTCCAGGTCCCCGAGCGGCACCAGGACGTCCTCCCGCAGCCAGGCGTAGCGCTCGATGCGGCGCTGGTGGTCGTCTCCGACCGTGCCCTTCCAGTCGTCCCGCACCACCGCCAGGCTGCTCTGGACGACGAAGGTGCCGAGGTCGTCGGTCGCTCGCAGGCTCACGGCATGGAAGCCGCGGTCGAAGGTGAACTCCGGGTCGGACTCCAGCTCCAGCGGGTCGAGCTCGTCGACGATGCGCGCCAGCCGCCCGTAGACATCGCCGGCGCCAAAAGCGGTCAGTGCCAGCCGATGGCCGGGCCGGAGCTGCTGGTCGTACCGCGCCAGGTAGTCCCAGAAAGCGGGCCAGAGCGTGTACTGGTCGGAGCTGGTGCCGATCCAGTCGGCGTAGGACCGCCGTGCCGAGGCCGAGACCGCTCCCCCCTTCGGCAGCGGCGCCCGGACCCAGCCGCCGGCGTTGACCAGGCTCCAGCTCGCGCCGCCGTGGACCCGCTCCGCCTCCGGGGGCTTGCTGACCGCCTCGACGATGCCGCCCACCGCGTTGCCGTAGCGGGTCCCGAAGGTGCTGGGGTAGACCTCCAGGCGCTCCAGCATCCGGTTGTGGAAGACCGAGGCGTACTCCTGGAAGTGGAACAGGAACGGGATCTCGATGCCGTCGAGGTAGAAGCGGCTGTCCTGGGGCGCGGCGCCGCGCAGGGAGAGCTCACCGGCGGAGGGGCTGTACTCCCGGGTCAGGGTCACCCCGGGCAGGGACTGGACCAGGCGGAAGGGATCGCCGTGGGTGCCGGGGGTGTGCTCGACCCGCTCCTGGTCGAGGATCTGGAAGCTGCCGTGGGGCGAGTCCACCCGGTGCTCGACCACCACCTCCAGGGCCGCGGGCTCCCGCTCCAGGTAGACCAGCACCGGGTGGTCGACGGGCACCAGCAGCGGCTGCTCCAGGGGCAGGTGCCCGTCGGCGATGACCCGCAGGGTCCAGGTGCCTTCGGGAACGTCCAGCTCCCAGTGTCCCTTGCGGTCGGTGGTCACCTGGTGGCCGTCCAGGGTGACGAAGGCGGGCAGCGGGTCGCCCGTGCCGCGCTCGCGCACCTCGCCGCTGACCGTGGCCGCGTGGACCGATGCCACCAGGGCCCAGGCGATCACCAGGCCTCCACCACGATCCGTGCGCCGTCGAGGTCAGGCAGCGGGCAGCGCCCCTCCGCCAGCCAGGCGAGCCGGAACGGGCCGTCCGTGGGTGCGCAGGACAGCCCCTGCTGCTCGGAGAGATCCGTCACGGGCGTGGCGTCGGCCAGGGCGACACCGCCGGCCTCGCCAGACGCGCTCAGGGTCACGGCCACCCAGCCGGGCGCGACCGTGCCCGTGACGGGCAGCAGGCGTCCCTCGTGGCGCAGCAAGGTCTGGCTGGTGACGAACGCCGCGTCGGCCCACAGCCAGCGGTTGCCGCCGGCGTCGTCGACGGCCAGGACCAGGGTGTGGAGCACCTCCTCGGTCAGGGGCTCCCGCAGGATCACCTCGCCGTCCTCGAACTCCACCGTCTCCGCGAGCAGGTCTGCGCGGTCTTCGTCCAGCTCCAACAGGGTGCCGACACCCCCGCCCAGCATCCAGCGAAGGCGCTCCCCGTCGGTGCGCCCGCTCACCGTGAGGCGCGTGGCTTCGTCCAGGTCCACGGTCGTGTCGATGTCCTCGCCCACCACCTCGCGACGACCCTCCAGGGCCAGGTCCCCGGTCAGGTCCACCGCCGCGCGCCCGACCCCCAGAGCTCCGGGCGCCGGCTCCGCGACCGTCACGGCCGCCTCGCGGACGGCCCCGTCGGGGCTCCGGGCCCGCAGGCCCAGCTCCCCGAAGCCGGGCACCAACACGTCCCAGCCGCTGCCGATGGACTGGCCGTTCAGGGTCCAGTCGAGGGTCGGCGCCTCGGTGTGAAACAGGCCCTCACCGCTCCAGACCGCAGCGGTGGCGACCCCGTCGACCACCCCCAGGGCCGCGACGCGGAAGCTCAGCAGGTCCTGCCGCGTCTCGTCGAACGGCTCGGCGCAGCCGCTCGTGACGACAACGGCCAGGACGAGGACTGGTAGTCGGCCCCACTGCACGGCGGAAGGGTACCGCGTGTCGGTGGGGATGCTGCACCGAACCCCACGCCCAGGGGATCGGGCCCTCACCCCGGACCCCCGGGGGTGTGCCACACCGCCATGTCCACGGCCTCCATCACCGGGACAGCGGTCCACCCCCGGTCCCTGAGCCACACCCCCAGCTCCTCGGGGTCGGGGCCGTCCCCGGGGTGGGTCGCGAAGACCAGCCAGGCAGGCCCCTGGGGCGGAAGGGAACCGAGCCACTCGCGGCACGCTCGGCGCCCGCCCGACTCGGAGCCCGGCGGTCGGCGCCGGCCCGCGAGGCCCTCCAGGGGGCTCGGAGCCCGCCACTTGGACTCCCTGACGTGGGCGTAGTCGAGGCCCCGGGGCAGGATGGGCCCGAGGGCGATCTGGTAGCAGTCGTAGAAGGCGTCCCCCGCCTGGACCTGGTCCTCGATGGCGCGGGTCAGCGCGAAGACGGTCCTGGCATCGACGGTGTGCTCGGTCTTGTCCGGCGCGGGGAGCCCCCGAGCGAGCCCGGGCCAGCCCCAGGCGGACCAGCCGAGCACGGCCAACACCAGCAGCGTCCCCCTCTGCCAGGACGCCGGGAGGAGCCGTCGGGGCACCCACTCGATCACCCGATGTGCGGCGACGGGGGCCAGGCCGAGCGTCAGGGCCCAGTAGGGGGTCGTGTAGCGGAAGAACAGCCCCACCAGGGCGGAGGACACGAACAGGACGACCGCGGAAGGCAGGAAGGTCGCCGCCGCCGACAGGCTCGACGTCACCGGCCCCGCACGCGAGGGCACCAGGGCGAGCAGCAGCAGCAGCAGGCTCCACCCGTGGAGGAAGCCTGGAGAGCGTTCCTTGATGTTCCCCCAGGCGAACCTGCTCGCCTCCTCCGTGCCGAGCTGCTCGGCCAGCAGGATCACCACCGCGAGTGGAGATGCGCCGCCCGGCCGGACGCTGGCTTCCAGGAGCTCCTCGGGCACGTCGAAGCCTGCGTGGCCGTGGTGTACCAGGACCTGGTGGACGAGGGGCGTGTGAGGCAGGCCGTGGTCCGCCACCGCCGATCGTGCCGCCAGCTCGGGTACCGTCGCCAGCCCGGCGCAGAGCAGCGGGACCGCCAGGCGACGCCCGCCCCCCCGACCCCCACCCCCCCAGCACCCCCCCCACCCCCCCCCCCCCCGGGCCGCGCCCCCCCCCCCCCCCCCCACCCCCACCCCCCCGAGACCCCACCCCCCCCGCCCCGCGGGGGGGCCCGCGACCCCCCGCCCATCGAGCGCCAGCGCGAGGCCTCCGGCCAGGGCGGCCCCCACCAGGGCCGGGACGCTCTTCCACCGCGCTCCGACACAGCCCAGCCCGAGCGCGACAGCCGTCGCACCCCCGAGCGCCGGGTAGGGAGAGAGCCAGAGCCAGCTCTCGACGAGAGGCACCATGGCGACGGCCACGAGGGCGGCTGCACAGGCGGCGACAGGTCCTGCGAGCGCACGGGCGAGCAAGGCCGCACCGAGGATGATCAGCGCCACCGAGACGTGGGTGACGTCGAAGGCGGCCTCCCAGGTGGTCCGGCCGGTCAGCTCCCCCCAGCCGCCCACCAGGGCCCCCCAGGTGGACTTGCGCCAGGGGTTGAGCTGGTAGACCCGGGCCGGGTCGCGAAACACCTCGACGAGCTCGAGGTACTCCATGTACCCGCCACTGGTGGGCACCGGCAGGTCCATCGCGCCCCGCTTGCCGACCCCCACGAGGCCCGCCACGCAGCACAGGATCCAGGAGACCTCAGGGAGGCGCCGGCGGGCTCTGGAGGCCACGCTCGGGGTGCTGGTCCGGTCCTCAGGCTCCACCGACTCCAATGCTCGACACCAGAACCCACTATTGCACACACCACTGCGCTGGCTTCGGGTCCGGACCGTCGCGAGGGTCGGTCCAGCATCGCGATCGGTGCCCCGGAGTGGAGGTCCTCCAGGGGCCTGCGCCCGGGCCTTGCGTGCTAACTTCCCCGGGTGACGTCCTTGCTGCTGCTGGTCGCCTGTTCCGGTCAACCGGAGGGCCTGTCCGCCTCCAACATCACCGGCGTGCGCGTCGTCCCGGAGACCGTCACCCTGATGACGCGGGACGGAGACCCGGGGAGCACCCGCTTCAAGGCCTACGCGATCGACGTGAGCGGGGCCAACGTCCCGCTGGAGATGGTCTCCTGGGCGAGCACCAACCTCTCCGCCGGGGACATCGACGACGACGGGAGGTTCGCCGCCGTCGACTCCAACGGTGGGGTCACCCAGGTCACGGCCACCTACCTGGGCATGGTGGGAGTGGCCGACGTCGCCGTCGAGTACCGCGACGAATTCGTCGAAGACGACCTGGAGATGGAGATCGTCCAGGCCTTCGAGGAGGCCAACGCCGTCGAGGACCCGAGCCTCGCCCTCGTCTATCCCCCCGACGGCGTCCGCGTCCCCCGCAACCTGCACGGGCTCGAGTTCTTCTGGGACCCCCCGTCGGCGGACCACGTCACCCGGCTGCGGCTGCAGACCGCGATCACCGACATCTCCATCTACGTGGAGGGCCGCACCTGGACCTCCAGCTCCGACTTCCTCAAGACCGTGTCGGCGACCAACCGAGGCGGAGAGGTCCAGGTCAGCCTCCAGACAGGACTCTGGGACGGGGAGAGCCTGACGGATGTGCTCGTCGGCCCGACCTCGGTGGTCAACGTCAACCGACTCGACGCCAAGGGGGCGCTGTTCTACTGGACCGCCACGCAGGGCGTCATCGCCTGGATCGAGTTCGGCTCCGACGCCAGCGAGATCTACTGGCCACGGGACGACCTGGAGGGCAGCGACCACGAACCCTGCATCGGCTGTCACGTCTTCAGCGACGCCGCCGAGGTGATGGTCGTCACCCCCGACGGCATCGACAACGTGTTCACCGTCGTCGACGTCTCCGACGTGACCGATCCCATCGAGCTCTACACCTCCGAGCGCCCGGACACGGCGACCTTCAAGGACATCTCGCCGGACGGGTTCTGGCTCGTGGGCTGCGCCCGGGGGACCCTGTCGTCCTGGGAGCTGCGGACCGGGCGCCACCACGCGACCTACGAGCTGTCCGGGAACTACGCCCAGCCGGCCTTCGCCCCCGATGGGAAGAACCTCGCCGCGGTGCGCGTGACCGGGCAGTTCACCAGCTCCATCGACTTCGGCGGCGGGGAGATCGTGGAGCTCGACTGGAACGACGGCGAGCTGAGCACTCCGCGCGTCGTGGTCCCGGCCAGCTCCACCTACAACTACTACTACCCGGTGTACTCGCCGGACGGCGAGTGGCTCGCCTTCAACCGCTCCACGGGCAACTCCAAGAGCGACGAGGACGCGGAGCTGATGCTGGTGCGCCGGGACGGCTCGGCGCTGCAGGTGCTGGAGGCCGCCAACCAGGGCCCGGACCTCCAGAACAGCTACCCCCGCTGGGCGCCCCTGTCCGACGACGACGTGATGTGGCTGGCCTTCAGCTCGCGGCGACTCTACGCCGGCCAGGACGTGCCGATGCCCAACGTCTGGGTGAGCGCCATCGACGCGGCCGCTGCCGAAGTCGGCCAGGACCCCAGCAGCCCGGCCTTCTGGCTCCCGGGCCAGGACCACGGCACCGACAACCACCTGGCGGTCTGGTGGGAGGAGTGAGGGCGTAGGTGCCCCCGGAAGTCCTTGACCAGTCAACAGAACGCGTGATCTGGACCTTCCACGTCACCGGAGACGCCGGCAAGGTCTGGCTCACCTCCGAGGGCCGGACCGCCTACCCGGGCGACGTCCCGGCCGGGACCTGGACCATCATGGCCTTCTTCGGCGCCCAGGCCACCGCCACCGGCTCGGTGACCCTGTCGGCCGGAGACAGCGTGACCATCCACTGCTCAGCGCAGTTCGAGGCCTGCAAGGTCCGGTAGGCCCGCACCCCGCCCCCCTACATCGCCACGATCCGCCGCATCGCCTCCACCGTCTCCACCATCGGCGTCGGCGCCCCCACCTGCTGCCGGAGCAGGATGTCCAGGGCCTTGCGCTTGTCCAGCGCCTCGTCGACCTCGGCCGAGCTGCCTCGACGGTAGGCACCGAGGCGCACCAGCTCCTCGTTCTCCTCCCACACCGCCAGCAGCGAGCGGATCCGGGCCGCGCTCGCCTGGTGGCCCGGGTCGGTGACGTGCACCATCACCCGCGAGACCGACTGGAGCACGTCCACGGCCGGGTAGTGACCGTGCGTGGCCAGCTTGCGCGACAGCACGACGTGGCCGTCGACCACGCCCCGCACGGCGTCGCCGATGGGGTCGTTCATGTCGTCCGCCTCGACCAGCACCGTGTAGACGCCCGTGATCGACCCCGAGCCGGCCCCGGGCCCGGCCCGCTCCAGGATCCGGGGCAGGAGCGAGAACACCGAAGGCGTGTACCCCTTCGAGGTCGGCGGCTCGCCGGCCGCCAGGCCGATCTGCCGCTGGGCCATGGCCACACGGGTCAGGGAGTCCATCATCAACATGACGTCGAGGCCCTGGTCCCGGAAGAACTCGGCCACGGTGTTCGCCACCATGGCCCCCTTGACCTGCAGCACGGGCGAGCGATCCGAGGTCACGACGATCACCACCGACCGGGCCAGGCCCTCGGGCCCGAGGTCCCGCTCGATGAACTCCCGCACCTCTCGACCCCGCTCCCCGAGCAGGGCGATCACGTTGACGTCCGCCTGGGACTGGCGGGCCAGCATGCCCATCAGGGTCGACTTGCCGACCCCGGAGCCCGCCATCAGGCCGATGCGCTGGCCCTTGCCGATCGTGAGCAGCCCGTCGAGGACACGCACACCGGTCTTCAGCGGGTCGCGGATGATCGTCCGCTCCAGCGGATCCGGTGGACGGCGGTTCAGGGCCCGCCGCTGGCGCCCGCGCAGGGAGCGGCCCCCGTCGAAGGGCCGCCCGAGCCCGTCGAGGACGCGGCCCACCAGGTCGTCCCCCACCCGTACCCGGATGTCTCCCGCTTCGGGGGTCACGGCCGCGCCGAAGGAGACGCCTTCGATCGAGTCCAGCGGCATCATCAGCGCCCGGCTGCCCCGGAAGCCGACCACCTCGCAGAGGCTGCGGCCATCGACACGACACAGGGCACCGACCGCGGCGCCGGGCACCTCGGCCTCCACCAGGGTGCCCACGACCTGCATCACCCGCCCCTGGACCCGCTCGAGCCGAGCGCTCAACAGCTCTCGGCGGAGCGCCTCGATCGCGATCGGCACGACCTCAGATCCTCTGCTCTTCGAGCCAGGCCGCCACCGCACCTTCGAGCGCAGCGAAGGCGGCCTCCAGGGAGGCCTCGACCTGCCCGAGGTCGGTCTCCACCCGGCAGCCGCTGGTCAGCTCGGGGTCGGGAATCCAGGTGACGTTCGGGCGATCGGTGAGGTGGGCCTGGAGCACGTGCAGGTCCTCCGGGCGCACGCGCACCTTGACCGGGCCGTCTCCGGGGAGCCGGTCCATGGCGTCGATGACCAGCTTGCGCAGCGCCCGAGGGTGCACCGCGAGCGTCTCCCCGACCACCCGGCGAGAGAGCTCCAGGACCAGGGTCGCGACGTCCTCCGAAGCCCCCAGGATCGCCTCGCGGGCCGCGTCCCGACCCTCGATCACGCCCTGCTCCAGCCGCTCGACGACCTCCTCGAGCGACGCGATCCGCTCTCCCAGCTCCTCCTGCAGGGCCTCCTCCGTCTCCGCCGCCGCCTGCTGGCGAGCCTCGGCGAGGGCGGCCTCGTGATCCTCGATCCGCACCCAGCCCTCGGAGGCCGGGTCGAAGGCCTGCTCGGCCTCCTCCTCCACCTCGCTCACCTCCTCGGGCTCCTGCGGCGACCCGGCGGTGGGGACCTGGACCTCGGGGGCCTCCTGCGTCACGAAGCCGTCCTGACCGTCTTCGTTGAAGTCGGCCGGCGCGAAGCCGCCGTCCTTTCGCCGCCAGAGGGGGTCGAAGGCCACCGCTCAGCTCCCTCAGACGAGGTCGTCTTCGCCGCCGATGGGAAGGAAGATGACCTGCTCGTCGGCGAGTCGGAGCGCCACCTCGACGATGTTCTCCTGGGCCCGGGACACCATGGACCTCGGCGTCGGGCCCATGATCTCCAGCTCGTCCCGGATGTCCGCCGAGGCGCGGCTGGACATGTTGCGGAGGAAGAGGTCGACCATCTGGGGTTCGGCTCCCTTGAGGGCGAGCAGCAGGTCGGCCCGGTCGACCTCCTTGAGCACCGCCTGCACACCACGGTCGTCGAGGGTCGACAGGTCGACGAAGACCACCATGCGCCGACGGAGGGTCTCGCTGAGCTTCTTGTCGTGCTTGGCGAGGCGGGCGAGCAGGGGCTCGGTCGCGGGACGGCCCAGCCGGCCCAGGATCTGCGCAGCGCGGTCCACGCCGGTCACGACCCAGCGATCGGCGCCGTGGTCGGCCAACGCCGTACGCAGCGCAGCCTCGACGTCGTCCACCAGCTCCCCGGGGACCTCGTCGATGCGGGACATGCGCAGGGCCAGGTCGTACTGCTCCTGCTCGTCCATCAGAGCCATCACCCGGGCCGCGTTGTCCGAGCCCATCAGCAGCAGCGAGACGGCCTGGGTCTGGGGGTGCTCATCGAGCAACAGCGCCGCCACGGCCTCCGCCGGCTTCGAGGCCACGTAGTCCTTGAAGTCGGTCGAGAGCTCACGTCTCAGGGTCCCGGCGACCCGCTCCCGCCGCGGCCCCTCCATCAGGCCGGGCAGCACGTCGAGGGCGAACTCCTTGCCGGTGCGCGGCAACAGAGAGATCTCGTGGAGGTCCTTCACGAAGTCCCCCACGACCTTCTCGATCACGGTGGGATCCACCCGGTCCACCTCGGCCATCGCCATGCCGAGCTCACGCACCTCGTCGGTCGACAGGCGCTCCAACAGCCCACGGGCCACCGGTCGGTCCAGGTACATCACCAGGATGGCGGAGCGCTGGAGTCCGGTGAGGTCGGGGGTGACGGCGAATGCGGGTGCGGCCATGACAGACTCCTCGGGGGCTCAGCCCTCGCGGCTCCAGAGACGGATGACTTGGGTGGCGGCCTCGGCCTCGCGATCGACCAGGCGGTTCAGGTCCGCGGCTTCGACCGACTCGTAGTTGTCGACCAGCTCCCGGAGACGGGCCGCCAGGTCGGCGTCGGGATCCTGGGCCGCCGCCTCCTCGGCCGCGGCCTCCTCGGCCTCGCGCTCGACGTCCTCGGAGGTCTTGACGTCGGTGACCCTCGCCACGAGCGGCCGGAGCACCATCGTGAACAGCAGCACGATGGCCAGGGCCGCCACCGCGTAGCGGGCATAGGGGGTGGCCTCGGACAGCGTGATGCCGGTCGGCGCGGCCTCCATCTCCAGGGGCGAGAACGGGATCACGGTCACGTGGAGCACGTCGCCGCGCTCGTCGTCGAAGGAGACGGCCGCACGGATGGAGGCCTCGATCGCCTCCTCCTGGGCGGCGATCCACTCGGGGTCGACCGCGGAGGTGGCCTCTTCGGCAGCCTCGTCCTCGGCCGCACCCTCGCCAGCGCCGACGACCTCGATCAGCTTCTCCTGGTTGACCTGGACGCTGACGGACTGCCGCTTCACGGCACCAGGACCGATCTCCGTCGTCTCCTGGACCTCGGAGAAGTTGTAGTTCAGGGTCTCGTTGAAGCTCTCCTTGGAGCCGCTGGTGCTGGTGCTCCCCGCTCGCTCGGGCAGGTTGGAGGCCGTGCCGGGAATGCCGCCCGACTTGCCCTCGGTGCTGCTCTCCTCCTGCACCTGGGAGGAGACGACGACCTGCTCGTCGGGGTTGACCTTGCGCTCGGAGACCACGGTGGAGTGGGTGCTCAGCTCGACGGTCGCGGTCACCGAGTAGTCGAGGACGGAGCCGAGCCGTCGCAGCAGGTGATCGGAGACCTTCTGCTCCAGGCTGCGCTCCAGGAAGCGCTGGCGAGACTGGAGGGCGCCGGACAGCGGCCCCTGCTCTTCCTGCTGACCTTCGAAGAGGACCTTGCCCTGGTCGTCGACGATCGACAGGTGGTCCCGGTTCAGGCCGGCGACGGAGTTGATCATCAGGGCCACGACCCCGCGGACCTGCTCGTGGTCGAAGGTCGTGCTCGGCTCCAGCTCGAGGACCACCGCGGCCCGCGCCGGCTGCGGCTCCTCGAAGAAGCTCGACGTGCCGGCCGCCACCAGCTCCACCCAGGCCCGGTTCACGCCCTGGAGCATCGCCAGGTTGCGGGCGAGGTCCTGCTGGAGGAGGAACTGGTACCGCTTCTCCTGGTCGCGCGGCGTCATGAAGCCCTTGGCTTCGGGGAACTCGGCCCCGGCGGGAGCGATGTTCGCGTCCCGGGAGAGCTGGAAGGCCCGACCCTGGTGCTGCTCGGGGACCCGGAGCCCGGTGCCGCCTTCGACGATCCGGTAGGGAATGCCGAGCTCCTCGAGCTGTGAGACGGTGGCCTGGACCCGATCCCGACGGGCCCCCTCCATGACCGTGGTGTAGGTGTCGGTCGCAGCGAACCAGGCGACCACACCGATGAGGAGCAACGAACCGACCGCGGCGCCGTAGAGCACCTTGCGCCGGAGCGGGTCCAGCGCATCGTGGAAGGTCTTGAGCTGCTCGAGGAAGCGTTCCAAGCGGTGCTACACATCCAGGGTGATGTGCCGACATCGGACGCTCAGGCCATTTGTTTAGCTCCGGTTTGCAAAAGTCGCGGGGCGCCTGGATGAGTGTGACAAACGTCCGTACTCCGGACGTTCGTCCCCCCTGGGTGACCAAGGGAGGGCGAACGTCCGGAGTACGGACGTCTGTCACACTGAGCTATATGCTCATGTTCATGATCTGTTCGTAGGCCGAGACGACCTTGTCGCGAACGCTCACCATCGTGCGGAGCGCGATCTCGGCCTCGGTCAGGGCGACCATCGAGCCGTGCAGGCTGGCGTTGTCGCCGCTGCCGAGCTGCAAGAGCGCCTCGTCTGCGAGCTGCTGGCGATCGTCCACGGTCTCGATCGCGTCCCCCAGCTTGTCGCCGAACTCCTGCCCCGCGGGGCCGTTGGCACGCTCGGGACCCTGTGCCTGCTCGATGGCGCGTGTCGGATCGACGAACTGTGCCGCGAAGCCGCCGGAGATTCCCTCGATGGCCATGATCAGCGCCCGATGTCGAGGGCCCGCATGGCCATGTCACGGGTCGTGTCGATGGCGCGGGCGTTGGCTTCATAGCTGCGAGCGGCGGTCATCATGTCCACCATCTCACTGAGGATGTCGATGTCGGGATACTCGACGTAGCCCTCCTCGTTGGCGTCGGGATGGCCCGGATCGTGGACCAGCCTCACGCTGTCGCTGACCTCGACCCCGCTGACCTCGACCGTGGCCAGCTCCTGTGCCAGCGCGTCGCCGAACGGATCGATGGTCTTCGACTCGAACACGGGCATGCGGCGCTGGTAGGGCCCACCGTCCTCCGTTCGGGTCGTGCGTGCGTTGGCCAGGTTCGAGGACACGGCCTGCAGCCGGACCCTCTGGGCCCCCATCCCCGAGGCCGCGATGTTGAGGGTGTCCAGAATGTCCATGAGTCCTATCCCTTGCCGTCGGATGCGGCGTAGCGCAGGATGGCGAGCCTTCGGCTGAGGCCGTTGGCTACGGCGGTGTACATGAGCTGGTTGGAATGCAGGGCCGCCATCTCCCGCTCGGGGAGCACCGAGTTGCCGTCACGCACCCACGGTGCGCCCTCGTGCTTCTCGACGGTCGGGGAGGCACCCTGGACGCCGGGCGCCCCGAAGTGCTCGGGACGGGAGCGGTCGAGCTGGGTCTGCGGGCCCGCCTCGAGGGCGGCGCTCAGGACCTCGTCGAACGGGATGAACCTGGCCTCGTAGCCAGGGGTGTCCGCGTTCGCGAGGTTGCTGACCGTGAGCCCGTTCTGCTGCAGACGCAGGTCCAGGACGTTTCCCAGGCCCTGGTGCAGTGCGTCGAACAAGAAGTCGGACATGGTCTCGCCGGTGTCGGTCGACCCCAATTCGGACGGTCGCGCGAGAATTGAAGTGAATTATCGGGCCCGGCCCCCGATCAGCGCTGCTTGTAGCGCTCCACCTCTTCCTTGAAGGCCGCGTCCTGCTGCGCTTCCCGACCCAGGGCGGCCCAGAGGTCATCGTCGCTGGCGAGGGCATCGCCCGTGAGGCCTTCGCTGTCGGCCGCCAGGGCGGCGAGGTAGGTGGCGTAGCGCTTGTGGAGCTGGTCGTCGCTGCGTCCGGCGGCATCGCGGGCCGCGACCAGGGCCTGCTCCCGCTCCCCCGCCCCCAGCAGGCAGCGGGCCAGGGCCAGGTGGGCTCGCCCGTCCTGGACCGCCTCGGGTGTCTCGCTCCGCGGCAGCGAGACCAGCCCCTGCAGGGCGGTGATCGCTCGATCGCAGCGGCCCTGGTCGGCGTCCAGCAGAGCGAGGCGCGACAGGGCCTCCTGCTTGACGTCAGCGAAGCCTGCGGCCTCGCGCCAGGACCGGGAGGCCTCGGTGGTCCGATCCAGCTCCAGCAGCACCTCGCCCTCCAGCAGCAACATCTGGCCGCGCCAGGGACCGCTCGAGCGGAGCCTGCGGGTGTAGCGCAGGGTCTCCAGGGCTTCGGTGTAGCGACTGGAGCGGGCATAGAGCCGCGCCAGGCGCACCAGCGCCGCCGGCTCGTCGCGGTCCTGCCGGGTGTGGATCGCGAAGACCTCTCGGGAGACATCGAGGGCATCGGTGTAGAGCCCCAGGCCCTCGAAGGCCTCGGCCACCGCGCCCAGCACCGCGGTCCCCCTCACCTCGTGACGAAGGACCGGGCGGTAGTGCTCGCGGTAGAAAGCCGCCAGCTCGAGGTCCCGGCCCGATCGGCTGAGCTGCTCCATGCGGCGCTCGGACAGCGCCCAGAGCCGCGCCGGCACATCGGAGCGCTGGAGCTGATGGCCGTAGCGATCCAGCAGCTCCGCCAGGTGATCGGCGGCACCCTCCAGATCACCGAGAGCCTCGCTCACCTGGGCCGCCGCGTAGAGGGCCTCGGCCGCTGCGGGCCCGGGCTCCCGGGCGGCCCGGTACAGGTCCGGCAGGAAGCCGGGCCACTCGCCGGGTCCCTTCTCCACCATCGACTTCAGGCGCAGGCGCTCCCGCGTCAACAGCCCCAGCTCCCCGCTGGTGCCCACGGACTGCCACGCCCGTCGCGCCCCGTCGGCGTCCCCCAGCGCGAAGAGGGAGTCGCCCAGGGTGAGCCGCGCCACGCGTCCGAGCTCACCGTCCAGCACGGGCACCACTCCCGCCAGGAGGACGCGGGCCTCGCTGTGGCGGTGGTCCTGCTGGAGGAGCTGAGCGGCGAGCAGCAACGACTCGGCACGCCCGCTCCGTGCGGCCAGCGCTCGGCCGACCTCCGAGGGCGGCGGATCGCCGGACACGAGCGCCACGCTGCCCAGGCACTCCAGCACGTGCACCTGGCGGGCGCCGATGGCCGCCGCCTGCCGGCAGCGCCCCAGCGCCACCTCCGGCTCTCCGGCCGCCAGCGCCCCCCAGGCCTGGGCGAGCCGACCGTGGATCGGAGGCCAGTGCCCCTCCAGCTCGTCGAGCCGACCGAAGTAGTGGTGGGCCTCGCGGGCCAGCCCGGCGGCCAGGTGGGCGCGACCGAGCTGGTAGAGCGCCTGGGCCTCGTAGCGGGGGGCTCCCGTGGCGGTGAGCACGTGGCGATAGCGATCGATGGCCACGAAGAGATCTCCCCTCGGCTCGGCCAGCAGCGCCACCTCGGCCGCCTTGCCCACCGGTGGCTGCCAGATCGGGTAGGACGGCGAGAACGTCGACGCGTCGAGCCGCCCCTGGGCCACGTCCCCATCGAGGGGGTGCAGGGAGCTGCCGCCACGGGAGGCGGGCTGTCGGACGCGATCTCCGGAGAGCAGCTCTTCGAGGGGCACCGTCTCCGGGACCTCCACAGAGGGCACGTACCCGGGCTCGAGGTGCAGGGTCCACCGCGGCACCGTCTGCTCGACCCGTGGGCGGACATCGGGACGCTCGAGGTCCAGCACCATCAGCCAGGTGCCGCCGCCCATCGACCAGGCGGCCATGTCCGACACCCACGGTGTGAGCTTGCCCTCGAGCTGCTCGTCGAGGGGAGCCTGGTTCTCTCGGACCAGGATCTCGACCCGCGTGGGGTGGACCTGCGGCAGGAGCTCGACCTGGGCCTCCGGGCTGGCCCGAAAGACCAGGCGGCCGGAGATCTCCGGTTCCTGAGCCTGCACGACTCCGAGAGCCAGGGCGCCGCAGAGGAAGAGGTTCATCGACTCAGAACCTGAAGGAGAGTCCCAGGCCGAGCCGCCAGGCCGCGAGGTCGAAGCCCTCGTCGCGGGGATGGAGCTGCCAGCGCCGGCCCGCGTAGCCTTCGAAGTCGACGGCCCGGATCTGGCGCCCCATGCCGGGGGCCCGAGCGGGCTGGATGAGGCCGGTGTCGATCCGGAAGCCGACCCGGACCTCGCCGGCCCCCTTGGAGCCGGGGGTCATCGGCTCGTCGTTCAGCTTGTTGATGCCCGGGTGGTCGTTGCGGAAGACCGTCAGGGTCGGACCGATGCCGGCGTAGATCTCGCCCTGCGCCCCGAGGGAGAGGCGACCCTCGACGAGCAGGGACAGCGGGATCAGGTCCGTGACCTCTCGCTCGCCCGAGGAGGTGCCGTCCGCGTTGGCGGCGGTCCCGATCAGGCGCTTGAAGCCCATCTCGAAGTCGACCACCAGCAGCTCGTGCAGCGGCACGCCCAGGCTCACGCCAGCCAGCACGCCGCGGGTGTTGCCGCTGCTGGTGGACAGGGTGGGCTCGTCCCAGCTCTCCAGGATGCCCCGGACTCCGATCCGGATGCCCTCGTCGTCGATGCGCTGAGGGATGTCCGTGATCACGGGGGGGATGGCCAGGGCGGTTCCAGGCACCGCCACAGCCACCAGGCCGCCCAGGCCCAGGCTAGCGACTCGCGACGGCATCCAGCTCACGGCGACGCTCCCTGCGCTGCTTGGAGAAGACGAAGGCGACGATCACGTCGACCCGCGCCGGGTCCGGATCGTCGAAGAGGAGGTCGACCTGGTCGTCACGCCAGCCGCCCACCACCACGTCCATCGCGACGAGCTGCTCGCCGGTGGGCAGGGGCAGCTCCAGGTGCAGGCGCGCGGCGCCCTCGGTGAGCTGGGCCCGCTCAGCCCCCGTGACCTGGGAGAGCCAGAGCCCGTCGGCCCCGATCTCGACGTCCCGGTCGTGGAGCTCCACGCCGCGGGCCTCGAGGAAGACCCGCCGGTGGAGCAGCTCCACCTCCCGCTCCAGCGCTCCCACCGCGTCGAGCACGGCGGACAGGGACTCCTTGATCTGGGAGTCCCGACGAGAGGACAACGAGCCGACCAGCGAGCGAGCGTGCTCCGCGAGGCGTCGCCCCTGGATGGGCTGGACCAGGCGACTCGAGCGTCGCTCGTCCAGGGCCAGTCCGACACGGGCCGGGACGCGGTAGCAGGAGGGGGTCGTGCTGGGATCCACGATCACGCTTCGGACCGTGAGCCGAAGACTCAAGCCTTCTTCCGGATCCTCTGCCCCTGCTTGTGGGACCGGAGACCGCCATAGGAGCGAAGCGCACGCCGTCCCTGGACGAGGTCCTTGAGCCGTTGCGCGGCCCGCTCCTTCCAGCCTTCGGCGGCCTGCGACAGCCTCCGCATCGCGGCGGCCAGCTCCCGGCCCTGGGCCATCTCCAGGGTGCTGGCGATGTCCCGGGCACCGGTGGCCACGTCGCGCATGCGCTCCGGGTCGACGAACTCGTCCTCGTCGAGCCGCTCCACGAGCCACTGGATCTCGGCCAGGAGCAGCGCCGCGTCGGTCACGGGGCCTCCAGCTCCGGGCAGTCGGGAGACTGGACGGCCTCGCGCCAGGCGTCGAGGAGCTCGTGGGTCAGGCGGATGGTCTCGCGGATCGGCTTCACGTCGCGATCACGCTCGGCGTCGATGAGCTGCTGGACGCACCAGGAGTACAGGCTGGCGAGGCGTCCGACCAGGGCCGGGTCCACCTCGGGGTCGAGCCCGGCGCGAAGCTCCAGGAAGATGGCCCGGGCCCGGTTGAGGTCGACCCGAGCCGTCTTCATGTCTCCGGCCTCGATGGCGATCACCGCCGACTCCTGCCGGACCACCGCGGCCTCGAACAACATCACCAGCAGGCGCTTGGGCGAAGCGCTCTCCACCCGGTTGCTCTCGTACTGCTTCAGGCCACGCATCTGCTCCCCTCCTCCTCAGCTCTCAGGAACCGAACAGGGCGGTCAGATAGCCCTGGCTGGTCTGGATCTCTGCAAGCACGACCTCCATCGCCGTGAACTGGTCGCGGAGACGCTCCGCGTAGCTGTCGAGGCGGTCCTCGAAGTCCGCGATGCGGTCCTCCAGATCCTCGATGCTGTCCTCGATGGAGTCCTCCTTGTCCTTCAGGATGCCATCGGTGTCGATGTAGACCTGGTCGACGCGATCCCGCAGCGCCGCGAACGGACCCTGGTCCCCGTCACCGTTGTCGTAGGTGAACAGGGAGACCACGTCGTCGTAGTAGTCGTCGAGGGCGGCGGTGAACTCGGCGGTGTCGAAGTCCAGCGTGCCGTCGGAGGTGGTGGAGATGCCCACCTGGGCCAGCGTCTCGAGCGCACCGCCGACGTCGTATTGCCCCGTGACCAGGTCGCCGATCTTGCCGATCAGGTTGCGGGTCGTGCTGTCGCCGACCAGCGCCCCTTCGATGCCGTTCTCGGAGTCATAGGTCGTGTTGGCGTTGTAGTAGTCGATGACCTCGTTGTAGGCGTCCACGAAGCCCTGGACCTTCTCGGTCAGGGCGGTGTCGTCCCGGGCCACGTTGATGGTGACCGACGAGGTCGTGGTCTGCAGCGCGGTGAACGACATGCCCTGGACCACGTCGTCGAAGACGCCGTCCGCGGAGTAGACCGTGACGCCGTTGAAGGTCGCCTCGGCGTCGGCCGCGGAGACCGTCTCCGTGAAGGTCGGGGTGGTGCCGCCGCTGAGCCCCGAGACGTCGACGTCGATGGTGTTGTCCGCTCCGGTGTCGAGGCCGGCGATGACGAGGCGGTTGTTGCCCGTGGCCTCACCGGTGTCCATCACGTAGGCGCTGACGCCCTCGACCTGGTCGGAGATCGCGGCGGCGATGGCGTTGAGGTCGTCGGTGAGGGCGATGGTCACGTCGGTGACCACGCCGCCGAAGTCGATGCTGATGGTGCCCTCACCCCACACGCCGGCGAGGTCCGCATCGTCGAAGCCGTCGGAGACCTCGGACTCCGCGCTGGCGAGAACCGTGACGTCGACGGTGTAGGTGCCCGGGAGCGCCTCGCTGTCCAGGGTCACGTCGAGGTAGCCCTCTTCGGACAGCGACGACGAGAACGCCGGGAACTCGTCCGCCTCGTCCATGGCCTCCATGGTGTCGACCATGTCCTCGAGACGGTTCTTGATGCCCGCGGTCTTCTCCTGGAGCTCCTCCAGGTCCGCGAGGTCCTCCTCCATGAGGTACTTCGGGCCCGCCACGGCCTCCACGATCGCGTCGATCAGCGCCGTGGTGTCAAGCCCTGAGACGATTCCGTCGATGCTCGGCATGCAGAGGTCTCCTACCGGGAATCGGTTCCCAGCAACCGGTGAATCGGCTCACACGCCAGAGGACTTGAGACCTTGCCCCCAGAAAGCAGGAGAGCCCCGGCCGACCAGGTCGACCGAGGCCCTTGGGAGGCGCTCTTGCCTAGAGGAGGGAGAGCGCACCCTGGTTGATGGCGTTGGCCTGGGCGAGGACAGACACGCCGGCCTGCTGCAGGATCTGCTGCTTGGCCATCTGAGCGGTCTCGAAGGCGAAGTCCGCGTCACGGATCTGCGACTCGGCCGCCGACAGGTTCTCGGTGTAGGTCTCCAGGTTCCTCAGCGAGGAATCCAGGCGGTTCTGCACCGCACCGTAGTCGGAGCGATAGCTGTTGACCGTGTCCAGCGCCGTGTCGAGGGTGTCCAGCGCGGACTGGGCACCGGTCGCGGTCGACAGGTCCACCGAGGCGGTGTCCAAGCCGAGCACGGTGGCCCGCACGTCGCCGACCGTGATCGTGATCCGATCGTTGGCGGTGTTGTTGATGCCGACCTGCACGTCGAGCTGGGTCAGCGTGCCGTCACCGAGGGCGGTTCCGTTGAACTCCGTCGACTGGGCGATGCGCTCGACCTCCTCGGAGAGCTGCTCGAACTCGTCCTGGACGTAGGCCCGCTCGTCGTCGTCCAGCGTCTCCGAGGCGGACTGCACGGCGAGCTCGCGCATCCGCTTGACGATGTTGACGACCTCCGAGTTGGCGCCTTCCGCGATCTGGACGACCGAGATGCCATCGTTGGTGTTGCGGGCGGCGACACGGGCGGACTTGGACGCGGCGGAGAGGTTCTCGGCCACAGCCAGGCCAGCGGCGTCGTCGGCCGCCTTGTTGATGCGCAGGCCGGAGCTGATGCGCTCGAAGGTCCCACTCAACTCGCGCGTGGTACGCCCGAGGTTCGTGAGGGCGTTCATGGACGCCATGTTGGTGTTGACGGTGAGTGCCATCGTGGCTTCCTCCTGGGGGTTTTGGAGCGGCGGACCGGGGTGGTGTCCGCTTCACCCCGACGATCGGACTCACCGACTCTGCACATTACCCCTCGGACCGTTTTTTTCTAAAGTTTTCGCCCCGGAATCCGGGCTCAAAACTGATACGAATATCCACCACCTACGGCGTTCTAGGCCACAACGAACAACACCTCGCCCCGAACGAATTTCTCCGTTCGGGGCGAGACTCTGTACCGTGTCGGACTATCGGGACTACTGGAGCAGCGACACGGCTCCCTGGTTGATGAGGTTCGCCTGGGCGAGGACCGACACTCCGGCCTGTTGCAGGATCTGGTCCTTGGCCATCTGCGCGGTCTCGTAGGCGAAGTCGGCGTCTCGGATCTGGGACTCCGCGGCCGCCAGGTTCTCGGTGTAGGTCTCCATGTTGCGCAGGGCCGACTCGAGCCGGTTCTGCACGGCACCGTAGTCGGAGCGGTAGCCGCTCACGACATCCATCGCGTCGTCCAGGGCGCCGAGGCTCGACTGGGCCAGAGCCGCAGTGGACAGGTCGACAAGCGAGGCATCCACGCCGATCTGGGTGGAGCGCAGGTCGCCGACGTTGATCTGGATGCGGTCGTTGGCGGTGTTGTTGATGCCGACCTGGACGGCGAGGGTGGTCAGGACCCCGTCTCCCAGCGCGGTGCCGTTGAACTCCGTGGACTGGGCGATGCGGTCGACCTCCGTGACGAGCTGCGTGTACTCGTCCTGGATGTAGGCCCGCTCGTCATCGTCCAGGGTCTCCGAGGCGGACTGCATGGCGAGCTCGCGCATGCGCTTCACGATGTTGACGACCTCGTTGGTCGCGCCCTCCGCGGTCTGGAGGACCGAGACGCCATCGTTGATGTTGCGGATCGCGACGCGACCGGAGCGGTAGGCCGACGAGAGGTTCTCGGCGACCGCCATGCCGGCGGCATCGTCAGCGGCCTTCGTGATGCGAAGACCCGAGCTGATCCGGGTGAAGGTGTCGCCCAGGGAACGGCTCGTCCTGTTCAGGTTCGTCAATGCGTTCATCGACGCCGTGTTGGTGTTCACGGTGAGTGCCATTACTTCCTCCTCGAAGTCTGGACGGCGGACCGTCCGGGTTGCCACGAATGGCCCCTCGGATCACCCCGGAGCGAGGTTTAGCCACCGGACCCCCTTTTTTTCCGGAGGGGCCCAGGGAGCACGACGGAGCCTCTGTCGTCCCGCAACTGGACCAGGAGTACGGATCGCGAGGTCCGACTTCACCAACCGGTCTTCGTGGACGCGGACGGTGACGGGAGCTGGACGGCGCCCGGGCTCAGATGAACTTGAACAGGCTCAGGTCGAAGCCCGAGCTCGCCACCTGCAGCGCCGCCTCGTAGGAGGTCCGGGTCTCGATGAGGCGGGTGTAGGCCTCCTCGGGGTCGGCCACCACCAGCCCGTTCAGCGACTCGGTGAGCACGGCCTCCATGCCCTCGGCGGCGCTCATCGCGTCCTCGACGCGCGAGAAGGCGAAGCCGACGGCCTCCCACTCGTGGATGACCTGCTGCCGGCCGTCGTCCAGGGCGGTGAGCGAGGCGGACACGGCGTCGTGGTCGCCGTCCTGGAGCGCGGAGGTCAGGTCCGCGAGCGCGGCGAAGCCATCGGAGAAGACGTCCGAGCCCACCAGGCCGGTGTCGACGTAGGTGTCGTCGCCCACCAGCGTCGAGGGGGCGTCGGAGCTGGCCACGTAGGTGCCGGAGATGTCGGTGAAGGGCACGGTGCGGTAGTCGGCGCCGGCGAAGAGGTAGCGCCCCCCGACGTCGGAGTTGGCGAGGTTGAGGAACTGCTCCTGGAGCCCCTCGAGCTCGATCGCCGCGGCGGCGAGATCGTCTTCGTTGTAGGACTCGTTCGCCATCTGCATCGCGATCTCGCGGGCCCGCGTGAGCACGCTCTCGGCCTCGCCGAGGACCTGGTCCATGGACCCGATCCAGGTCTGGGCGCTCACGGCGTTGTCCACGTAGAGCTGCTGGTCGGCGATGGTCTCGCGGAGGCGGTTGATCTGGGTGATCTGGCCCGGCGCGTCCGAGGGTCGGTTCACCTTCAGCCCGGTGATCGCCTGCTCCTCGGCGGTGCGGATCTCGCCCTTGAGCTTGTTGCCCTGGCGGGCCATCAGGTCGAAGAGGCCGCCGTAGGTGGTGCGGATGAGGGACATCGTGAGCTCCTAGACCAGGTCCATCACGACGCTGAGCATGTCGTCAGCGGCGCGGATGACCTTGGCGGCGGCCTCGTAGGCGGCCTGCCACTGGATGAGCTGGGTGGCTTCCTCGTCGAGGTCCACGCCAGCGATGGCCTGCCGGACCTCCGAGAGGTCGGCGAGCACGGCACTGTTCTGCTCCAGCTCGGCGGCAGCGGTGGCCACGTCGGTCCCGACCTGGTTGATCAGGGCGCTGGCGAACTCGTTGACGGTCTTGCCGTCCATCAGGGTCTGGGCCTCGATGTCCAGCAGCAGCCGCAGGTTGCCGTCGTCCCCGGCCTCCGCCGTGGAGCTGCCGGCCAGGGCCAGCAGCCCCGCGTCCTCCGACAGCGCCTCCGTCACGCCGAGGCTGGCTGCGGAGCCGGTGCCGGCGGTGATGGTGAAGAGATCGGCGCCAGGATCGCCATAGGCGTCGAAGCCGGCCGCGTGCTGGGTGTTGAAGGCGTCGGCGACGGTCTCGGCGAGCCGGTCCAGCTCGGCGAGGTAGCCATGGGCCTCCTCTCGGGCGGCCAACAGCCCGCCCACACGCCCGCCGATCTCGTCGGTCACGTCGACGAAGGCGTTGTCGGAGGAGAGCAGCAGCACGGGATCGCCGTCGGCGTTCACGTCCGAGCTCAGGGCTCGAGCCTCCGAGCCGGACACGACGGCGTGGCCGCCGACGAAGACGGTGGCCTGGCCGTCGGCACCGATCTCCGCCGTGATGCCCACCACCCCGGCCAGGTCCTGGAGGATCTGATCGCGGCGGTCGGCGAGGTCACCGGCCGAGAGCCCGCCGCCGGCGTTGGCGATCGCGGCGTTGAGGCTGGCGAGCTCCTCCAGGCCGGCGTTGACGTCCTCCAGCGAGTCCGCCACGTCCTTGGTGAGTCCCTCGGCCACGGTCTCGACACCGCTGTAGGTGTTGGAGACCGACGAGGCGAAGCGGGAGGCCGCGTCCACCGCCGCGGCCCGCAGCGAGGGATCCGACGGGTCGGTGGTCAGCGAGGCGAAGGTGTTGAACAGCTCCTCGAGGGTCTGGGAGATGCCCGCCGAGTTGGTCTCATTGAAGTAGGACTCGACCACCGACAGCGACTCGTAGAGCGCCCGGGACTCGGCCTCGGAGCCGGAGTGAGCCACCAGGCGCACGCCGAGCAGCGCATCGGTCGCCCGGGTGATCGAGTCGACGCGAACTCCGGCGCCCAGCAGCAGACCGCTCTGCTCGACGGGGTCTGCAGCGGACGTGTCCACCGTCCGACGGGAGTACCCCTCGGTGGCGGCGTTGGCGACATTGTGTGCGGTCGTCGCGATGCCCGTCCCTGCGGAGGACAGCGCGGATCGGCCGATGTCAAGGGTGTTCAGTAGCGACACCCTACCTCCCGGAAGCGGTCAACCTCCCCTTGGGCCCGTAGGTGGGTGGGGGCCGACTCGGAAGGACCCGATCGAAGACCGACACGACCGTGCCCGTCAGCGTTCGAAGTCGGTCTCGAGCCTGGGAGAGCTCTTCGGCTCGCGCCTGGAGCTCGTCCCTGACCCCCACCTCCTGGGGTACGGGGTCTTGGAGGGCAACCTGGAGCTCGAACAACAGGTCCGCGTGGTCCGCGTTGAGGCGGTCCAGCTCGGCGATGTTCATGCTACGGGCTGCCAACACCTGGGCCTGTGTCACCTCGGTGAGGCGACGAAGCAGGTCGATCCGGGGGTCGACGGACATCAGAGTTCCGCCAACAGGCCGTCGAGGACGCTCTCGAGGTCGACGCTCTCTTCGAAAGAGCCGTCCGCGAGCTGCGCCTTCACTTCCTCGACCACGTCGCGACGAACCTCCGGTGTGTCGGAGAGCTCGGCCTTGAGCGACTCGATCCAGGCTGCGTCCTTGGAGATGTCCACCTGGGCCGCAGGGCCCTGGGAGGTCGTCTCCCCCTGTGTCTTCCTGCCTGATCGACCGGGGCGATAGACCTCGTGGATCGTGCCGGGTCCGGTGATCTTCATGAGTACCTCTCGGAAGACCGGTGAGCGAGAAGACCCACCGTCACGTCCCCCCATCGGCCCAAGGCCGGACGGGTTTGAGAGAAAAACCTCTGGGGGGGTCCCGTCACGGGCCCTCCTCCCAGCTCAAGACGCTGGCCGGGTCCACCGGACGACCGCCCTGTCGGACCTCGAAGTGGAGGTGGGGACCGGTGCTCCGACCGGTCGATCCCACGCTCCCCACCAGCGACCCAGCCTGCACGGTCTCCCCCTCCCGGACCGAGACCGCGCGGCAGTGGGCGTAGCGGGACTCGAGCCCGTCGCCGTGGTCCACGACCACCAGGTTTCCGTAGCCACCGCTCTCCCCGGCAAAGGTCACGGTGCCGTCCCGCACCGAGCGGATCGGCGTGCCTTCGGCCGCGGCGATGTCGATGCCGTGGTGGGATCGATGGGCGCCACCGAAGGGATCGGCGCGGTGGCCGAACCGGGAGCTGACCTCACCGGCCACCGGGAAGAGCCCCTTCTGCCGCTCTCCCAGGTGCACGGGGACCCCGTGCTCGAGCTGCCCGAGATCGAGCTTCGCGGCCAGGCCCAGGCCGCCGCCGTCGGCGATGCGCCTGGCGATCTCGCCGTCGAACCAGTCCTGGTACATCGCGCCTTCACTGCCGCCGAACAGCCCCCCGTCGTCGAGGCTCTTGCGCATCTCCTTGAGCACCATCTTGAGGACCATGCCCTCGAACTGGCGGGCGGCCTCCTCGTCGTTGGACGGCTTGTCGACCACAGGGCCGTCCGCCAGCCCGGCGAGGTCGCTCAAGAAGCCGATCGGGTCCGCGCCCATCACTGCACCACGACTTCGGCGTGCATGCACCCCTGGGACTGCATCATCTGCAGGATGGTGATCAGGTCGCGCGGCTTGACAGCCAGCGCGTTGAGCGCCGCAGCCAGCTCGTTGAGCGTCGTGCCCTGCACCAGGTGGACCTGGCCCTGCTCCTCGGTCGCCGACAGGGCCGGGTCCTGGTAGAGCACGGTCTGGCCCTGGGAGAAGGGTCCGGGCTGGGACACCCTCACGTCGGACTTGACCTCGATCTGGAGGCCACCGTGGGACACGGCGCACTGGCCGATGGTCACGGCCGAGCCCATCACCACGGTGCCGGTGCGCTCGTTGATGACGACCCGCGCCACGGAGTCCGGCATGACCTCGACCGACTCCAGCCGCGAGGCGAAGCGGGCGAAGCGACCCTGGAACTCGCCGGGAATCCGGATCGTCACCGTGCCCGGGTCGCGGGCGTGGGAGATCTCCTCCTCGAACTCGGCGTTGATCGCCTGGGCGAGTCGGTCCGCGGTGGTGAAGTCGGGCTGGCGGAGGACGAACTCCACCTCGCTCCGGGCGTTGTAGTCGACCGCTGAGCCGACCTCCCGCTCGACGATGGCGCCGGCCTCCACCCGTCCGGTGGTGGTGATGTTCTTGCCGCTGCGCTCGCCGCCGGCGCTGAGCTGGTAGCCGCCGACGGTCACGTTGCCCTGGGCCACGGCGTGGACCTCGTTGTCCAGCGCCTTCAGGGGCGTGCTGAGCAGGGTGCCCCCCTCCAGCGAGGTCGCGTCCCCGACGCTGGCGACCGTGACGTCGAGCCGCGAACCGAAGCGGTGGTGGGGGCTGAGCTCGGCGGTCACGGCGACGAGCGCCACGTTGCGGCTCACGAGCTGCTCGCGCTCGATGGCGTAGCCCATGCCCTGGAGCCGCTTGACCAGGGCTTCGACCACCGCTTCGTTCTGGCGGCTGTCGCCGGTGCGGTTCAGGCCGACCACCAGACCGGTGCCCGTGAGCTCGTTGGTCCGGTCGCCGAGGAAGGCGCCGATGTCCTTGGCCCGGACCGCGTAGGCCTCGGGAGCCACGAGCAAGAGCAGGGCGATGAGGACGAGAAGACGGCGCACGTTCGACTCCGGTGGGCCCGGATCGGCCAGGAGCGGCAGAACTTGAGGGGAGGTAGGTTGATCGTCGATGACCCTCTGGATCCCGATCGCCTGCTGGGGAAGCTGGACGGCGCCCGGGGTGGAGCTGCGCGTCCAGGCTCCGCCGGACCGGGTCCACGAAGCGCGGCTCGAGGTCCACCTGGAGGAGCAGGCCGAAGTCGAGGTCCGCTGCACGGCGGCGGACGACGACGACGAGCGGCACCGGGTGGGTGCGACGGCTGCGGCGGACCACGAGCTGGTCCTGACGGGGCTGCTGGCGGACACGACCTATGCCTGCGCCCTGGTGGCCGGCCAGGCGGAGCTGGAGTTCGAGCACACCAGCGACCCGCTGCCCAGCGGGACCCCGACCTGGGAGCTGAGCGGCGATCCAGACGCGATCGACGGCACCTGGACGCTCTTCAACCACGGCGAGGACGGCTACCACGCCGACCGGGAGAAGCTGGTGGTCGTCGACCCCCAGGGGCGGATCCGCTGGACCTACGAGCTGCCCCCCGACGCCGACGGGGGCATCGACGCCTCGCTGGTCCACGGGCAGGTCCTCTACGGCGGCTCGGGCTTCGGCGGTCGACCCACCCAGGTGACCCTGTCCCACGAGCGCACCTGGGAGGCCCCGGTGCACCTGGACCGGGAGCACTACCACCACCACGTGCAGGACGTGGCCGGCGAGGGGGTCCTGACCCTGGTGATGACGGACGATAGCGACGTCGGCGGCTCGGACGAGGGCTTCGCCGTGGAGCTGCTGGACCGGGACACGGGCGAGGTGACCTGGCGCTGGTCGAGCGCCGAGGCCATCGAGACCGGCGACCTGCCGGCCCGCCCCGAGCTCGAGGACCCCTACCACGCGAACTGGGCCGACTGGCTGGCCGACGAGGGCCAGGTGGTGGTGAGCCTGCGGGGGCTGAACCGGGTGATCTGGGTGGACCGGGCCTCCCGTCGGGTGGTCGAGGAGCTCGGGCCGCGGACGGCCTGGGAGCTGGTGGACCCGGACGGCGCGGCGCTCCCGGACAGCGAGTGGTTCTACGCCCAGCACGCGCCGGAGTTCTCCCACGGCGAGGTGCTGGTCTACGACAACGGCACCGGGCGACCCGACGGCGACGCCTCGCGGGTGGTGGCCTACAGCCTGGACACGGACACCCGCCTGGCGACGAAGCTCTGGCAGTGGACGGAGCCCGACTTCTACGAGTCGATCTGGGGAGAGGCGGACCGGACGCCCGGCGGCGAGCACGTGCTCATCGCCCGCGGGCACTGCGGCAACTGCCCGTCGGCGATCCCCGGCACCCACAGCGCCCTGGTCGAGGTGGACCCGGCCACGGGTGACGAGGTCTGGCGGCTCCAGCTCGCCGAGCAGGACGACGGGCTCTACCGGGCGGAGCGGCTGGACGGGTGTGCGCTGTTCACGCACGCGGGATGGTGCGAGGAGCGGTAGAAGGCGCCGGTCAGAACGGCCACGCCCGGTCGATGATCCGCGCCCCCAGCCCCGGCGAGGTGGTGTCCGACACCACCCCGCGGCCCACGACCTCGACGTAGGCCTGGGCGACCTGGTCGCTGCGCACCGTGCCGTCCATCAGCACGTCCTTGGGGCGGATGATGCCCTCCAGGGTCACGTACTGGGTCTCGCGGTTCACCCGGATCTCCTTGAAGCCCCAGATCCGCAGGTTGCCGCCGGGCAGGACCTCGAGGACCTGGCAGGCGACGCTGGTGGTGACCCGGGCGTCCGAGGCCGTGCGCCCGTCGCCGACGTAGGTGCGCTCGCGCTCCGTGCCGATGCCCAGGCTGGGGGACATGTCGACCCCGATGCCGAGCTGGGGGATCTCGGCGCCGAAGAGCGCCCGGATCTCGGCGCTGACGTCGCTCTCGGTGCCGGTGGTGGTCGTGCTGCCGAGCTGGGTGTCGGTGCTCTCGACCACCAGCACCCGGATGATGTCGCCCCGGCGCCAGGTGTTGACGTCCACCCCCGTCACCTCCCGAGAGGCGGACTCCACGTAGAGACTGCCCGGCGACTGGGGCTCGTCGGTCTGCTCGGGGACCAGCGGGGCTGGGGGCTGGGGGAGCTCGACGGGCTGCGGCGGCGGCGGCTCGGGGGCGGTGCGGCCGAAGGGGCCCGCCTGGGCGCTGAGGGACAGCATCAGGATCATCGTGGTCATGGTCGCTCCCTCAACGCAGGTGCACCAGGTCCTCGCGGACCAGCACGCCTTCGGCCACCACGTGGGTGGCCTCGTTCACGACCCGGACCGGCTGGCCCAGGTAGCCATTGTCGGCCAGGTGCCCGGGCGCCACGATCACGAGGCCTCCCCGCACCAGCTTCAGGGTCACGTCCGCGCCCTGGTCGGCGTCAGGCACCGCCACGACCTGGCCGGTCGTGACCGGCTGTCCGGCCCTGAGGTTCACCCGGCTGCGCCAGGGCGAGACCGCCACGGGGTTGCCCCGGAGGTCCTGGACCAGCACGAGGCCCAGCTCGGGCGTGAAGTCCTCGCCGGGCAGGACCCGGCGGGGAGCGACCGGTGCCTCCACCCAGACCTGCAGGCCAGGCCGCACCGGTGCCCGCGCGACCAGCTCTCCCTGCTCCACCACCCGGAGCTCGAGCTCCGGCCGGCTGCGGCAGGGATCCCCCTCCCAGTCGAGCCGCGCCGCGTCGCCTCCTGGCACGGAGCCTCCCAGCCCCAGCCAGGTGACCTCCGCACGCTCCGCTCCACACCTCGCCACCGCGTAGGTGGCCAGGCTCTCCGTGACCTGCTCCGGCCCAACCGCCAGCGCGGTCGGCAGCCACACCAGCAGGCCCGTGATCACCGCCTCAGGTTCGCCGCGGTCTGGAGCGTCTCGTCCGCCGCCTGGACCACCTTGGAGGTGAGCTCATAGGCCCGCTGGGCCATCACCATCGCGATGAGCTCCTCGGCGACGTCGACGTTCGAGCCCTCCAGCGCCCCCTGCTGGACCTCGACCTCGGTGCCGATCTCGAGCCGGATCGCATCGCCGGACTCGGCCGAGGCCGAGAACAGGTTGCCGCCGAGGGCCCGGAGCCCCGCCGGGTTGGCGAAGGCGGCGATCTCGAGCTGTCCGGCGCTGGTGAGGTACTCGTCGCCCGAGGCCCGGTACTCGACCAGGCCGTCCGACGAGATGACGATCTCCTCGGCCTCCTCGGGGATCGAGATGCCGCCGCTGAGCGCCATGCCCGAGGGGTTCACCAGGTTGCCGTCGGCGTCGATGTTGAAGTGACCGTCCCGGGTGAAGACCTCCCGGCCGTCACTCGTCTCGAGCACGAACATGCCGCGACCGTTGATCGCGACGTCCAGCGGGTTGCCGGTGGCCTGGATGGAGCCGGCCGAGTGGTCCTTCTCCACGGCGACGGTCCGGACCCCGGCACCGACCTGGGCGCTGGTGGGACTGGCTCCCTCCTCGCCGCCGCCGGTCGCCAGCTCCTGGTAGAAGAGGTCCTGGAAGCTGGCCCGGGACTTCTTGAAGCCCGAGGTGTTCACGTTCGCCAGGTTGTTGGCGATGTTGTCGATGCGGGTCTGCTGGGCCGCCATGCCGGTCGCGGCTGCGTAGAGTGCCTTCATCATCGCCTCCCTGTGTTGTTGAGCTGCTGGTCCATCTCGTCGGAGGTCTGCATGGCTCGCTGGTAGGCCTCGAAGTACCGAGACGCCTCGATCAGCTCGACCATGATGCCGACGGGATCCGCGTTGGAGCCTTCGAGGGCTCCCTGTTCGACCTGGACGTCCGTGGCCGTCCGGGACATCGAGACCGCCTCCCAGAGGTTGCCGCCCACCTGGCGCAGGCTGTCGGAGATCTCCAGGCGGAGCTGATCGAGCTCGTTGCCGTCGGTGTCGAAGACCCGACCGGTCCGGTCGACCAGGAAGTCCTGGCCGGGCTCGAACTGGATCTCCCCCCCGCTGCCGAGCACGGCGTGACCGTCCTGGGTGACGAGGGTCCCTTCGGCGTCGAGGCGGAAGTCCCCGGCCCGGGTGAGCCGATCCGTGCCGTCGGCGTCGACCACGAAGAAGCCCCTGCCCTGGAGCGCCAGGTGCGTCGGGTTGCCGTCCCGCTTGATCGGTCCGTCGGAGAGGTCCGGTCCGTCGACGGTGGCGCTGGTGTAGGCCGCCGCCATCGCCTCGGTCCCCTCCCCCTCCAGGGTGAAGGTCACCGGCGCCCTCTTGAAGCCGACGGTAGAGCTGTTGGCGATGTCCTGGGAGAGACGATCGATGTGGTCCCAGCTCGCGTTGGCTCCGCTGAGGCTGCTGTAGATGTCAGCGCCCATCTGTCCCCCTAGAGGTCGAGGTGCTCTGGCAGGTCCGCCAGGGACACGTGCTGAGCGAGCTTCTTGCGCAGGGACTTGCGGGCCCCCGAGAGGATCTGGGAGATGCGCGACGGGGTCACGTCGTAGACCGCCGCGATCTCCGCCAGGTTCATGTTCTTGCCGTAGTACATCAGCACGATCAGGCGCTTCTTCTCCGGGAGCTCCTTGATCGCCTCCTTCAGCCGGGCCCGGACCTCGGACACGTCGAGCCTCAGGTCGGGGCTGTTGATCGCCGGTCCGGCGAGCTGCTCGACCAGGGAGCGACCCTCTTCGTCATCGCCGACAGGCGCGTCGAGCGGGACGTGGGAGACCGGCTTCACCTTGTCCGCGGCCCGGTAGTACTCCTCCAGGCCGATGCCGAGGGTGTCGGCGATCTCGGAGGCCTCCGGCTCCCGCCCGAGCTCCTTGCGCAGGGTCTGGGTGACACCCTCGATGCGGCGGGCGAGCTGACGACGGCGGCGGGGGAAGGGGTCCGTGGAGCGCAGGGCGTCGAGCATCGCGCCCCGAATGCGGTACTCGGCGAACGTGGAGAAGCGGATCCCCCGACTCTCATCGAAGCGATCGAAGGCCTCGAGCAGACCGATGGCCCCGAACGAGACCAGGTCCTCGCACAGCAGCGAAGCGCCGGTGGGCAGGCGCTCGGAGAGCTGGCGGGCCAGCAGCACGACCTTGCCGTGGTAGTGGAGGCAGGCCTCGTTCCTCGTCATCCCGTCGATGCGAGGCTCGGGACGAGCGGCCTTGGCGCGGCTGTAGCGCTCTGCAGTCCTCAGCAAGACAGGCCTCCTTGGTGGGAGTCGGTGTGCCCGAATCGGTCACGGGGCCCGCTGCTTGAGCGGAAAAGCCCCTCTAGCGGCTGCTCAGGTCGATCACGGCGACGCGATCGAGCTTCACGCCGGGCAACAGCTCCACCGGCGAGAGCACCGGCGTGCGCGGCAGGACCTTCTCCAGCAACCGCTGGAAGGGACCACGGGCCAGGGGCGGACACAGCAGCACGACGTCACCCGTGCCCGTCCAGTTCTCCACGTGCTGGCGGATGCCGCTCAAGAGCTGGCGACTGGTCTCGGGGTCCAGGGCGAGGGTCACCGAGCCCCGCTCGGTGGTCTGCAGCGCCTGGGCCACGGCCTCCTCGGCGCTCGGTCCCAGGGCCAGGTAGTGCAGGGTGCCCTCGTCGTCGGCGAAGCGCCGGGTGACGTGGCGAGCCAGGGCCTGCCGCACGAATTCCGTGAGCACGTTGGGGTCGCGGGTCTTGGGGGCGTACTCGGACAGGGCCTCGAGGATGGTCTCGCTGTCCCGCACGCTCAGGCCCTCGCGGACCAGGTTGCGGTAGACCTTGAGCAGCGCCGGGCGGGACATCACGTCGGGCACCAGGTCCTCGACCAGCTTGGTGTGCTTGTCCCGCATCCGCTCCAGGACCTTGCAGAGCTGGGTCATGTCGAAGAGCTCGAAGGCGTGCTGGTGCATCAGCTCCGTGAGGTGGGTCGTGAGCACCGTCGGCACGTCGACCACGGTGTAGCCGCGACTCTGGGCCCGCAGCACCAGGGAGTCGGAGATCCACCAGGCCTCGAGACCGAAGACCGGGTCGACGGTACGAATGCCCTTGAGCCGACCGGTGGCGCCGCCGGGATCGATGGCCAGGTGCTGGCGGGCGTGGACCCGACCGCGGCCGACCTCCTCGCCGCGCAGCAGGATCACGTACTCGGAGTTCTCCAGGCGCATGTTGTCCCGCAGGTGGACCGACGGCAGGACCACGCCGAGATCGGTCACGAACTGGTTGCGGATGCGCTGGATGCGCTCGACGAGCTCTCCACCCTTGCGCTCGTCCACCAGGTAGACGAGATCGATGCCCACCTCCATGGTGAGGGGCTCCAGGTCGAGCAGGTCCTCGGGACGGGCAGCGGGCCGCGCCTCCTCGGTGCGCTCCGCAGCCTCCTCGGCCGAGGCCGAGGCCGCGCTCTGCTCCATCTGGAAGGAGAGCACCGTCATGACCGCGGAGAGCAGCAGGAAGGGCAGGCGCAGCCCCGGCACCAGCGCCAGGCCCAGCATGGCCACGGCGAGCATGCGCAGCAGCCGGGGGTTGGCCAGGACCTGCCGGGAGAGCTGGGCGTCCAGGGTGCCGGACTGCTCGTCGTCCACCCGGGTGACCAGCATGCCGGCCCCCATCGAGATGACGAGCGCCGGGATCTGGCCCACGAGGCCGTCGCCGATGGTCAGCAGGGTGTAGGTCTGGGCCGCATCGCCGAGGCTCATCTCGTTCTGGGCCACGCCGATCACGATGCCGCCGACGATGTTCACCAGGGTGATGACGATGCCGGCGATGGCGTCGCCGCGGATGAACTTGGAGGCACCGTCCATGGCGCCGTAGAAGTCGGCCTCGCGGGTGATCTCCGAGCGCCGGGACCGGGCCACGTGCTCCTCGATCAGCCCGGCGTTCAGCTCGGCGTCGATGGCCATCTGCTTGCCGGGCAGACCGTCCAGGGTGAACCGGGCGGCCACCTCCGAGATTCGCGTCGCGCCTTTGGTGATCACCACGAACTGGATCACCACCAGTATCATGAACACGACCAGCCCCACCTCCAGGCTGCCTCCGACCACGAAGTTGCCAAACGCCGAAATCACTTTCCCGGCCTCTGCTTTCAGCAGGATCAGTCTGGTGGAGGCCACGTTCAGCGATAGGCGGAAGAGGGTCCCAAAGAGCAGCAGCGAGGGGAACGTGGAGAACTCCAGCGGATGGCTGGCGTTCAGCGTCACCAGCATGATCATGAGGGCGAACGAGATGTTCACCGTCAGCAGCATGTCGAGCAGAGGCCCCGGCAGCGGGACCACCAGCACCACCAGCACGCCGATAAAGGCCAACGCCAGGCCCATCTCGCTGTGGCGTTTGATCGAGTCAACGGAGAGTGCTGTGCTTGCGGAAAGCGCCATGACGATTAGCCATCGATCGAAGGATAGGAAAACCAGCAATTCACGACACCGAACACCAACCAAAGGCAAAAGCCGAAACCCGCCGCGTCCCGAGACCTCGGGGAAACCCGCCGCGTCCCGAGACCTCGG
>CAZCVP010000051.1:0-455 GCA_964501915.1 uncultured Enterobacterales bacterium
TCTCCGTCGCAGGACTCGTTGGCGCCGGGCCAGGTCAGGGCCTCGCCGTCGTCGCAGTCGTCCGCGCTCTCGGCGAAGCCCTCCGGGGCGCTGCAGGCCTCCACGCTGTAGGACGAGGAGCCGTGCCCGTCGCCGTCGGCGTCGAGGTAGTAGGTGTCCCGGCCCTCCACCGAGTCGTCCTCGGCGTCCACCAGCCCGTCGCAGTCGTCGTCGGCCCCGTTGCAGACCTCGGTCGCCCCGGGGTTCACGGTGGCGTCGCTGTCGTCGCAGTCCCCCGCTTCGGGGCCATAGAGGGGGGGCGCCTCACAGGCCTTCACCGTGGCGGCCTCGTCGCCGTAGCCGTCGCTGTCGGTGTCCGCGTACCAGGTCTGGGCGTCCAGCACGCCGGGGTCGTGGTCGTAGACCACAACGGCGGCGACCTACTGCACCCCCGGGCGGACCACCGAGGGGAGCCC
>CAZCVP010000051.1:465-40685 GCA_964501915.1 uncultured Enterobacterales bacterium
CGTCGTCGACGCCGTTGCAGACCTCGATCGCGTCCGGGTTCACCTCGGCATCGGCGTCATCGCAGTCCGTGGCGGCCCCGTGGCCGTCGGCGTCCAGGTCGTCGTCGGGGGTGGCGGGGTCGCAGTCGTTGTCCAGGCCGTCGTAGGCGGTCTCGGACCGGTCCGGGCTCACGGCGCCGTTGCCGTCGTCGCAGTCCCCGGCGACGTCGCTGGAGGCCGCGGGCTGGTCGTCGCACAGGCCCAGGATCTGCTCGCCGGCGCCCCAGCCGTCACCATCGGCGTCGACGTACCAGGTACAGAGGCCCCCGGTGTCCGCCGTGTCCCCCTTGTTGCGACAGGCGGGGAGCAGGAGCGCACAGAGGACGAGGACACGGAGGACGGACATCGCAGGGCTCCCGGGAGGACGGGGCTCCAGGATACCGGGAGGACCGCTCGCCGGCGATCGGCCCGCGAGGAGCGACCGTCCGGGGTAGCCTGGATCCACCGCGGAGGTCGCATGTCCACCACCTCTCTGCTGGTTCTGCTCCTGCTCGCCCCCGGGTGCCGCAACAAGGACCCGGGAGCCACCGACACGGGCACGCTCGCCTGCGAGTTCTACGCCGACGTGGACGGCGACGGCTGGGGCTCCGGCGAGGTGGTGGAGGGCTGGTGCCGCGAGCTGCCCGCGGGCGCCGCCGAGCAGACCGGAGACTGCGACGACGGCAACGCGCTGGTGAACCCCGACCAGGTCGAGGTCGCCTACGACGGCATGGACAACGACTGCGACGCCGCGACCCCCGACGACGACCTGGACGGTGACGGCTACCCCCTGGCCCTGGACTGCGACGACGAGGACGCCGCGATCTCCCCGGCCGCCACCGAGGTCTGCAACCTCGTCGACGACGACTGCGACGGCCAGGTCGACGACGACGTGGGCCTCACCTTCTACGTCGACGACGACGGCGACGGCTTCGGCGACGCCACCGCGCCGGTCGTGAGCTGCGAGGTGTCTCCGGGTGCGGTGGCCGTCGGCTCCGACTGCGACGACACGGACGCGGCGATCAACCCGGACGCCGAGGAGACCTGCAACGGCCTCGACGACGACTGCGACGACCTCGTCGACGACGCCGACGCCGACGTGACCGACGCCTCGACCTGGTACACGGACGCCGACGGCGACGGACACGGCGACCCCGCCCTGGCGCTGCTCGCCTGCGAGGCGCCCTCCTCCACCTCGACGACCGGCGACGACTGCGACGACACCGACGCCGCGGTCTTCCCGGGCGCCGACGAGGTCTGCAACGGCCTCGACGACGACTGCGACGACGCGGTGGACGACGACGACGACGACCTGCTCGACCCGGCGACCTGGTGGATCGACGACGACGGCGACGGCTACGGCACCGGGGTCTCGTCGGTGGAGACCTGCGAGCGCCCGTCCGGCTTCGCGGCCAACCGCGACGACTGCGACGACACCGACGGCGCGATCCACCCCGCGGCCGCCGAGGTGTGCGACGGCGCCGACAACGACTGCGACACCCTGGTCGACGACGACGACCCGGACGTGGCGGACCCCGGCACCTGGTACGACGACGACGACGGCGACGGCGCGGGAGACGCCGCCTCGGCCACGGTCTCCTGTGTCCAGCCGGACGACACCGTCGCCGACGACAGCGACTGCGACGACACCGACGCCGAGGTCCACCCCGCGGCGCCGGAGACCTGCAACGGGATCGACGACGACTGCGACAGCCTGGTCGACGACGACGATCCCGACGTCACCGGTGTCAGCACCTGGTACCTGGACGACGACGGCGACGGCTACGGCGACGCCGACTGGTCGCACGAGGCCTGCGAGGCCCCGACAGGCACCGTGGCCGACAGCACCGACTGCGACGACACCGTCGCCACGGACCACCCCGGCGCGGACGAGGTCTGCGACGACACCGACAACGACTGCGACGGCTCGATCGACGAGGACGCCACGGACGTGAACACCTGGTACGCCGACGGCGACGGCGACGGCTTCGGCGACCCGGACAGCCCCTCGGTCGCCTGCGAGGCCGCCTCGGGAGAGGTCGGCGACAGCACCGACTGCGACGACGCCGACGCCGCCGTGAACCCCGGCGCCGCGGAGGTCTGCGACGGCGTCGACAACGACTGCGACGGCACCACCGATGTCGGCGCCACCGACGCCACCACCTGGTACCTGGACCACGACGGCGACGGCTATGGCGACCCGGCCCTGGACAGCACCGGCTGCTCGGCGCCGTCGCTGCATGTGGACAACGCCGAGGACTGCGACGACCTCGACGAGGACGTGAACCCGGCGGCCACGGAGTCCTGCAACCTCGTCGACGACGACTGCGACGGCACGATCGACGAGGACGACGCGGTCGACGCCCCGACCTGGTACGTCGACGACGACGGGGACGGCCACGGCACCACGGCCAGCACGACCGTGGCCTGCGATCAGCCCAGCGGCTTCGCCGAGGGCACCGGCGACTGCGACGACACCGACGGCGCGATCCACCCCGACGCCACCGAGGCCTGCGACGGCCTCGACAACGACTGCGATGGCGACTCCGACGCCGGGGTGCTCGGCGACGACGCCACCTGCGCCGCCCCGAGCTGCCTCGACGTGCTGACCGACGACCCGTCGTCCGGCGACGGCGACTACTGGATCACCCTGGACACCGGCGCCGCCGAGGTCACCTGCGACATGACGACGGATGGTGGCGGCTGGACCCTGCTCTTCGAGGACGACTTCGAGAGCACGCCGGACACCGGCTGGAGCCTCAGCGGCACCACCACCTGCTCCGGCTGGGGCGGAACCACGCTGTTGGGCGGCCACGGCGTCATCGCCGGCGGCGACCTCGACATCGACCTCGATCTCTACGGCGTGCCCCACAGCGAGGCCTGGGTCGACCTGGTCTACGCCCACCTGGACTCCTGGGACTACGAGACCGCCTACGTCGACCTGGACGGCAGCCAGGTCTGGAGCGACAACCCCGGGTGGTGGTGGGTCTTCGACTACGAGTGCGGCAACTGGTCCTGGCCCGACCAACAGAGCCACGTCTCCGAGATCGCGACCCACACCGCCGACACCGTCAACCTGCTGGCGGGATCCACGCTGGACGAGTCCAGCACCAACGAGTCCTTCGGCCTCGACGACGTGAGCCTCTGGGTGCGCTGAGGATCAGGGGATGACGACGGGTCCCTCGACGAAGCCGATGATCTCGTCCGCGACCCGCTCCGGTAGGTCCAGCGGGATGAAGTGCGCCCCGCCCTCGAGCAGGACCAGGCTGGCCCCCGGCACGTCCCGGTGGAGCCGGTGCGCGTGCTCGCGCGGGATCCAGGGATCCTCCGTGCCCTGGAGCAGCAGGGTCGGCACGGTGAGCTGCTTCAGGATGTCCGGGTAGCCGGCGAACATCTCCTCCGGGGTGCCCCAGGCCAGGCTGCGGTAGAGGCGCCGCTTGCCTCGGGGCCAGCGGTAGTGGTCGATGAAGCTGCGCTTCTGGTAGCGGTCCCAGGCCTCGTCGTGCACCAGGCCCAGGTGCATCGTCCTCCGCATCAGGGTCCGCGGCAGCAGGTTCAGCAGGGGTGCCGCCACCAGCCGATTCCGCAACAGGTCGACCACGTGCGGCTCCTCGAAGTCCGGGTAGACCGGGGAGCTCATGAGGATCAGCCGGTCGACGTGCTCGCCGTAGAGCCCCATGTAGCAGACCGCCACCGAGGAGCCGAGGTCGTGGGCGACCAGCACGAAGTGCTCCAGGCCCAGCGCGATCCGGAGCTGCTCGAGGGCCGTCGCCCGATCGTCGTGGACCAGGGTGTCGGGGTGGGCGTCGCGGGCGTCGCCGAAGTCGGGGAGATCGGGCACGATCACCCGGCAGTTCCCCGCGAGCAGGGGGACCACGTCGACCCACAGCTCCTTTGAGGTCGGCAGCCCGTGCACGAGCATCACGGTCATCTCCCCCGCTCCCGTGTCCCAGTAGGCGACCGAGCCGCGATCGGTCTCCACGACCTGGGTCGGGTACGGGTCGTCGAGGGCCTGGGCAGGCCTCCCGACCAGCAGCGCCACCGCCAGGAGGAGGGCGCCGCGGGCGCGGGCCAGGGCGCGAGGGGGTCGCCGTCGGTTCATCTCCTGCTCCCTCCACTTCCGCGGATCGGAGTGAGGACGCCGGCGGAGTCGTTTGGTTCCAATCCGGTGGAGCTCGGTGTGCGGGTGACCTCGAACAGCGGCCGGGCCGCAGGGGATAGGCTTGCGTTCGTGCCGGAGCCTGCTGCCCCCATGTCGATCCGGGTCGTCTTCATCGTCTGCAACATCTCGCTCGAGCACGGCAAGCTCGGCAAGCTGGTGCCGAAGTGGGAGTCGACCTACCGGGAGGGCATCGCCTGCATCGCCAGCGTGCTCCGTCGAGCGGGCTTCCAGGTCGACCTGCTGAAGCTCTCCGCTGGCGTGACCGACGAGCGGCTGCTGGCGCTCTGGAGCGAGCACTACGCGGACCACCACATCGCCGGCTTCACGGCCAACAGCGTCGACTTCAAGGAGGCGAGCCGCCTCGCCGCCGTGCTCAAGGCCGACCGCTCCGACCTGCTGACCATCTGCGGAGGCGTGCACAGCACCCTGGCCCCCGTGGAGTCGATGGCGTCCTCGTCCTTCGACGCGATCTGCGTCGGTGAGGGCGAGGGCCCGATGCTCGACCTCTGCACGGCGCTGCGCGACGGAGAGGACCCCACGAGCATCTCCAACCTGTGGTTCCGGGACGGGAAGCGGGTGCTCCGCAACGAGATCCGTCCGGTGATCGAGCAGCTCTCCGACCACCCCTCCCCCGTGCGGGACATCCCCACGGTCACCGACTACGACCAGCGCAAGGTCGCCGACTCGACCTTCTTCATGGGCACGCGCGGCTGCCCCTACGCCTGCAGCTACTGCTGCAACCAGAGCCTCAAGCGGACCTACCCCAACCCGACCGCCTACTACCGCTTCAAGTCCATCGACGACCTGCTCTCCGAGGTCCAGGCCTACGTCGACGCCAACCCCCGCACGCTCTACCTCAACTTCTACGACGACGTCCTGATGGGCAACCGCAAGTGGTTCGAGGCCTTCTGTGAGCGGTACCGGACCGAGGTCGACCGGGCGTGCTTCCTGACCGGGCGGTGGGAGCTGCTGACCGAGCGCAACGTGGAGCTGCTCAAGCAGATCCGCTGCGAGTTCCTGCTCATCGGGGTCGAGTCCGGCGACGAGGTCCTGCGCAAGCAGGTCCTGCGCCGCCACCAGTCCGACGCGATGATGCTGGAGCGGGCCTCCTTCCTCAAGCGGGCGAAGATCCGCTACGGCCTGTTCACCATGGTCGGCGTGCCCACCGAGACCATGGCCTCCGCCCTGAAGACCGTGAAGCTGGCCGCCCGTCTGACCGGCAACCAGCTCCTGAACCACCACACCATCTTCTACCCCTTCCGCGGCACGCCGCTCTACGAGCTGTGCGAGCAGGAGGGGCTGATCAGCGACCGCGAGGTCAAGAGCTACTTCGTCGACACCCGCCTCGACATGCCCCAGTTCCCCCGCGAGGAGATCCTCTTCGCCCACCGCCGCTTCGGCGCCTTCCGCATCGCCTACTGGCTCGCAGCCAAGCTGCCCGGGCCGATCTGGCGCTGGGCGGAGCGGCAGCTCGACCGCCTGTGGCTGGCCGGACCAGGTGTCAGGCATTCGTGATAATGATTTCGCGGGGCGAAATCATTATCACGAATGCCTGACACCCGACCGGAAGGCCCGGCACGCCGCCTCCAGCCCGTCGGGGTGGCGGTGCAGGTCGCCGCCGATCAGCAGCATCACGTCCGAGCCATAGAAGGCCACGATCTCGTCGATGCGGTCCAGCGACATGCCGCCGGCCGGCACGGGCAGGATCGGCCGCAGGCCCGCCAGCTCCACCTCGGTCCCCCTCACCAGGTCCCGGCACTCGCTCCGCGAGAAGCTGAAGCGCCCGCCGTGGTGGGGGAAGATGGTCGCATCGACCCCGGCGAGCCGGAAGAGCTGGCCGAAGAGCGCCCCGTGGGCGATGCCCTGGGTGGGTGAGGTCACGTAGCTGCCCAGCAGCGCGGGGTGCCCCAGGATCGGCAGCCCGATGCGGTCGTCCTCGGCGAGCTGCCGCACGAGGTCGAACCCCACCAGGCCCGGCGCCACGAGCAGCGCTCCCGCCCCGTGCTCCCGGGCGAAGCGGGCGCGGGAGAGGACCTGGTCGGCCGGTGCGCTCACGTTGGGCGCGTAGAGCGTGCGGCCGCCGGTCTCGGCGTTGACCCGGGCCACCGCCTCCGCCACCCGCGCGACCCGCTCCTCGAAGGGGCAGAAGGGCTGGTCCGCGAGCCCGTGATCGTCCTTGAGCAGGTCGACGCCGCCGCGGGCGAACTGCGCGGCGAGGCCGGCGAGGTCCCGGGGACCCAGGCCCATGGGCTTCAGCGCCGTGCAGAACAGGGGCCGCTCCGGCGCCGCGCACAGCTCGCGGAGGCCCCGACGTCCGAAGCGCGGCCCCCGGAAGGTCCCGGCGAGGGAGGGGGGAAGCTCGAAGCCCTGGAGTCGCACCCCTGGCTTCAGGGAGCTGTTGCCGAAGAGCACGTTGAGGAGCTGGCTGAGCTCCGTGCCGACGGTCTCCACCGCGTAGCTGACCCGCACCTCCGCCGAGCCGTCGGCCCGCGGCTCGGGCTCCCCAGGCTGCCCGACGATGCTCCCGGGGATGTCCCCCGGCGGCAACAGGTCGGCGGGGAACTCCACGGTCTGCTCCACGCACAGGTCCCGGGCGGCCTGGAGGGGATCGGCATGCAGCGCCGAGAAGCGGTAGGTGGCGACCAGCCGCTCGCCGCTGGTGGGGACCGCGACCGGGCGCTCCACCTACAGGCCCTCGGCCGCCGCTGCTGCGCTGGCGGCGTCCGGATCGGGGGGGTCCAGCTCACCGGGCTCGGCCGCGAGTGGCTGCCCCACGAGCCGGCCAGCCGCGGCGAAGATCGCCACCGCGTCCAGGCCATAGCGCCGCAGCAGCCAGGCCCGACTGGCCCCGTTGGCCCAGGTGTCCTGCAGGCCCAGGCGCACCAGGCGACGTCCCAGTCCGGCCTCGGCCAGCCGCTCGGCCACGGCGCTGCCCAGCCCTCCGGTCACCAGGTGGTTCTCGACCGTGATCACGCCGTGTCGCGTCGCCGCCGCCGCCTCGACCAACGCCGGGTCGTCGAAGGGCTTCAGGGTGTGGGCGTGCAGGTGGCCCACGGAGAGTCCCCGTCGCCGCAGCGCGGTCGCGGCCCGCAGGGCCTCCTCGGTGCAGATGCCCGTGCTCACGACCAGCAGGTCCGTGCCCTCGCCGAGAGTCCGGAGCCGCCCGACCTCGAAGGGCTCCGTGGGCTCGAAGAGGCGGGGTACGGCCTTGCGCAGCATCCGGATGTAGACCGGCCCGTCGATCGCCTCTGCGGCGTCGAGCACGCCTTCGACCTCCGTCGCGTCCCCGCAGGCCAGCACGGTCATGTTCGGCAGGGCCCGCATCAGCGCCAGGTCGTCGATCGCCTGGTGGGTGACGCCGCCGGGCGTGGTGAGGCCCGGCAAGAGCCCCACGAGCCGCACCGGCAGGTTCGGGTAGGCGATGGACATCGCCACCTGGTCGTAGGGACGCCGCGTGACGAAGACCGCGAAGGTGTGGACCCACACCGACAGCCCCTCCCGCGCCATGCCCGCGGCGAAGCCCATCATGTTCTGCTCGGCCATGCCCATCGAGAAGAAGCGATCCGGGTAGGCATCTCGGAAGCCGTCGGCCTCGCACGAGGCTGTCAGGTCCGCCGAGAGCACGACGACCTCCGGCCGATCCGCGGCCCAGCGCACCAGGTTGTGGCGGTGGGGAGAGAGCACGACCTCCACGTCAGCTCCCCTCCATGGCTGCCAGCACGTCGGCGTAGCGCTGCCGCTCGGCGGCGTCCTTGAAGCGCAGGTAGTGGAGCTTGGGAGTGCGCTCGCGCAGCGGCGGGACGCCCCGACAGGGATCGCTGCGCCCCAGCACCACCAGCGGCCCGTGGGGGTGGGGCGTCGAGGCGGCCTCCAGCAAGGCGGCGGGGTCGTGGGCGTCGACCTCGACGACCCGCGCGCCGAAGGTCTGCAGGCGCTCGGCGAGGGGCTCGAGGGTCATCACGTCGTCCATGCGCCCGTCGCACTGGTAGCCGTTCACGTCGACCACGACGCTGAGGTCGCGGAGGCCGTGGAAGGTCGCGGCCGCGAGGGCCTCCCAGGTCTGCCCCTCCTGGAACTCCCCGTCACTCATGAAGACCCACACCTTGCCCGCATCCCCCCGAAGCTGGCGGGCCAGCGCCACGCCGCCGGCGACCGACAGCGCCTGGGCCAGCGAACCGGCGGTCGTCTCGATGCCCGGGCTGTGCTCAGCGCCGATCATCTCCACGGTGCTGCCATCGGCGTTGAAGTCCGCGAGCGCGTCGGGGGACAGCCGGCCGACCTCGACCAGGGTGGCGTAGAGCACCAGGGCATAGTGCACGGGGGAGAAGAAGAAGCGATCCGTCCGAGGGGTCCAGGGTCCGTTGTAGGCCCCCCCCTGCCAGGCCCTGAGTCCCGGACCCGGGACGCCCCCGAACGGCGGCGGCACCGGCGGCGCCTCCGGTGGGTCGAGGCGCAGCAGCGCCGTGTAGAGGGTGGCGAGCAGCTCGGCGGAGGAGCAGGCCTGGCTGAGGTAGCCCTCGCCGTTGCGCAGCACGTGGTCCAGCACGCGGCGCCGGATGGCCTGGGCGACCGCTCGGGCGCGGGAGACGGTGAGGGGGGAAGGGCGGCTCATGGACGGACGAGGCTACCGACCGGCCGGGGCCAGGACAACCGCTACCGGTGACGTCCGGCGCGCCGGCCGCCCGCGACGTATGCTCTGCGCGTGACCGGCTCCGACGCGCGCCCCCGACCCCGGATCTCCCAGCAGACCAAGGCCGTGATCGCCTCGGCGATCTTCTTCGTGGTCCTGGCGGCGGTGATCCTGCACGAGCCGGAGCCGGACCTGGTCCCTTCCCCCACCGTCCAGGAACAGATCGCCGACGCCGACCACCAGGTCCAGCGGCGCCAGGCCAGGACGGCGGCGAAGTCCCTCGACATCCTGGGGCAGTCCCTCGCCGACTGGAGCAGCCACGGCGAGGGCCTGAGCACGGACCAGAGGGCCGATCTGCTCATGCTCTCGCGCGACGCGCGCATCCTCTCGGCCACGCTGTCGGGCTCCGGCTCGCCGGATCTGAGCGAGGGCGACGCCTCCACCTGGCAGGACCTCCACCGCCGGATCGAGGCGACCTTCGCCGGAGACTGAGCGGCCGCGGACACGACGTCCCCCGCGGGCGGCAGGCTCGGCCGGGACGTGGAGTGGTGGACCGGGGCGTCGCTGGCGAGGTGAGCCCGGCGATCGAGCCGAACCCCGGTCTATGCTGCGGACGAGGAGCCTCCGTGGACCCTGCCAAGGTGCTGACCCTGCCTCTGCTGCTCACGCTGGCGAGCACGGGCTGCGTGCCCCAGGGCACGATCGACGTCGACACCGACACCACCGATGACCCCACGGAGGCCGTCGAGGGGGTCGACACGGACGACTCCGGCGATGCGACCACCGAGGAGGTGCCCCCCGTCGAGGAGCCCCTTCCCGGGGAGGAGATCTTCGACGAGGCCGAGGTCCCGGTGTTCGTGCTGACCCTGCCCGAGTCCTCGATGCAGGCCCTGCGCGACGACCCGCGGACCTATGCCCCGGGGGCCTTCACCTACGGCGACCTGACCCTGGAGCCGATCGGGGTGCGCACCAAGGGCAGCGGCACGTGGCAGCCCATCGACGCCAAGCCGTCGCTGAAGATCAAGTTCGACGAGTACGACGAGGAGCTCCGCTTCATGAAGATGTCGGAGATCACGCTCAACAACATGGTGTCGGACTACTCGATGATGCACGAGCGGGTCGCCTACCGGGTCTTCCGGGAGGCGGGGGTCCCGGCGAGCCGAGCCCACCACACCTGGCTGGAGCTCAACGGCCAGGCCTACGGCCTCTACACCCACGTCGAGAGCGCGACCAAGACCCTCATCCAGGCCTGGTACGACGACGACGGCACGATGTGGGAGTTCACCGGCGGGGAGTTCGAGTCCGCCTACATCGACGACTTCTCCCAGAAGTTCGGCGAGGACGACCGCACCCCGCTGACCGACACCACCCAGGCCCTGGTGGGCGACGGCGCCTTCGAAGAAGAGGTGCTCGAGCAGTCCCTCGATCTGGACGTCTACCTCAGCTACTGGGCCGCCTGCGCCTGGACGGCCCACTACGACGGCTACCCCTACCGCTACCCGGGCGACGACGCCTACGTGTACTTCGACCCCGACTCCGAGCAGCTCAAGTTCATGCCCCACGGCGTCGACGAGACCTTCTACTACTACGACTGGGATCCGGCCGACAACGTCATCTCTCGGCTGGGCTGGAAGTGCCTGGCCACACCGACCTGCAAGCAGCAGTGGGCCGCTCGCTCGCTCGAGCTCGCCGACGAGCTGGAGGCGCTGGACCTGGGGCCCTGGCTGGAGGACATCCGCCAGCAGATCGCGCCGCTGGTCGCCGCCGACACCCGCAAGCCCTACTCCAACGCCAACGTCACCGCCTACCAGGACTTCATGGTCGACATGGTCGAGGCGCGCCGCTCGCAGATCCAGGAGATCTTCGGGGGGCTGTAGTCGCCCGGTCTCAGACCTCTCCGCCGGAGGCGTCCAGCTCAGGACCCTCGACCTCTTCCTCCTCCTGCTCGACCACCTGCTGGGGCTTGATGGCCCAGAAGATGAGCGCCCCGTACTGGGCCCGCGTCGAGGGGTCGATCATCTCGGCGTGGGGGACCTCGCCGCTGGCGCAGAAGATCATGTAGTCGTCTTCGAAGGGGTTGCCGACGTTGTAGATCTCCATGGCGGCGGCGATGGCGGCCTCCGCGTGCTTCAGCGCCTCCTCGGTGGCGAAGCCGGCGTTGAAGCGGGCCGCGTCCATGAAGGTCGTGTACTGCGAGGTCGGCTTGCCGAGGAACTGGAGCGGGTCCTCGAGCTGCTGCTGGTAGGAGGCGGCGCCGAGGATCTCGGCGTCCTCGGGGTGCTGGGCCAGGTGCTCGACCCGGGTGCGGCCCACACAGGCCAGCGCCAGCATCTCGTCGTTGACCACCTCGGAGGGGGTGGACTCCGAGTAGATCATCGCCGCCAGCAGGAGGCGGTCGTTGCCCGCCAACAGGCTGCCGCGGGTGCTCTCGTTGAAGCGGTGCACCCCACCGGGGCCCGCCTTGTTCTGACCGGCCAGGACCGCGGCGAGGGCGGCGTTGCCGTGGCCCTCGTCGAAGTCGTTCAGGTCGGTCTGTTTCACGCTGGTCGAAGACCCGCCGGATCCCGAGGCTCCGGACTTCCTCGCCTTCTTCTCGCGCATCGATCCCGTCTGACCCGCCATCGCCAAACCTCGTGGGGGTGGAAGGTCCAGAATGGGTCCAACCAGGCCGACCGTCAAGGTCCGATTGCGACCCGCTCCTCCCAGGCTGACTCACACCGGCTGCAGCCCGTGGGGCAGGGTCTCCGCAGCGGGCACGGCTGCCCGGACGCGATCCGCCATGGCGCGCGTGAGGGGGTAGAACTTCACCACCGCCCGACCACGCTCCGTGTCCAGCACCAGCATCAGTCCCTGGAGACGTTCCACGAGCTGCGGCCGGGCCTCGGTCCAGGACAGCTCGACCCGTCGGGTACGGAACCAGCCAGGGCTCACGAACCGCAGTCCCGCGGGCCCCAGGTCGAGCACACCCGAAGACCAGCGGGGCACGCCGGAGAGACCCGTCACGCGGGCCGGGACGACCAGGCGTCCCGGCTGGTCCAGGGGTCCCGTCTCCTCGAGCAGCCGGCACAGGGTGTTCGAGAGATCGGCCCGGGAGAGGCCCGTCGCGCTGCGCTGGGTCAGCTTGTGCCTCCAGAGGTAGGCCGCCGTGCGGAGCTGGGCCGCGAAGAGCCGGGCGAAGAGGGGTCCGAAGGCCATGAAGAAGACCAGGAAGGCCACGACCAGTCCGATCATCACGAGCGGGTGGCTCACCGCGAGCCCCGCCAGACCGATCGCGAACACGTCCTCGATGAGGCTCAGCCCGACGCCCGCACCGACGACGTGGCCGCCCGAAGCGCCGACGAAGAGGCGTCCGCCGGCCTTGGCGACGTGGCTCGTGAGCGCTACCCCGCCAGCCATCAGACCGATGACCACCTCGGGCGTCGCGGCCACCTGGGCGCCCTCCACCCCCACCCAGGCCACCACCGCGGCCCCCAGGGGACGCACGAAGCTGTGGAGCAGGTCCCAGGCGTGGTCCACGGCGGGGATCTTGTCGGCCAGGAACTCGACGGCGTAGAGCACCCCCGCGGCCACCAGCACCGCCGGGTGGGCCAGCACATCGAGGCCATCCAGCCCGGCCGGCGGGACCAGCCAGCCGAGACGCAGGCCGAGCCCGGTGACGAAGACCGTGGCATAGAGGTTGATGCCAGCGGTGAGCCCCAGGCCGAGCGTCGTGCCGAGAAGTGCGAGGGTCTCCATCCGTGCTCCCCGGGGGCCATCCCTCTGCCCCTGGGCATCCTACGCGAGAACGACCTGGGGCATTTCAGCCACTTCCGGGCCCGAGACGCCCGGCTGCGCCAGGCCGTCATCCATCGAGGGGGAGCCACCTGCACGCCACCTGCACGGGATCCCGTCGGTTCCTCCCGCACGCTGCCGCCTCGGGGTGGGCATGCTCTCTCCATGATCACGCGACGCAAGCTCCTCGTCGGAGGCGGCGCCCTCGCCGGGATCGCCGCCGCACGCCTCTGGACGCTGCCCTCCTCCTCGGAGCGGGCTGACCAGCTCCGAGACGACCTGCTCGCCACCTGGAGCGAGGTCCCGGCCGCCTCGGGGCGCCACCAGGCCCTGCGGGCGCAGAACCCCGAGTACGACCTGATGGCCCGGACCTTCGGCACCCTCGCCCTGGTGGACGCGGCCCTGGCCGGCACCACCGCGACCGAGCCGGCGCTGGCCGCCATCGACACGGTCCTCGCCGGCACGCTCGCCGAGGAGGAGCGATGGGGCCAGCCCCACTTCCTCCTGCCCTACGTGCACCACGCGCCCTTCCTCGGCTCCGGGCGGAGCCTGTTCGTCGACGGCGAGGTGCTGGTGATGCTCGGGGCCCGGCGCACCCTGGCGGCCGACCGGTGGTCCGCGGCCTTCGAGGACCGGGCCCGGTGGGTCCGCGAGGCGCTGGATGCCTCCCCTCACGGAGGTGCCGAGAGCTACCCGGACGAGTGCTGGACCTTCTGCAACACGATGGCCCAGGTGGGACTGAGGCTCCACGAGCACCTGGAGGGCGCCGACCACGCCTCGGCTCGTGACCGCTGGCTCGCGCTGCTGCGCCAGCGCCTGGTCGACCCGACCAGCGGGATGCTGGTGTCCAGCTTCGGCTACGACGGCGCCCCCCAGGAAGGCCCCGAGGGCTCGAGCCTCTGGCTCTCCGCCACCGGGCTGCTGCTCACGGACCCCGCGCTCGCCCGCACCCAGTACACCCGGGCGCGGCAGGCGCTCGGCGGGAGCCTCGTGGGCCTGGGCTACGCCCGGGAGTGGCCCGACGGCACGGCCGCAGCGATCGACGTGGACTCCGGGCCCCTGGTCCCGGTGCTCGGCGCCAGCGCCAGCAGCTCGGGCCTGGCTCTGCTGGCCGCGCGGGCCTTCGGCGACCACGCCTGGCGACGGCGGCTGGAGCGAGCGCTGGCTGCCGCCGAGGCGGTGATGACGGTGCACCCGACCCTGGCGGCGGCGGCCGACAACGCCGTCGGCGACGCCGTGCTGGCCTGCGCGCTGGGCTTCGGCCCGCTCTGGGAGCAGCTCGCTCGACCCTGAGGTCGGCGCAGGTGCCGGCCCCGGGGTCCGGCTGCGAGGTCGTCGAGCAGTCCGGCGAACGGGGTGTGGCCTGGGAGCCCCGGCGAGCAGGCGGGCTCAGCCTCCGAGCCCAAGGACCGCAGCCGGGGATCCGGACGGTGCCCTGGAGCCCCTCGTTGCTCCCCCGGCCTTGGAACATGCCCCCGGACCGCATATGAGGGGCTCGAACCACGGGGCGACGACGCCAGGGTGGCCCCATGAGCTTCTCCGATCTCTACCTGCTCCCCGCGCTCCTTCGAGCCGTGGAGGACCTGGGCTACGAAGAGCCGACGCCGATCCAGATCCAGGCGATCCCCCCCCTGCTCGACGGTCAGGACCTGCTCGGGTGCGCCCAGACCGGCACGGGCAAGACCGCCGCCTTCGCCCTGCCCATCCTCCAGCGCCTCGAGGAGCGCCCGCTCCCGAGCGGAGAGCGGCCGATCCGTGCCCTGATCCTCAGCCCGACGCGCGAGCTGGCCGCCCAGATCGACGAGAGCTTCCACGCCTACGGACGCTACCTCGACTTCCGCCACGCCGTGATCTTCGGCGGCGTGAGCCAGGTCCCCCAGGAGCGCGCTCTGCGCCGCGGCATCGATGTGCTGACCGCCACACCCGGGCGGCTGCTGGACCTGCTGAGCCAGGGCCTCATCGACCTGTCCCGGGTCGAGTACTTCGTGCTCGACGAGGCGGACCGCATGCTCGACATGGGCTTCATCCACGACGTGAAGCGCGTCCTGCGCGAGCTCCCGCCCCGCACACAGAACCTGCTGTTCTCAGCGACCCTGCCGGCTTCGATCGCCGAGCTGGGCTCCTCGTTCCTCCGACACCCGGTGTCCGTGGAGGTCAGCCCCGAAGCACCCACCGTGGAGGCCATCGACCAGCTCCTGATGTACGTGGAGCGACCCGACAAGCGCCGTCTGCTCGCACACCTGCTCGACCGGGACCGCGTCGATCGCGCGATCGTGTTCACTCGGACCAAGCACGGCGCAAACCGGCTGGTGAAGCAGCTCGACCGCGTCGGCGTGCGAGCCGCGGCGATCCACGGCAACAAGTCCCAGGGGGCGCGCCAGCGGGCCCTGCAGGCCTTCAAGGACGGCGCCATCGACGTGCTCGTGGCCACGGACCTCGCCGCACGGGGTCTCGACGTGGACGACGTCACCCACGTCTTCAACTACGACCTCCCCAACGAGCCCCAGGTCTACGTCCACCGCATCGGGCGCACCGGTCGGGCCGGACGCAGCGGCATCGCCATCGCCTTCTGCGACACCACCGAGGCCGAGCTGCTCCGGGACATCGAGCGACTCACGGGCCTGATCCTGCCCGTGGACACGGACCACCCCTGGCACTCCGACGGGGCGATGGAGATGCGCGGGGAGCTGGATCGGAGCCGTGGCCGTCGCAGCCGCGGGCAGCAGCGCGGAGGCGGCAGCAACCGGTCCGGAGGCCGAGGTCGCCGCGACCGTCAAGGACGCGAGGAGGCCACGCGCAGCGAGCGCCGGGAGACGAAGCGACCGACCCGGACCGACCCCGCGGAGGCCGTCCTGCGTCCACCGCGGCGCAAGAGGCGGCGTCCTCGTCGCCGGGGGGCCCCGGGCACGCCGCGGTCCGAGGGCTGATCGGGCCCGAAGACCGCTAGCGGAACATGCTGCCGCGCCCGGCGGGCAGGTGAACCCGGGGCTGGTCCGCGGGTCGAAGGGTCGTCGCGGCGAGCCAGCGGGTGGCCTCGGCCACGAGACCGTCGAGCGAGCAGCAGGCCTCCCCCACCTGGTCGAGCGACAGGGCGAAGAGCCGAGCGCTCGGAAGCGACCGCCGCCGCCGGTGTCCTACGAAGTCGCGCCGGGCTTCCCCAGGTGGGAGCGCCCCTGACGGGACAGGTCAGGCTCCCCCCGCGAGGGGGGTCAGCAGGTTGACCTCGTCGCCGTCCTCCAGCGTGCGCCGGAGGCCCCTGGGCAGCTCCAGCCGCACGCCGTTGTGGAGCAGGGTCACCATCCGGCGCAACCGCCAGCCCGTGTACCGGCGCAGGGTCCCCTCGCCCACGAGGCGCTCGCCGTCCGCCCGGTCCAGCAGGTCCCGGACCGTCTCTACGTCGGCGAGGTCCACCTCCAGGCTCCCGTGCCGAACGCTGCCGTCCAACACGACGGTGACGTGGAGGGTGACACCCACCCGGCTCAGGCCTGGCCGTGGAAGTACTCGACGAGGTCGGTCTGCCCCAGGGCCTCCAGCCGGTCCTTGCGAACCCGTCCGGAGGGGTACTCCCAGCCATAGGCGTCGAAGAACTCGCGGAGCATCGTCTCCTCGTCGATGGTGATGCCGGCGTTGGGTCCTTCCTTCATCGCGGGCCGCCCGACGGCCCGGGGTGTGCACTTCGTGTCGGCGAGCTCGATGCCCTCCCGGTGGTTGAAGGCATGGCGGATGTTCTGGATGCGCTCGCCGGCGGCCATCCACTCAGCGTCGGACCAGCCCCACCCCGTGGTGGCGTTGAGGAACTCGAAGATCGGCATCGGCCTGCCGAGCTGCACGCCGAAGAGGCACAGCCCCGCACCATTGGTCACCTGGGTCATCGCCGAGCCGAGCTTGAGGAACTCGCCCTTGCCCTTGGGGTCGTAGCGGGTCTTCTTGCGGGTGAGCGGAGACCTGTGGCCGAGGAACCGCGCGTCGACCTCCTGGAGCTCGCCGAAGCTGAGCGAGGTGATGGTGTGCCGACCCGGGGTCGGCTCGGCGGCATAGGTCACCGCGAGGCCGGGGTCGTAGCGCGGGTCGTGGGCGGGGAGCTCCTGGCCACCGGCGTGGATGGCGAACTCCGCCGCGTCACCGCCGAGTCGCACCGCGGCCTTCTTGACCCCGTCGGCCAACAGGTCCCCGATGTCCTCCCGGTGGGCGATCTTCTCCACCAGGGCCAGGACGATCTCCGGGTCTCCCCAGTCCAGCTCCAGGCCCCCCGTCTGCTCCTTCGTGATCAGGCCACGCTGGTAGGCCTCGATGGCGAAGGCGATCTGGCCGCCGACGCTGATGGTGTCGAGGCCGTAGCCATTGCACTGCTCGTTCGCCTTGTAGATCGCGAAGAGGTCGTCGATCAGCAGCAAGGTGCCGAACATGCACAGGGTCTCGTACTCGGGCTTGTGGGTCCACTCCATCGGGTAGGGGCCGTCGTCGACCTTGTGGACGCCGCCGCACTTCACCGGACAGTAGATGCAGCCATAGCGCTTGTCCTGGTAGACCAGGACCGCCTCGTCGCTGAGCTTGCGGGCCCTCCGGGCCGGGAAGTCCCGGAAGCCCGACCCGGCCCAGTTCTTGACCGGTGAGTCCCCGTTGGCCGCGGCCATCGCCGTGATCCCGGAGGTGCCGTAGCGCTTGAGGATCTGGCGCCAGGCCAGCGCGTCGTCTCGCGGGAAGAGCCCGAATTTCCAGGTGAGTCGGCCAGCGAGACCGAGCACCGTGCCCAACAGGGGCTTCGTCGGGTAGAGCAGGGACTCGGACTCCAGCACCACCTTGAGGTCCTTGTTCAGGGCCTTCACCCGGTCCTTGTCCGCCACCGAGACCTTCTGCTTGCCCTTCAGGGCGATCGCCTTGAGCTTCTTGCTGCCCATCACCGCGCCGAGCCCGCTGCGCCCGGCGATGCGGCCCTTGTCGTTGACGATGCCCGCCGACAGGCAGAGGTTCTCGCCGCCCTGGCCGATGGAGGCCACCTTGAGCCGGCTGTTGCCCGTGGCCTCCCAGATCGCGTCCTCGGTCTCGAAGGCGTTGGTACCCCACATCCCGCTGGCGTCGCGGAGCGAGATCTCCCCCCCGTCGATCAACAGGTAGACCGGTGCGGCGCTGCAGCCGGTGAAGAAGATGGCGTCGTAGCCGCACTTCTTGATCTCCGGGGCGAAGGTGCCCCCGGAGTTCGCATCGCCCCAGCCGCCCGTCAGCGGGCTCTTGCCGACGACCATGTAGCGGCCACTGAAGAAGGCCGTCGAGCCGGTCAGCAGGCCGGCGGCGAAGCCGAGGACGTTCTCCGGCCCCAGGGCGTCGAGGCCAGCGCGGGTGCGGTCGAAGACCAGCTTGGCCGCGAGGCCGTACCCGGTCAGGTACTGCTTCACGAGCTCCTCGCCGATCTCCTGCTCCTCCCAGGTGCCTGCGGTCAGGTCCACCCAGAGCACCTTCCCCATGTATCCGTGAGCCATCTGAAGTCCTCCAGGCCGAGGATGGGACGGTCAGCCCGTGCTCTCGGCGTAGCAGAGGGCAGGGGTGGACTCAAGGGTTCCAGCGCAGGATCGGGGGTTTTGTTGGGCCCGGGGCAGGAGAGGAGCGGCCGAGACAGCCGCACCCGGGGCGCCCGCTACTTGCCCGTGACGGGCACCTCGTCGAAGGCGCTCGCCCAGGTCTCCACGCGGTCCGTGATGCCGAGCCGGCGCAGCGCTGCGAGGTAGTGGGTGTTCTTCTTCGCCCAGCTCAGGGCGTTGAAGCGGGCATAGAGCGTGATGACCACGAAGCGGAAGTCACCCCGCAGGGCGTTCGCCAGCACCCGCCTCCAGCTATAGAAGCGCAGGTGCCCGTCGCACTGGGCCTGCTGGAGCTGATCCGGCGAGACCTTCTCCGGCGCGAAGACCACGTGGAAGGTGTCGTAGAGGTCCCAGGTCCGGGTGCGCAGACGCCCGGCCGCGGACAGGTCTCGCCAGGTCTCGGAGCCCGGCAGCGGCGTCAGCAGGAGGAACTGGACCGACGTGATGCCGCACCTGCAGCCGAAGTCGACGGTGGCTTCGAGGGTGGCCTCGTCGTCCTCGTCGAAGCCGAGCACGAACATGCCGTGCACGTTGATGCCCGCGGACCGGATGTTGCGGATGTGCTCGCTCATCGCCCCGAGGTTCTGGCGCTTGCGCATCGACGCCAGGGCCTGCTCGTTGACGCTCTCCAGCCCGACGTAGACGTTGTAGCAGTTGGAGCGGGCCATCAGCTCCAGGAGCTCCGGGTCCTTGCCGATGTCCGTGCGGACCTGGGCGGACCAGCGGAACTGGAACCTCCGCTCGATCATCGCCCGCAGCAGCTCCTTGGTCCGCTTCTTGGAGACGACGAAGTTGTCGTCGTAGAAGAAGACGTGCAGGTTCGGGCCGTCGAGGCGCTCCAGGTCGTCCAGCACCCTGTCGATGGACCGATACCGCATCTTGCGGCCGAAGGTGGTGTGCACGGTGCAGAAGGAGCAGTCGAAGGGACAGCCTCGTGAGATCTGGATCGGGACCACGCGGCGCAGGCCGAGGACCCGGGTAGGGGTGAAGCCGAGCAGGTCGAGGTCGGGGCTCGGCAGGGTGTCCAGGTCGACCGGCTTCGCCAGCGCATTGGTCACCACCTCGCCGTCCGGCCGGCGCCAGGTGAGACCCGGCACGTGGGACAGGTCGGTCCGGCCCTCGGCGATGGCCACGACCAGCGCCGGGAGTCCTTCCTCCCCCTCCCCGCGGATGACGTAGTCGGCATGCTGCATGCCCTCATCGGGCATCCAGGTGACATGGGGCCCGCCGAGCACGACGGGGATGCCGTCGGCGCGGAGCCGATCGGCGAGCCGGAAGCTCGACGAGGCCGTGGGCGTGATGGTGGAGATGCCCACCAGGTCCGCCTTTCGCATCGCGTCCTCGTCGAGCGGCCGGACCTCCTCGACCTGGACGTCCACCTCGTGGCCGAGGTCGCGGAGGATGGTGCCGAGCAGCACCGTTCCCAGGCGCGGCAGGGACATCGCGCTGAAGATGTGGAGCCCCGGGGAGGTCAGCTCGACGAGGGCGATTCGAAGAGGGCGCTCCATCCAGGCTCCTGGCAGGGGGGAGGCCCAATAGCGCCGTCGGAAGGCCGCGGTCGCGCCGACACCGGTGACCTCCCGCTCCAGACCCCCGCGCCTGGGCCCGCAGAGCGCATCCGCCCGAGATGTCCGGATCTTGCCCAGGATGCGGCCGATGGACGTCGTATCCTCTACGTCCTGCTCACCGACACCAGCCCCTTCGGCGGTCGCGAGCGTCAGGGTGTGATCCAGACAGGTCCGAGGCGGCCGGGTCGCGGCGGGCTGCGACCCCCCTTCCGCTCCGGCATCTCCCCCTCCGCCTGCTGAGGGAGTCCAGATGCTGACACTGCTCGCCCTGGGCCTGACCAGCCCCGTCCTGGCCACCGAACCCGCCGCCGGACCTGGCGGCGGGCCGGCCTGCCTGCGCTGGTACTTCCGCGACTTCGACGGGGACACCTGGGGTGTGGCGGCCCTTCGCAAGCGCTCCTGCGTCAAGCCCGCCGGCTACTCGCGCCGGGCCGGCGACTGCAAGGAGGGCGATGCTTCCGTGAACCCCGACGCCGCGGAGATCTGGTACGACGGCATCGACCAGGACTGCGACGGCGCCTCGGACTACGACGCTGACGGCGACGGCTTCGACAGCGCCAGCGAAGCCGCTGGCCATGACTGCGACGACTCCGACGCCAGCGTGGTCCCGGGGACCAGCCTGGGCCAGTGCGCGACCGACTTCGAGCTCCAGGACAGCAACGGGGCCTGGGACTCGCTCTGGAACTACTACGGCGACGTGGTCCTCCTCGACCTGTCCGCGGGCTGGTGCGGGACGTGCCAGGCGCGGGCCACGGACCTGGAGAGGCTGCACAACGACCACGGCTCCTCCGGCCTGACCGTCCTGACGGTGGTCTACGAGGACGCGAGCCACAACCCCGCCGACGTGAGCTTCGCCGCAGCCTGGGTGAGCGCCTTCGGCCTGACCCACCCGGTCCTCGCCGACCCGGACGGGGAGGCCTACGATCTCTACTTCCAGGGCAGCCAGCCGAGCTATGCGATCGTCGATCGCGAGGGCTCGATCCGGCTGCTGGGCTCGGGAACGTCGATCAGTACGCTGGAGGCGGAGATCCTGGGGTTGCTCTAGTCACCCCCAGCACGTCGGTCCGCTGCGGCTCCTGGCGGTGCTCCCCCGAAGCGGTCGCCGCCCCACGCACGATCGGGTGACCGCTCACCCCGATGCCCGCGTAGACCTTGGACCGCCAGCTACGTTCCCACTGGTACCCCCGGTAGCCGATCTCGAAGTGGACCACACCGCGCCCGTCTCGGCCGATCACCTGGGAGAGGCCCAGGGGCACCTGCACGGTGGGCGCGTTGCCGCCGAAGCCGTAGTTGACGGCGTCCGGAGAGACCTGCAGCGCCGGGTTGGACCAGAGCCAGGTGCCGTCCCGAGGTGCGTAGGCCACGGGCATGCTGGCCCTGACCCAGGCCCAGCCGCCGTCGGCCTGGATGCCCAGGCGGAAGTTGTGCATGCGGATCGAGGTGTAGCGCACCATGGCGCCGAAGGTGACGAGCTGGCCCAGCCCCATGGAGCCGACGAACCCGAACTGCGGGGCCTTGCCGCCCGGACCCATCAGGATCCAGGCCTGGGCATCGCCGAAGAACATCGCCGGGGCGCTCTCCTCGTCGGTGATGTACATGGCTTCGTAGCTGCCGGTGTGACCGTAGCCCGCGGTCATCGCCACGCCGAGGTCGGCGGGGCTGCCTGCAGCCAGCGGGACCGGCGGCGGCATCGCCGAGGGCGGAGAGCAGGCGAGCAGAGCGGCGGCGGTCACCGCTGGGATCAGCCGAGCGAACGTCATGGGAGAGCCTCCTCGGCCCCCGCGTCGGACCCCAGGCCCGGCCCTTGAGTCGAAGGGGCCCGCCGCACGAACGGGGGACGCGCCCCTACCGCTCCGCCCCCACGAACCGCACCGCGCTGCCCACGGCCCCCATGCAGGAGTCCGTGATCTCGCCGTCTCGCACGATCACGTTGAGCGCCCGGTCGAAGCGATCGGGCACGTAGAAGGTCGCCAGGCCCTCGGAGTCCGCCGGGATGCACTGCAGCATGTCCGGCCGCCAGTCCTCGGGGAAGCACCGCCCCCCGTCGAAGAGCACGTCCGGGTCGGCGAGGTCGACGAAGAGGTTCGCCAGGCCGATGAAGTCCTCTCCACCGGTCTCGACGACGGCCCGGGCCAGCTCGCGCACGGACTCCGCCTCTGCCTCCGTCGCCCCTTCGAAGACCAGGGGCTCGGTGACCACCGGGTAGAGCCAGTCCCCCACCTCGGGCGTCAGGGAGAAGCTCAGGGAGAAGTCGGCGCTGTCGACGTCGGCGCTCTGGATCGCCACGCCGAGCTCGAGGTCGGCGAGCTCCTCCTCGCTGGCCACGGCCCCGCCTCCCCGGACCTCGAGGTGGCCGCCCCGGGCCCGGCCGACCCGCACCGTCACCGACACCTCGTCGCCTCCGCTGATCGGGACCGAGTCGCCGAGTCCGAAGGTCCCCGAGGGCGCTTCGACCAGGACCAGGACCTGGGCCGCCGCCGGCGTGCGGGCCACGAAGGTGCGACGCGTGGTCACCGCCTCGACCACACCGGCCTCGCTGGTCTCGTCGACCCGGACGTAGGTGGTGGGAAAGCCGGGGAGCAGCACCGCGTGCCGATCGCTGCCACCGATGAGGGCCTTGTGGCGCCCGAGGGCGAGCTGCGCCTCGTTCCAGGCCAGCGCCTGGTCCGAGGAGGTGCCCCCGGCCTGGACGGCCCGCCGATAGGCCGCGCCGGCCGTGCCGTAGCGGGCCTCCCACCCCACCAGGTCCTCCTCGCCGAAGGGCGGCGCCATCAGGGCCCAGCCGCTGTTCCAGATCTCGATGCCGTCGTGGTCCTCGGTGTCCCAGGGCCAGGGGATGTCGAGCAGGAAGGGGTGGTTCGGCGAGAACGTGGCTCCCTGGGCGTGGGTGGCGGCGATGCCGGCGAGCTGGTCTTCGAGGTCCGAGCCGTCGCCGTCGGGGTCGTGATCCACCCGCTCGTGCACACCGTGCAGGCCCGCGTGGCCCTTGCCGCCGAACTCCTCGCCCCCGACGAGCACCAGCCGGTCGCTGACATAGTCGGGATCCGACTGCTGCTCGACGGTGCGGTGATCGGTGATGGCCACGAAGTCGAGGCCGTTGCCCTCGTACTCGGGATGGGCCGCCACGAAGGCGTCGGTCTCGAGGGCCTCGGCGAGCCCGATGTTGGTGGCCACGTCCTCCCAGCCGCCCTCGTAGAGGGTGTGGACGTGGAAGTCACCGCGCAGCCAGCCGTCCGCGACGAGCGCGATGCCGGGGTCGGCGGCTTGGACGGTGGCCGAGTCATCGACCGGATCGGGGCAGGCCAGCAGCGCGAGCATCCACATGGGCGCACTCTGCACCGGGTGGGAGGTGCCGCGCAAGCCAGCCCGGGGAGCGGATCGAGGCCAGGTGCGCTACAACGCGGCGCCCCAGGGAGCTCTCGATGCCCAGCTTCGCCGACCTCGGCCTGATCCCCAAGCTGGTCGAGGTTGTCGATGAGCTGGGCTACAGCGAGCCGACGCCGATCCAGGTCCAGGCCATTCCGGACCTGCTGGCGGGTCGCGACGTGCTGGGCCTCGCCGCCACGGGCACCGGCAAGACCGCGGCCTTCGCGCTGCCGCTGCTGCACCGGCTCCAGGAAGCGGAGGACCGCAGCGGAGCCCCGTTCGCCCTGATCCTGGTGCCGACCCGTGAGCTGGCCCGCCAGGCCGGTCGCGCCCTGAAGGGCTACGGCCGACGGCTCGGCGTGCGGGTCCTGGAGGTCTATGGCGGCTCCTCGATGGGCGTGCAGCTCCGCGTGCTCCGGCAGGGCGTAGACGTCGTGGTGGCCACGCCCGGGCGGGCCCTCGACCACCTGGAGCGGGGGTCGCTGGACCTCGGACTCGTGGGACTGGTGATCCTCGACGAGGCGGACGAGATGCTCGACATGGGCTTCCAGGAGGACCTGGAGGCCCTGCTCGAGGCGACGCCCAAGGATCGCCAGACGGCGCTCTTCTCGGCGACCTTTCCCGGGCGGCTCAAGGCCATCGCCAAGGCCCACATGCGCCAGCCGGTCCGGATCGACGCCCAGGCCGACGCGACCGCCGACCCTCCCCAGAAGGAGCTGGTGTTCATGGTGCGCCGGCAGCACAAGCTCGCGGCCATCCAGCGCCTCCTGGAGCTGGAGGAGCCCGACGCGGCCCTGCTCTTCTGCAGGACCCGGGCCGACGTCGACGGCCTCACGGCCGGCCTGGATGCGGGGGGCGTGCGCGCCGAGGCCCTGCACGGTGGCCTGACCCAGGCCGAGCGGGACCGGGTCATGCAGCGGCTGCGCGGCGGAGCCTGCGACGTCGTCGTGGCGACCGACGTGGCGGCCCGGGGGCTGGACGTCGAGCGCCTCAGCCACGTCTTCAACGTCGAGCTCCCCGGCAGCCCCGACGTCTATGTCCACCGCATCGGGCGCGTCGGGCGGGCCGGGCGGACCGGCGTCGCGATCACCCTCGCCGAGCCCCGCCAGCGGCGAACCCTCCAGAACATCTCGCGACACGTGAAGCGGCTGCTGCCCGTCGCCGAGATCCCCTCCGTGGACGACCTGAGGACCTTCCGGCGGGAGAAGCTCCAGTCCCGGGTGCTGCGGACAGCCTCGGTCGAGGACCTCGAGCGCTGGCGGGAGCTGGTCCAGGACCTCGCCGACGAGGTCGAGGTCGAGGACGTGGCCGCTGCGGCCCTGCGCCTGTTGGCCGAGGCCCAGGGCATGCTGGGCGAGGAGCAGGAGATCCCCTCCATCAAGGCACCAGCACCTCGACGCCAACAAGGGCCACGACCCCCTTCGGGCCGACGGCCCCCGTCAGGCGAGTGGGTCCGGCTCTACATCGGCCTGGGGAGCCGCCTCGGCGTGCGGCCGCGAGACCTGGTCGGCGCCATCGCCGGCGAGACGGGCCTCCCGGGTCGAGCCGTGGGCGCGATCCGCATCACCCCGCGCTTCTCCCTGGTGGAGGTCCCGGCCTCGGAGGCCGACCGCGTCATCGACGCGCTGCGCAACACGAAGATCCGCGGCCGCACCCCCTTCGTGAGGCGGGATCGGGGGGGGTGACAGGGACGGCTCGGGCTCGGACCGCGACGGGTCCCCGGTCGGAGGTCTGACTTACCGGGCACCGATCAAGCTCGGCGATGGTTCAACGTTGGCGGCGAGGCGGACTGCGGGCGCCGCAGGACTCGAACACGATCTCCGCATGGACGACGACCTGGCGCTCCTGATCGACGCCTGAGCGACCTGGCCACGGCTCACCCTGACGCGGACAGGTGGACCGCCTCGTCGCCCGCGGCGACGACACCGGCGATCGGTCTCGGCGTAGCTCTGGGCCGGGTGGTCCAACTACCGGTGGCGACCAGGGCGCTTCCGTCATCGACTCCCGACCGTACGAGAGGTCCGTACGCTTTGTCGCCTGCCCCCCTGGTTCGGGGCCGCCGGTGGGCCTATCCTGGCTGGGAGTCAGGTTCTTCAACCCTCGATGCGGAGGCCCCCATGCCCTCACCGCTGATGCTGACCCTCGTCTTCGGCTGTCACCCCGGCGCCGAAGGTCTCGGTCATCTCCCCTCCCTGATGTCGGTCGAGGACAACGACAAGCTCCTCGCCAGCAACGGCGACGTCGACGACTGGTTCGGCTACGCCGTCGCCGGCGGTGGCGACCTGGACGGCGACGGCTACCACGACTTGCTGGTCTCGGCCGTGGACTCCGATGGCGGTGCCAGCGACGGTGGCTCCGTCTACCTCTACTACGGCAGCCCCTGGGGCCTCCTCCAAGGCAGCGAGGTGGAGCTGTACCCGTCGGACTCCTACACCTCCGACCACTTCGGTGGCGCGGTCTCCTTCGCCGGAGACATGGACGGCGACGGCTACGACGACATCGTGGTCGGCGCCCCCGACAACGACGACGTGGCCACCGGAGCCGGTGCCGCCTACGTCTACTACGGGTCCTCCACGGGCCTGGACACCAGCCGGGAGGACAAGCTCACCGCGTCGGACGGTGCCAGCGGCGACGGGTTCGGGGACGCCGTCGCGGGGGCGGGCGACCTCGACGGGGACGGCTACGACGACATCGTGGTCGGCGCCCCCGACCACGACACGACCGTGAACGGCTCCGGCGCCGCCTATGTCTACTATGGCAGCTCCACCGGCGTGGACACGAGCCGGGAGGACCCGTTCGTGTCGTCCGACGCCGACGTCGGCGCCGAGTTCGGAGAGGCCGTCGACGGGCTCGGCGACGTCGATGGGGACAGCTACGACGACATCGTGGTGGGGAGCGTGGGCTGGGACAACATCCGGGGGGCCGCCTATGTCTACTACGGGAGCTCGACGGGGCTCGACTCCAGCAGTGAGCAGTCGATCACCGCGTCCGATGGTGCGAACCGCGACTCCTTCGGCAACTCCGTGGCCGGCGCAGGCGACGTCAACGGCGACGGCTACCCCGACCTGGTGGTCGGCTCCAGCCGGGACGACGACAACGGCACCGACAGCGGCTCAGCCTACGTCTACTACGGGAGCGCCTCCGGCATGACCGGGGAGACCAAGCTCACCGCCTCGGACGGCGCCGCCAGTGACGACTTCGGCTACGCCGTCTCCGGAGGCGTCGACCTCGACGCGGACGGCTACGATGACATCGTGGTCGGGGCCTACCAGGAGGACGAGTGCGGGTCCTTCTGCGGGGCCGCCTATGTCTACTACGGTGCGGCCACCAGCATGGCCTCCGCCACCGAGGAGAAGCTCATCCCCTACGACGAGCTGGCGTCGTCGGACTACGGCTATGCCGTCGCGGCCATCGGCGACGTGGAGGCCGATGGCGCCGGCGACCTGGCGGTCGGAGCCTGGTCCCAGGACAGCTCCATCGGTGCGGTCTACACCTACTCCGGGGACTGCCCCGATGCCGACAGCGACGGGACCTGCGACACCGTCGACTGCGACGACTCCGACGCCACCGTCGACTGCGTCCCGGAGCTGGGCTCCCCGGCGCCGGGCACGGCCGGGGGCGACAACACCTTCGACGTCACCGACGCCGAGCCCAACGGCACGGTCGTGCTGGTCCGGGCCAGGTCCACCGGCTCTGCGACGGCCCGCTGTGGAGTCCCCCTGGACGTCGCGGGCCCCAAGCCCGTCGGGATCCAGACCGCCGATGCCACCGGGGCGACGACCTTCACCGTCACCGTCCCGCCCTTCGCGAGCAAGAAGACGGGCTACTGGCAGGCGATCTCTGTCGACAACTGCATGGCGAGCGAGGCGATCACGGTCACCTGGCCGTGATCGTCGCCCGCTCAGAACCGGAGCACCTCCAGCCGCCGCTCCAGGTCCAGGTGCAACACGGCCCCGTCGTGGGCGAAGGCCCCTGTGGCGATGTCGCTGGAGCGCCCGATCCGGGAGCGCTCGGCCGTGGCCCCGGCGTCCTCGCTGCGGAGCAGCGCCAGGCCTCGCCCCGCGTCGTCGCCGAGCGGCGCCGCCAGCACCCGGATCACGGGACCCGAGCTCCAGATGGGGCCGGGCAGGGTGTAGTGCTCCCAGGTGCCGACCCAGGCCACCGTCTGGCCTCCGAGGGCCCCGACCCGGAGGGTCTCCCCCTCCCGCGCGATCACGAAGTGGGGGTTGGCCGCGACCACGTCGGCCTCGGCGAGCTGGGTCCAGGTGACCCCGGCGTCCTCGGAGCGGAACAGACCCGCGCCCCCGAGCACGACGCGGTCCCGGCCGGTGGCCACCAGCGGCTGGTGGATGCCGCGCAGGAACAGCGGCGCCTGCACGACCTGCCAGGTGGCGCCGCGATCGCAGGTGCGCAAGAGGTGCTTCACACCGATCGCCCACCCGCACCCGTCGCCGGCGACGGTGACCCCCGTGAGACTGGTGGCGGGGATCGGACCGCTCGACTCCCAGGTGCGACCGCCGTCCTGGCTGATCTGGAGGGCGTACTCCGGACCGGTCGGATCGTCACGGGGGGTGGCATGGATCGCCCACACCTCCTCTCCGAGGGCGTCGGCCGCCGTGACCCAGCCAGCTCCGAAGCCGCTGGAGGTGACCTCCCCGCCGGACTCGACCCGCCGCACGGCCGTGGTCCTGTCCGACAGGGGCACATAGGTCCCGCCGGCAAACCCGAGCACGACCGCCGAGCCGTCCTCCAGGCCCAGGATGACCGCCACTGTGAAGCCCCCGCCCAGCTCGGCCACGGTCTGGAAGGGCCCGGCGCGGCTCCCGCCACAGGCCAGGGCGAGCACACCGACCAGGCCGGCGAACCAGCGACTCACGAGGGACCTCCCGACTGCAGCAAGCGCCGATCCAGGGTCACCGCCAGCACACCCCGCGGTCCGGAGATGCCGACCCAGCCCGGCGAAGACGGCAGCTTGAGCCGCTCCACCGCCAGCCCGCCTTCGGGCAGGGACCGCACCAGGACCAGGCCCGGCGTCCGGGTCGGGTCCCCGGGCACGAGCAGGAGCTGGAGCGCCAGGGGTCCCGAGGTGCTCCACGGCGCCTGGACCATCGCCGCCACGTCCGCGCCGCCCTCCACCGCACCGAGCCACTCGACCCAGGCCTCGGACAGCCGCCCGAGCCGCACCGCGCCCTGGCTGCCCCGTGCCGCGACGTAGCTGCCCGACAGGGCCCGCACGTGGGCGCCGCCCGCCCGCCGGCTGGCCCAGGTGCGGGTCGCCTCCCGCCACAGCAGCAGGCCGTGTGGTCCGAGCAGCACCGGCGTCGACCCGGCACCGGCCAGGCGGTGGCGGTGGGGGTCGAGCTGGTCGACCGGGACGTCGATCTCCTCCCAGCCGGTCGGAGTCCACCGACCCAGCACCCGTGCACCGAGACCCCAGACCTCGCCACCGTCCAGGACGTGGACCTGGCTGAGGCTGGCCGCCGCCGTGGCCTGAGCCTCGGTCCAGGTCCAGCCCCCGTCGTCGGACAGGCGGAGGAACCAGGTCGGTCCAGGCCGCACCTGCAGCAGGGCGACGCGGTCTCCGCGGCGGTGTCCGGCGGCCACCCAGCCGTCGTCGTCCAGCACCTGCTCGGCGGCCCCCGATGCCGACACGCGGTGGACCCGGAGCCGCCGCTCTGCGAGGGGACCCGCCAGTGATCCCCACCAGCCGCACACCAGCCCCGAGCCGTCCGATCCGGCGAGCACGACCGTCGGCGTGAGCGCGGCCGGGAGCTGCCCCCCGATCCTCCAGCCCTCGGGCTCAGTCGAAGGGGTTGAGGTCAACTTCGTCCCAGACTTCGGCGGCCCAGTTCACGCCCGACTCGACGCCGTCCGCGACGTCCTGCCCGACCTCCCGCACGGAGTTGACGGCGTTGGAGGTGGTGCCTTCGCCCAGGACGCTGTCGATGGCATCGGCGCCGGCGGACACGACGTCGCTGGCCACGCCGTGGGCGTCTTCGGCCAGCTCCGTCGCCGCCACACCCAGTTCTTCCGCCCGACGGACGAGGGTGCTGGCCGTACCTTCGCCGAAGACCTCGTCGATGCCTTCGCCGACGACGTTCATGCCCTCGTAGGCGATGTCGACGAGCTGCTCGGCGGTGCCGTCCCCGGCGACGTAGTCGATGGCGTCGCTGCCCCAGACGCCGAGCAGCCGCGTGCCGATGTCGGCGACCTGCTGGAGCCCTTCGAAGGCCAGCAGGTCCTCGACGTCGGGGGTGAGCCCGATGTTGGCCAGGTCGAAGATGTTCAGGTCACCCAGCCCCGCGCTCCAGTAGGCGTCGGCGTGGGTCCCATAGGCAAAGGCCCGGAAGCCGTCGTTGTCCTTCTCCAGCAGGTCGAAGGCCGCAGGCCCCGCCGCGAGCTGGAGCTCGATGGCCGCCTGGAGGTTGACGCGGGCCCGCGCCAGCCAGGCCTGCCCCTCCGCGGTCAGGCGCGGGCCGGTGTCGTTGGTGAAGCGGGAGACGTAGAGCTCTCCATAGGAGAGGTAGTAGTCGGGGGGGCTGAAGGTGTCGCCGCAGGCGGCGTAGCGGTTGGTGAAGTCGTTGTGGCGGGAGCGGTAGTAGGTGAGGGCGCCGTTGGCGGGGACCGGCGTCGGCAGCACCACGGTGTCCGGTCCGCAGGTGTCCTCGCCGGACGCCAGGCCCAGGTCGTCCTGCCGGGCGCTGTTGCCGCGCTGTCCCCCCCCGGTGTCCGGACTCTGGCCAGCGTCCGGCACACACACCTGCTGGCTGGGGTCCTCGTGGGACTGCCGCTGAGACTGACCACCGCCCATGGGACCTCCCGATCAAGCGTGAAGCATAGTCGCTCTACGCGTGCTTCGAGGCGTTTCCCGAAGCCCCGAGACTCACTCCGCCCGGTGCACCACGGACTGCGGGTAGGGGATCTCGATGCCCGCCTCGTCGAAGGCGAGCTTGAGGCGCCGGTTGAGCTCCCGGTGGGCTCCCCACTGCTCCCCGGCCCCCACCTTCACCTGGCAGCGGATCTGGACGGCAGAGTCCCCGAGCACGGTCACGCCGACCCACTGGGGGGCCTCCTCCAGCTTGTCCTGCCAGTCGTCCGAGGCGTACATCTCCTGGCCCACCCGCTCGATCACCTCGCGCACGTGGCTCAGGTCGGCGTCGTAGGAGACCCCCACCTCGCAGATCGCCCGGGACCAGCCGCGGGTGAGGTTGGAGACCACGCCGATCGAGCCGTTGGGCATCACGTGCAGGTCGCCGGTCCCCGACCGCACCCAGGTCGAGCGGATGGTGATGTGCTGGACCGTGCCGGTCTTGCCGTTGATGGTCACCACGTCGCCCACCGCGAACTGGTCCTCCAGGAGGATGAAGAAGCCGTTCACGACGTCGCGCACGAGGTTCTGGGAGCCGAAGGAGACGGCGAGACCGAGGATGGCGACACTTCCGAGCAGCGGCGCCGTGTTGACCCCGATCTGCTCCAGGGCGATCAAGCCCGCCACGATGAAGATGGCGATTCGGGCGACGCTGGCGAAGACGTCGCCGAGGGTCTGGCGGCGCTGGTCCTTGTCGTCGTCGACCTCGGGGTTGTCGTCGGCGCGCTCCAGGATGATGCGTACCCCGTGCCGCGTGATCCGCAGCGCGACCCGCACGGCGATGACGATCAGCACCAGGGCGATCGCGACGCGCCAGGCCCGGTGCAGGAACCAGTCGAGCACGGTCTCCCAGGTGGCTTTCACCCAGGAGCCCAGGCTGGCGGCCTCCTTGTGTTCCGCCCGCAGCGTCTCGATCCGGCCCTCCCGGAAGGAGATCTGGGAGGTCGCCAGCCCGGCCTCGACCCGACGGCTCCGCTCCCGAGCCGCTCCGTAGTCGGCCTCCTGGGCGATCTTGTCGACCTTGTGGGCAGCCGTGGACGCGATCTCGATCCAGAAGGTACCCCAGGAGCCCCCGGAGTCGACCTGGCCCCGGGCGATGTCCAGCTCCCGCCGAGCCAGCGCGAGATCCCGCTCCAGGGCCGTCGCCAGGATGGCCTCGCTCTCGAGTTGGCGCTCGATGTAGGCGATCTCCGCCAGCACCGCGATGCGGCGTACGTCCTGGGCCTCGATGCGGCGCTCGATGTCCGCGATCTCCAGGCTGCGGCGCTCATACGGGTTGGGATCGGACACGGCGGCCACAGGCTCGGCCGCCTCGGAGCGGGCCTCCAGGCTGGCCTCGAGGCGATCCTCGACCGCGTCGCGCTCGGACTCGATGGCGTCGAAGTAGCGGTCCTGGTTGACCACCTTGTCCCGGGCCAGGGCGACCCAGTCCCGGACCCCGGCGAGCTGCGCCTCGTCCTCTCCGGCGTCGACCATCGCCTCGGCCAGCGCACCGGCGACCTGCTCCTGGGCCTGCCAGTAGTTCTTCCACTCCCGGTTGGAGAAGGTCTTCTCCCCCAGCAGGGTGAGCCGCGCCCGGAGCTGCTCCTCGAGGGTCTGGGGCTGCTCGTCCTGGGCCACGAGGCTGAGCAGCCTGGGAATGTCGCGCCAGGCCGCCGCCCAGGCCGCGGCCGCTTCCTGGACCGACTGGGGCGAGTCGCCGAGCAGGACGACCTCCGGGGCCGCCTCGACGACTTCCGCACCGGCGGGGTCCTGGGCGAGGGCCTGGCCGGAGCAGAGCAACAGGGCCGCGAACAAGGCCAGCAGGCATCGGATCATCGTCGGTCTCCACGTTCCCGTAGGGGACCGGCCTTCTAGCCCGGACCGCACCCCCGCGCCCGGGCCGGGACGCAGCGCATCGTCCACCTCCATGGTGCGGATCAAGCCCCTGGTTCGAGGGCCCCCAACAGCGACCTGCCCTCTTCGACGGCTCGCAGCAGGCGAGCCTCTGCCCGGGCATCCCCGGCCCTCAGCAGCAGCCGACCTTCCAGTCCAGCCCGGAGCAGGGAGCGGCCGGGACAGCGCACGTCCAGGCTGTCGACCAGTGGGCCGACCGCCGCCAGGGCAGCCTCGAGCTCCTCGGAGACCGCCGCGGCGACGAAGGCCTCCGACTGTGCGAGCTGGGTCGGCCCCGCGGGCAGAGGGGAGGGGGGGCCGATCTCCCCCGCCACGTCGCGGTAGGCATCGCAGCCGAGGGGCGGGCGCAGCGGGCTCGGGCCGCTCATCGCCTGGATGCGCTGGACGAAGACCGACGGAGCCCCCTTGCCGGCCGCGCCGAAGGCCACACCCGCGACCTGTCGGTTGGCGTCCCGGGCCTGCCAGGGTCCCCAGTGTGCGTCGACCTCGAAGGGCGGAGTGGCGTCCAGGGCCCACCCCGCCGCGACGAGCCAGGGGGTCTCGACCGGATCCCAGTCCGCCCAGGGCGGGCTCTCCAGGACAGCCGTAGCCGCCGCGGCGACCTCGCCCGAAGGCGCCCCCCCCAGCGACAGGCTGCGCACGAGCGAGGCCGGGCCGTGCTCGGACCGAGCCACCGGCTCCCCCGCAGCGAGGGTCTCTGCCCAGCCCGCATCGCGCCGGGCCGTCGCCACGAGCAGGTCCCGCCAGGACCCGGCCGGACCGGTGGGGTCGAGCTCCAGCGCCCCGAGGGCGGCTTCGAGCTCGCGGTACCGGATCGCCGCCTCGCCGGGGCTGCCCGCGGACCGTGCGAAGTCCCGCCAGGCCTGGGCCACGGGGCCCAGCAGGGCCAGGGCCTGCTCGGCAGGCGCCAGGGGGGCTGGCGCCGGCTCGATCCAGGAGCAGCCGGCCAGCAGCAGCAGGGTGGAGAACACCCGTGGGCCTACATCGGGCCGAGGCCGGTGTCGACCGCTTCGTCCCACGTGGGGCCTTCGCCCTCCCAACGAAGCTCCGCCTCGAACAGTCAAGAGCGCGCTCCGGGCGGCACCGCTCAGGACGCCCGACAGCCCTGGGCCGGCTGTCAGATGCTCCCTTGGATGTCAACCACGTTGAGCTTCGCCGACAGCTTGGTAGAACCGGGAGCCGTCCCAGTTGGTGTTGGAGTTCCTCATGCCGGCAGTCGCGTGGAGCAGCCTCCGAGCAACGGCGATGTCAGCGACTTTGGGGGGCTTGCCCGCGCGAGCTCGAAGGGTGGGGTCGGGGACTCTCCAGCGCCGACGCTCGCATCCTGCGTCAAGTCCCTCCCGCCGTCCCCCGGCGCCCTCGAACCGCGGGCTGCGCCCTCCAGGCCGGTCCGGGATCTACCGGATGCTGCCAGGACTCTCCGCGACCACCTCTGCCGAGGGCCGCCCGACCGTCCAGCTCCGAGAGCGCCGGGCTCCGGGTCTGCGCGAGCTCGATGGGGTGGTCAAGGACATCCGAGGTCATCTAGCCCCCGATGCGATCGAACTCCTCGGCGGTGATCAGCCGGTGGGCCAGCGAGAACATCACGTCGTCTTCACGGAAGATGTGAAGCCGCAGGTCGGTGACGAGGGCCCGCCCCTGCTGGATCGCCGCGTCGATCACGACCCGCTGGGAGCGCTGGTCGGGCAGGCGATCGACGAGGTGGAGGAAGTTGAGCACCACCGCGGACTGCTGGAGCAGGCTCAGGTGGTCGGTCTCCAGGATGTCGACGCCGGTCGTGGGCTTGGGGCCCTGGCTGTGCTCACCGCTCTCGAGCAGCCGCTGGGCGAGCAGGGGAAAGAGCTCCTTCTCCTCCCGGCGATTGTGGGGCAGGACCTCGGTCTCGACGAACCGGAAGAAGTGCCCCAGCGCCTTGTTGGCCGCGTGGTCGGGACGGTGCGCCTGGAGCGTCGTCAGGACCCCCTCGAAGGTCTCGAGCTCGCGAAGGTAGGTCGCGTGCTCGTCCCGGTACCGGCGCAGCACGGGGTGCATGTCCTCGTAGGGAACGGACTGACCGGCCCCCGGGGGGGCGTAGGCATCGGGGGGGTCCATCGGGGAGAGTCCCTCGTCGTGATCCCCCTTCTCCACGCTCCTGACGATCCGATCGTCGCCACCGCCGTTGTCCTTGCCCATGCTGGCTCCCTGGAGGGCGCTGATAGCGTCGGCCGCCGCGCGAAGCCAACCGGGGATCGCGCCGGCGCAGGGCACCAGGCCCGGCCGCGTCTACATCAGGCTGAAGTAGGTGTCGACCGCCTCGTCGAGATCGGCAGCCGTGATCTCCAGGCTCTGCTCCCGGAAGCGACGCTGGTGGAAGACCTGGAGCAGCAGGTCCCGGGGCTGGCAGAAGCGCAGCGGGCGCCCGGCGTCGAAGAAGTGGCGCTGGACGGCCTCCCCCAGCAGGGCGTCGGCCGGCGCAAAACCCAGCTCCCGGGCCTGGCTGCGCAGCAGCTCCAGGAAGACCACCGGATCCGGATCGGGGACCCGGATCTTGTACGGAATGCGCCTCAGGAAGGCCTCGTCGACCAGATCGGCCGGATCCAGGTTGGTGGAGAACACCACCAGCGGATCGAAGGGGACCTCCACCTTCTTGCCGTCCGGCATGCGGAGGTAGTCCACGCGGTGCTCGAGCGGCACGATCCAGCGGTTCAGCAGATCGACCGGAGAGGCCCGCTGGCGCCCGAAGTCGTCCATCACCAGGGTGCCGCAGTTGGCCTTGAGCTGCAGCGGGGCCTCGCACACGCCCAGACGCTCGTCGAACTGGATCTCGAGCTGCTCCAGCGTCAGCTCGCCTCCGGCGATCACCGTCGGGCGCACGCAGTGGACCCAGCGGCGATCCCACCGCTGGCCGGGAGGTGCCTCGACCCGCCGGTGCACCACCGGATCGAAGAGCTTGACCACCATGCCGTCGACGAAGAGCGCCGCCGGGATCCAGACCGTGGATCCAAAGGCCCGGGTCATGCGCTGGGCCAGGGTGGTCTTGCCGTTGCCTGGATCGCCGTAGAGGAAGAGCCCCCGTCCCGACGACAGGGCGGGCCCGAGACGCCGAAGCAGGGCGCTGTCGACCCACAGGCCCTCGAAGGCGGCCTCCACCGCCGCCAGGCTCGGCTGGACCAGCCCCACCGACTGCTGGACCACCGAGGCGACGTAGTCCTCGAGTGGTACCGGGGCGGGTCCGGCGTACCGGGACTGGGTCTGCAGGTCGCGGGCCTTGCGCCGACCGGCTTCGGACAGCTCGTAGTTGAAGTCGCCGGTGGCGGTGCTCTGGCTCCGCACCACCAGCTTGCCCTGCTTCAGCTCCAGCAGCAGGTCGTCCACGGCGCGCCCCGGCAGGCAGACCGCCTGGGCGATCTGGCGCCCCGTGTTGCCCGGCAGGGTGAGCAGGTGCTTGAGCACCAGGGTCTCGACGAAGGGCGCGTCGAGTCCCGCCGCCGCGAAGTCGGCCGGCTCCACCGGCACGAAGCCCGCCGTCACGCCTCCCGTGCTGGCCGGGGGCACCGACAGCGCCGGATCGGAGCGCTCGGCCCGGGCCTGGCGCAAGGCCTCCCTGAGATACCTCGACATGGTGGACCCGGTGCTCCGTCGTCCCGCTCAGTGTGCACCGCGCGGCCCCGCGAGGCCAGACCGGGTCCCCCCGGCTATGCTCTCTCCATGGCCGGCACCCTTCCCCACACGGTGGCTGCGGTCACCTCTCGGCGGGGCACGAGTCACGAAGCCAACGAGGACAGCTACGCGCTGTTCGACGGCCGTGACGAGGACGTCCTCCAGGCTCGCCGGGGCGTGATGTACTGCGTCGCGGACGGCGTGGGATCCTCGGTCGACGGCGCCCGCGCGGCGAGGATCACCTGCGCCACCCTGAGGGCCTTCTTCACCAGCAGCCGCCCCCCCAGCCAGGCGACCCTGGTGGACCTCGTCGAAGCCGCAGACACGGCGGTCCGGGAGCAGACCCAGAGCGCCACGACCCTCGCCGGCGTCTGGCTGGCGGCCGGACAGGCCTGGGCCTTCTCCCTCGGCGACTCGGCGATCTTCCGCCTGCGCGATGCCCGCCTGGAGCGCCTCAACTTCCCCGATCGACGCGGCCTGGGCCTGGCGACCTTCGTCGGCATGGGCGCCCGCGTCCGCACCGCCCTCCAGTTCCACGTCCTGGAGATGCGCCCCGGCGATCTCTACCTGCTCTGCTCGGACGGGGTCTCGGAGACCCTGGAGGACAAGGCGATCCAGAACGCCTTCTTCGTGGCGCCGGGGGCGCGGGCCCTCGTCGACGAGCTGGATCGCCAGCTCGCCCAGCGGGGCCACACCGACGACGCCACGGTGGTCTCGTGCCAGGTCCTGGCCCTGGAGCTTTGACCCTCCGGCAGCACTTCGCCGACCTCGCCTGCCCCGTCGATCCCGGCCGCGCCCTGGTGAAGGTGGGGCTGTCGCGCAAGCACGCGGACCGGCTGCTCGCGACGCCCTTCCCCTCCCCTCCCGACGCGTCGATCCGGCGCCTGGCCGAGTTGCTGGCCGAGCAGGCTCACGGCGGACTGGCCCGCACCGCCGAGGAGGCCCGGGCCCTGGCACTGGAGCTGCTGGTCGAGCCCGAGCGGGTGCGTGTGCAGCTCGAGGGACCGAGCTGGCTGGATCCCGGCCTGTGGCTGCCCGGCGGCGACACCGTCACGCCCGGCGAAGCGCGACGGGTCCACCACCTGCTCCACGGCCGCCACGTCGGCGGGCAGCGGGTCCAGGTCCTCCTCGACCCGCCACTGCGGCTCGGCCGCCGCAGGCCCGTCCGGGAGGATCGCCGCACCCGCCGACGTCGTCTCTTCTCCCGCTGGCACGAGGGCGTGCAGTGGGACGAGGAGGGCCTCTGGTCCGCCACGCCCGAGGCCCTGGCGGACGAGCTGGTGGCCGGGCTGTCGGGCGTGGTCGTCGATGCGGGCTGCGGGCTCGGGTCGCTGGCCCTGGCGCTGGCCCGGCTCCCGGACGTCGAGCACGTGATCGCCATCGACCACCACCCCGAGCGCCTGGCGATGGCCCGCCACAACGCCCGGATCTACGGCGTCGAGGCGTCCATCACCTTCGTCCGGGGCGACGTGACCCGCGAGCTGCCCACCGCCGATGCCCTGGTGGCCGACCCACCGTGGGGCGGTCGGGACTACCCGCGCGATCGGATCTCGGTCGATGAGCTCGGCCTGGATCTCGCCGCGCTGCTGGAGCGGGCTCCACCGACCGTGAGGCTCAAGCTGCCGCCTTCCTTCGTGACCGCGAGCCTGCCCGGGGCCTGGTCCTGGCGGCCAGCCGTGGACGTGCGCGGCACCCTGAAATTCCTGGTGGCCCGCCGAGGCGGATAGCCTCCCTCCATGCTGCTCTTCGCTCTGCTCGCCTGCCCCACCTCCGACTCCGCCGACCTCGTGATCAGCGGGACCGTCCACCTCTCGGCCGCCGAGACGACCACGGCCATCGCGATCCGCGACGGTGTCGTGGTGGCGATCGGCGCCGACGCCGAGGACCTGACAGCCGACGCCACCGAGCACGTGGAGCTGTCCGAGACGCAGCGGGCCTGGCCCGGGCTCGGCGACGGCCACACCCACCTGCTGGCCGGCAGCTTTGCCCTCGATCGCCTGCTCTTGATGGGCGTGGGCTCGATGGACGACATCCTGGAGCGGGTCGCCGAGTACGCCCCCGAGCACCCCGAGGAGCCCTGGGTCTTCGGCTATGGCTGGCTGGAGGAGGGCGTCGAGGATCCGGTCGGCATCCTGCTGGACGAGGTCGTGAGCGATCGGCCCGTCATCCTGGTGAACAACTCCGGGCACTCGGCCCTGGTCAACTCCGTCGCCCTGGAGCGGGCGGGCATCACGGCCGAGACCGAGGACCCCCCGGGCGGCGTCATCGGCCGCACCGAGGACGGCGAGCCCAATGGCTACCTCCAGGAGGCGGCGCTGTCCCTGATGAGCGACACCGCGCTCACCGACTACGACGACGAGGACTTCATCGAGGGCCTGGTGCCCGACCTGGAGGACTTCGTCGAGACCGGGCTCACCTCGGTGGCCGAGATCATGGCCATTCCCGGCTTCGACATCAGCCGGCCCCAGGTCTTCGCCGCCCTCGAGGATCGCGGCGACCTGCCCCTGCGCGTCCACTACTACGTGCCCGTGTTCGAGCCGGACGGTCTGCCGGCTGCCGTGGACGGCGCCGAGGACTGGACCGGGGAGCGGCTCCGCTTCGCGGGCGTCAAGCTCTGGGTCGACGGCTCCATGGGCACCGCCCAGGCCTGGGTCTCGGAGCCCCTGGAGACCGACCCCGAGGCCTACGGACTGAGCTTCTTCGACGCCGAGGGCATCGCCGAGGTGCTGCGGGACGCCGAGGACCTCCAGGTCCCGCTGAAGCTCCACGTGAACGGTGACGCCGCAGTCGGCGCAGCGCTGGACGCCTTCGAGACCGTGTCCAGCGAGCGCGGAGGCCTCCGCCTCCAGCACTCCCTGGACCACGTGGTGCTGATCGCCGAGAGCGACCGGGCCCGCATGGCGGCCCTCGGCCTGGTGGGCAGCATCCAGCCGGGCCACGTGCTGCCCACGAGCCTCGGCGGGACCGCCGACGCCTGGGGAGACGAGCGCTGGGACCGCGCCTACGACTACCGGTCCCTGGTGGACAGCGGCGTCGCGCTGGCCATGGGCACCGACTGGCCCGTCTGGCTCTCGCCGGGACCGGTGCTGAACGCCTGGTCGGCCCTGAACCTGGACGACCACTCCCTGACCGTGGCCGAGTGCTTCGACGCCTACGCGGCCGGCACGGCGCGCTCGGTGGGCCTGGAGGGCAAGCTCGGCACCCTGGCCGTGGGTGCCTGGGCCGACGTCGTGGTCTTCGACGCCGACCCGCTGACGGTGGACCGGGCGGACCTGGCGAAGGTCGCCGTGGACGCGGTCTGGGTGGGGGGCGACAAGGTCTGGTAGCGCGCCCGCGCCGAGGTCAGACGGCTTCGGTCCCGCGGGCCGGCTCGGTCGACCGCGTGTCCTCAGTGGACTCGGTGCTGGCCCGACCCCGATCGTCGGGCCCGAGGTCCGGCGGGGTGTCGGGCTGCTGCCCCCTCACGGGCGGGGCCTGTTCGAAGGAGGCGCCGAGGGTGACGGCCCGCAGACCCAGGTCCTGCCACTGTCGATCGCGCTTCATGGCATCCCTCCGCTGAGCACTACGGTCGGCTGCGCGACGACGTGACATGAGGTCCCGGTTAGCGGTGGAGCGGCCCTCCGAGCGATGGCGGGGGCGAGGAGGACTGCTGGCGAGCGAGACGCGCAGACCGCTGATCGTCGCGGCCCTGGTGGGCGGTGCAGCGGTGGGGGCGGTCCTGCTCGGGGGGGACTGGCCGGGCCTGGAGGCCCTCTGGAAGGCCCCCAGCGAGCTCGAAGGACCGGCATCCGGGTCGCTGCTGGCCACCCTCGCGGCGCTCGGGATCCTGCCCCTGGCCCCGATCCGGCTCATCGGCCTGCTGCGGGCTCGCCGGACACCGGCCGCTCCCTCCCCGGCGAGGGTCCGACAGGCCACAGGGCTCGGAGCGCTCACCCTCTTCCTCCTCGCCGTCGGCCTGGTCGGCTTCGGTCCCCGGGTCCCCCCGCTGCCCGATGAACCCGGCATGGCCTTCGTCGACGTCGACGACGAGGCGCTCCGCCGAGTGCTCGACGGCAACGTCTCCCGCGACGGACGGGTGGACTACGCCGCCCTGCTCGCCCACCCCGAGGACCTGGACCGCTGGTACCGGAGCGTGGCCTGGCTCGACCCCATCGCCGTCGCGGGCTGGGACGAGCCGACCCGGATCGCCTTCTGGTGCAACGTCTACAACGGCCTCACCCTGCTGGCGATCCGCGAGAACCTGCCCATCCGGCGCACCCTGACGGGGACGCTGGCCGGCGCGCCCGGCGGCAGCATCCGCCAGATCCCCGGGGTGTGGGAGGACCTGACCTTCCAGGCCGTCGGCGAGCCCGTCACCTTGAACCACGTCGAGCACGGCATCCTGAGGGTGCGGTTCGATGAGCCCCGCATCCACGTGGCGATCAACTGCGCCTCGGTCGGCTGTCCTCCCCTGCGCAACGAGCCCTTCACCGGCGCCCGCCTCGACGCCCTGCTCGACGACCAGGTCCTGCGCTTCCTCGCCAGCCCGGACCGCTTCTCCCTCGACCGGGAGGCCGGTTCCGTGGGGCTGTCGCGGATCCTGGAGTGGTTCGGCAGCGACTTCGCCCCGCCGGCCACCGGCTTCGCCTCGCAGCCCCCGGAGCTCCGAGGGCCGCTGGCCTTCGTCGCCCGCTAGGGCCCGACCGCTAATAGCCGCTCGGGCTGACGCCCCGTGGGACCGTAGCTG
>CAZCVP010000052.1:0-39955 GCA_964501915.1 uncultured Enterobacterales bacterium
TGGCGCCGCGCCAACGTCGTCTGTGGCACCCCAGGCGCGCGCAGATCGGGTTGGCACCGTGCCAACGTCGTCTGTGGCACCCCAGGCGCGCGCAGATCGGGTTGGCGCCGTGCCAACGTCGAGGATGTGCCCCCATCCGCCCCAGATGTGTCGCCCAGGGACACAGACCCCGGGATCGCCCCACCACCCTCCCGTCTCCGCCACCCCCCGATCGCCCCCCCGAGGGGACTCTGAAGCGCCACCCGCCGGCCCATCCGACCGACCTGGTGGACCCGCCGATGCCCGTCTCCCCTCCAACGATCCAGGGTCCCCGGTGACCGCAATCTCCCCACCCAACGCCCCGCCCCACGTCGGTGCCCGTCTACGCCCCAGAGCCTTCAGGGTCCGCGGTCGATCGGCTCCAGGTGCTTGATGAACTCCTGCACCCGCGAGATCTCCCCGTCCAGCTCCGTCCAGAAGTCCAGGACCGCCGGGTCTTCTGCGTCGTAGAGATCCTCGGTCTCGAGGGGGTCGGCCGCCAGGTCGAAGAGGGCCTTGTCGCCGGTCCAGTCGTAGTACATGCGCAGCCCGTCGGCCTCGATGGCCATCTGGACCGGGTTGGAGGTGCTGTAGCGGAAGGCGTGGCGGAATCGGGGCGCATCCTCCCGCCCGATGACACGACCCGTCGACTCGGGTGGCATCGCGTCCAGGCCGAGCAGGTCGAAGACGGTCGGGAAGACGTCCTGGTGGAGCGTCGGCCCCTCCCACGAGCCCGGCTGGAGGCTCTTCGACCAGAAGAAGGCCACCGACAGGGTCTCCTCTCCGTAGAGGTTCTGGTCGTGGGCGTACTGCCCGTGGTCCCAGAACTGCTCGCCGTGGTCGGACCAGAACACCACCAGGGTGTCGTCGAGCAGGCCCTCGACCTCCAGGTGCTCCCAGAGCAGCTCGAGCTGGCCGTCCAGGTAGCGCAGGTCGGAGCGGTAGTAGGCGTCGACGTGCTGGCGGATGACCGTCTGGCCCTCGGCGTCCAGGGTGTTCCAGGTGTCCTTGATCTCCTGGAAGTCGGCCCTGTCCGTGACGTCGAGGTCGAGCGGGACCAGCTCGCCCACTCCCTCCAGCGCCTGCTCTTCGAGGTGGGTGTCGAAGGGGGCGTGGGCGTCCATGAAGTGGAGGTAGAGGTACCAGGGGTCCCCGGTCGCCTGGAGGATCGCCGCCTCCTCCTTGGCCCCGGCGACCATCCAGTCAGCGGAGCTGAAGTCGGATCGACCGAGATCCTCGTAGTGCACCCGCTCGAACCCGGTGGCGGTGAGCGTGAAGTCCTGCGTGACGAAGGGGCTGCCACTCACCGCGGCGGCACGGTAGCCGGCGCGGGCCAGCGTGCGCGTGGTCGTGGGCATCTCCTCCGGGACGCTCGCGACACGGAAGTCCCCCGACAGGGGCTCGAAGCCGAGGTCGACCGTGCTGGCCCCGGTGAGCAGGCAGAGCATGCTGGAGAGGGTCCAGTTGGAGCAGGCTCCGTGATCCTCGAGGACCACGGACTCCTCCAGCAGGCTGTCGAGGAAGGGCGTGGAGGACGCCTTGTCGGAGACGTCCCAGCGACCCACGCGGTCACGTCGCAGGGTGTCGAGCGTGATGAAGAGGAGGTTGGTCGGGCGGTCACCGGTCAGGTCGAGTGGGGACCCTTCGTCGAGGGTGCCGGAGTCGGTCGGGGCCTGGGTGTCCGACGCCGTGATGTCAGATGTGTCGTCCCCGGTCGGCGCCTGCTCGCTGCCTGCGCAACCGGGCAGGGCCAACAGGCTCAGGGTCAGAGGCCAGGCGATCAACATGTCGTCCCTGTGGGCGGCGCACAATAGCGCCTGCGGCGAGGGGGCAGGGACGCGGGAGCGAGGGCTGCACGGGCTCTAGACATCTGTGCGGCGGGGCTGTCGGGCCCGGTGTTAGCCTGCCGGCCATGTGGAGACGGGCTGGGATCATCGCGGCGTTGTGCGTCGGCTCTGTCGGGCCGCTCTCGGGTGCTGCGATGGCGCATGTTCCCCACGATGGAGCGATGTGGGTGGCGGTCTGGCCTGGTGACGAGACTACCCCGGTGCTCACGACGATCTACCGGGACTCGGGGACCCTGCTCGCTCGGATCGGACGGGGGCCGCTCGAGCTCGACGTGCGCTTCATCGCCCCCCAGGCCGGTGGCGTCCGGTCGGCGGCCCTGCTGTCCGAGGAGCGCGTGGTCACGGCGCGGGGAGACCTCGGGCTCTGGCGGAGCGATGACCTGGGAGACTCCTGGCAGCGGGACACGGGTTTCTCCGACGACACCGTGAGCATCGTGCTGGCGTCCCCTTCGATCCACCTCGACGACATCGCCCTCGTGGGGACGACGGAGCACCTGTGGCGCACCACCGACGCCGGCGACACCTGGGAGGTCGTGCTCGACGTGGAGGACGAGGTCCGGGCCCTGGCCTGGTCGCCGGCCTGGGAGAGCGACGGCACAGTCTGCGCCCTGGTCGGGGAGACCCGGGTGACGTGCAGCCAGGACCAGGGCGCGACGTGGAGCGCTCGACCCACCCCACCCCAGGTCCTCACCGGCATTGCGGTCACCGGGTCCGGCCAGGTCTGGGGCGCCGGCACCGACGGCCTGCTCCACACCACCGCCGGGGACGAGTGGCAGCCGTCCGGCCTGGTCGGAGACGAGGTCCAGGGCATCTACATCCTCCGCAGCGGCGTCCTGCTCGCGGTGCGCCAGGCCGAAGCGGTCTGGAGGAGCGAGGACCACGGCCGGACCTGGACCCTGCTGGACGCCGACATGCCTCCCTCCCTGATCGGGGTCGGGGCGCCGATGGACAACATCTACTTCCGCCAGTTCTACGAGCACCCGCTCGGTCGGCTCTACCAGGCCACCTGGAGCGGCGTCTACTACAGCGACGACGAGGGCCTCACCTGGGATCCCGTCGAGACCGAGCTGCCCTGGGTCACCCGCGCACTGGACGTGTCTCCGGGTCCCGACGGCGTGCCCTGGGTGCTGCTGGCCAAGTACGGCGGAGGGGTCACCCGGCTCCTGGCGGACGGCACCCGGGCGTCGTCGGTGTGTGCCCCCATCGAGCCCCGCTACTTCCGCGGGGCGGCCATCGGCCCCGGCGCCGAAGAAGGCTCCGGGAGCGCGATCTTCGTCACCGACTTCGCCTCCATCCAGTCGACGCTGGACGGCGGCGTGACCTGGGAGAGCCAGGACGGCGCGGCCTGGTACGAGCTGGGCCAGATCGACGTCAAGGAGGAGGTCAGCGCCGCACCCCTGGCGATCGCCGCCGGAGACGAGGTGGTGGGCAGCACCTTCACCTACACCGAGGACGGCGGCCAGACCTGGCAGGCCGGCGTCGCCGACCAGGACTGCTGGGGGGGGCGCCGGGTGATCGACGGTCCCCACGACTGGGAGGAGACGGACCGGGCCTGGTCCGGGTGCCGCCCCTCCGGCCACATCTACCTCTCCGAGGACGGCGGTCGCACGTGGGACGTGGTCGGCCAGTCCGCGGGCGAGTGGCTCTTCCAGGTCAAGGGCATCCCCGGGGAGCGGGCCGCCTTCGTGGGCACCGACGGGGGCTACTACCGGTTCGACGAAGACGCCGGGCTCACCCTGCTCGGGTTCGAGGGGGAGCAGGTCACCTCCCACGCGATCTCCCCGGACTGGCAGGAGGACGGCACCGCGTTCGTGGTCACCGGAGGCGCCGGGTGGTACCGCACCACCGACTTCGGGGAGACCTGGGAGGAGCTCGTGAAGCCCACGCTCTCGCCTCCGGAGATGATGGCGGTCTCGCAGGCGTTCGGGCACGATCGGACCGTGGTCGTGGGGACCTATGACGGCGCCTGGGCGAGCCTGGATCTCGGGGAGAGCTGGCACCGGGTCACCGGCGTGGACCGCATCGAGGAGGTCCACGACGTCTGGACCTGGACCGGCTCCTGGGAGGCGGTCAGCGACCCGGCGGCGAGCGGCGGCAAGACGCGGCGGGCGAGCCAGCCAGGACTGCGGGCGTCGGTCACCTTGCTCGGCAACGGGGTGGACCTGGTCGGGCCCATCGAAGAGGGGGGAGGCCGCATCGAGGTGAGCGTGGACGGCGGCACACCGGAGGCGGTGGACCTCTTCGGCGACCCGGCGGACCAGGTGGTGCTCTGGGGGGTGAGGGACCTGGACTACGGGCTGCACACCGTGGACGTCGAGGTCACCACCCAGCCCGCCACCCTCGACGCGGTCCTCGGCTGGCACGAGAGCCACGCCACCACCGGTCCCGGCGACTCCGCCGACAGCGGCCTGGACTCCGGCGGCCCCGACGACTCGGGCGGCGTCGACAACGGGCGCTGCCGGGGGTGTGGGAACGGCGGAGCGGCCTCCTCGAGCGGGCTGTTGCTGGCCCTGGCCTGGGTGCTGGGGCTGCGCCGCCGGGAGGGGATCAGCTCCTGAGGATCGCCCTCACGCAGCCCAGCCCGTAGACGATCGACCGGCTCACGGAGATCGACTGGACGCTGTCGTCGTAGCTCACCCGGCAGGGGCGCTCGGCGATGTGCAGGCCGGCCCGCGCGGCGCCCACGAGCACCTGCTGGTCGAAGACGTAGTCGTCGGAGAAGCTCTGGAGCGGCAGGGCCCGGAGCGCCTCGGCGCGAAAGGCCCGTGCGCCGGTGTGCAGGTCGGTGAAGGCGCCGCCGAAGGCCCGGTTGAACAGGGTCGTCAGCCCCCGGTTGGCGACCCGGCGCCAGGCCGGGATCGTGCGCCCGGCGTCCTGGAGGAAGCGGGAGCCCAGGGCGAGGTCGGCCCCGTCCAGGGCCTCCAGCAGCGCGAGCACGTCTTCGACGCGGTACTGGCCGTCGCCGTGGACCAGGGCCACCCGCTCGGCGCCGGCGTCCAGAGCCGCCCGGTAGCCGGACTTCTGGGCGGCCCCGTAGCCGCGGTTGGTGGCGTGGCGGACCACCTGCACCCCGGGGGGCTCCAGCAGCGCGGTGCCGTCGGTGCTGCCGTCGTCGACCAGGATCACGTGGAGGTCGGCGGGCAAGCGGGCCAGCACGTCGGCCACCGTGGTGCCCACGTCGTGTCCCACCACCACCGCGGCGTTCATGAGCGGAAGAGGTCCCGGGCCCGCACCCGGTGGCGCAGCAGGTGGCCCCACATCTCCCGCTCGTCGGCCCGCCAGGCGCCGGCGTCCCGGGCGCGCTTGTTCAGGGCATCGGGCACGTGCGCCAGGCCGGAGAGCATGCCGGCCAGGGCGGCCAGGGCGGCGGTCCGCTCGACACGGGCACCCCAGCCGTGCCCCCCGAGGGCCGCCAGGGCCAGGCCGGTGACTCGCAGGCCCGTCCAGGCGGGCATGGTCACCAGGGCGGTCCAGGGCAGCGAGCGCACGGCTGCTCGTACCCGGTTCCGCTCCACCAGGTAGCACTTGCGGGCGCCGTAGCGGCCATGGGTCGCCCCGAGCCGGTGGGCGATGCGGGCCTGGGGCACGTAGCGCAGGCGGAAGCCGCGGCGGCGGGCCCGCAGGGAGAGGTCCACGTCCTCCCCGTAGGACTCCAGGTCCTCGTCGAAGGCGCCGAGGGTGTCGAACACCTGGCGGTGCAGGCCCAGGGCGGCGCCGCTGCAGGCGCCGATCTCGCGCGGTGTGTCGTAGGGCGGACCGTCCTGGTCCTCTCGCCCGATCGCCCAGTTGAAGCCGTCGGGAAAGAGCCCGTGGCCGGTGTTGTCCAGGCGACCCGAGCCGTCGTCCAGCAGGATGCGTGGCTGGTAGAGCCCTGGATCCCTCCCAGCCAGGCGCAGGGCGGACACGAAGCCCGGCAGCGGGCGCGTGTCGTCGTTCAACACCAGCAGCAGGTCGCCGGAGGTGACGGCGAGGCCGGCATTGGCGGCGCGGGCATAGCCCGTGTTCTCGCCCAGCTCGACGAGCCGTGCCCGATCCCCGACGGGCGCCAGGTCCGCCTGCCCCGGGGCGGCGGACGCCACCACGACCACCTCGTCGCGCGGCTCCAGTTGCGGGGTCAGCGCGGCGAGGCAGGTCTCCAGCAGGGCTCCGCCCCGGTGGGTGACAACGACGGTGGACAGGGACGGCGACATCGGCCACCCCCAGGGTAGCCGTGCGCTACCAGACGATCACCTCGCCGACCTTGCCGCGGCGGCCCCCCTTGCAGTTGATGGCCCGGTTGGCCTGCACGGTGCGCATGCGGAAGCCGCGCCCGTAGAGCCGCCGGACGAGGGGCGTGTCGGAGTTGGAGAGCAGGACGTGCACGCCCCGTCGCTTGAGCTCCAGGGCGGTGTCGCGCAGGCGCACCTGCTGCTGGAGGCCGAAGCCCTCGGCGGTGTAGGAGGTGAACGAAGCCGTGGGGGAGGTCGGCACATAGGGCGGGTCGAAGTAGACGAAGTCCCCCCGCTCGGCCCGGTCCTGGATCGAGCCGAAGTCGCCCCCGTGGAGCGTGGTCCCGGAGAGCAGGTCCGAGCAGGCCCGCAGGTTGGGCTCGTCGCAGATGCGCGGGTTGGTGTGGCGCCCGAAGGGCACGTTGAAGCGGCCCTTGCGGTTCACCCGGTACAGGCCGTTGAACCCGGTCCGGTTGAGGTAGATCATCCAGGCGGCGACGTCTCCGGGCATCGCCCCGTCGATCTCCCGGGCCCGGCACTCCAGGTAGAACTCCTTGTCGTAAGGCCACTGCAGCAGCGACTCCACCACGGTGTCCACGTCGTCGCGGACGCCGGTGTAGGTGTCCACCAGGCGGGCGTTGCGATCGCCGAGGGAGGCTCGCTGGGGCTGGAGTGCGAAGTAGAGGGCACCTCCTCCGAGGAAGGGCTCGTGGTAGCGACCGAACCTGCGGGGCACGTGCTGGAGCAGCTCGCGCAGGAGCTGGCGCTTGCCGCCGGCCCACTTCAGGAACGGACGTGGGAGGGCGGCCCGGCTGGGGACCGGGAGGACGGGACTCGGTGATGTAGGCACGGCTTCAGCGGGTAGGAGATCAGCAGAAACAGCAGCAGCTTCAACAACCTGCCGTGGCAGGTCGTGGCATCACCATATCACAACTCTTGCCGTGTCAACACCGAGGACCCGGAGCCATCGGAGTTAGGGTCCGTGCATGTTCACGCTGCTGCTGCTGGCCTGTCCCGCCGAGGACACGGGCCTCGAGGACACCGGGCCCGAGCCCGCGGTGACCTACCTGTTCTCCTTCGCGGCCATCGCCGACCCCCACATCGTGAGCGATCTCGAGCACGAGCAGCGGCTGACAGCGGCCGTGGACTGGATCAACGCGGCCACCGCCGAGCAGGACATCGCCCTGGTGCTGGTGCTCGGCGACATCGGCTGGGGGGTGGGCCTGGAGACCTCCTACACGCTGCTCGAGGGCTTCGCGATGCCCTACGTCCCGATCATCGGGGACAACGAGGTCCACGCGGGCGACGCGGAGGACTTCCACACCGTCTTCGCCCCCCAGTGGGCGGAGCTGGCCGCGACCTTCGACGACTACCGCCAGGCCTCGATGCCGGTCTACAACCCGGAGTGGGACACCGAGTCCTGGTTCACCAACTTCGCCTTCTCGCACCAGGGCGTGACCTTCATGGGCATGGACTGGGGCTCACGGGACAGCGACAGCCTCTACGGCGAGACGGCCGACCTCCAGGACTTCGACGGCGGCACCTACCCCTGGTTCAAGGAGCAGCTCCAGGGCCTCGGCGACCCGCCGCGGGAGTCGGTGATCATGGGCAGCCACCACGCCATGCACCTGAGCCCCGGCTCCTTCCACACCGCCGAGATCGAAGAGCTCGAGGGGTGGGCCGGCGCCTACGGCGACGACCTCTCGATGTCCCTGGCCGGCCACTACCACCTCGACCTCGACGAGACCCTGGAGGTCGGCGGCTGGGACGTGCACGTGCTGGACGCCACCTGGGACGACGAGGTCACCGTGATGGTGGTCGACGTCTACGGCAACGGCGCCCGCTTCGAGTACGAGGCGGAGCGGATCCTGGTGGACTGGTAGGTCCCTCCGTCTCCTGACGGACACTGACCCCGGCTCGACTCCGCTACGTTGCGCCTCGGCAGGGTCGAGGAGACGCCATGTTCTTGATGCTCGTGGCCGACGCACTGGCGTGCGGCGGCTTCTTCGGCGACGTGGACCAGCCCGTGTTCTCGGACAGCCAGCAGGCCATCTTCGAGCGCAGCGGCACGCAGTCCCAGGTGGAGTACCTGGTGCGGGTCCAGGGCAGCGAGGAGGACTTCGGCTGGGTCGTGCCCCTGCCCGGGGACTTCGTGGCGGTCGAGGAGGGGGATCCGGACCGCTTCCAGGACCTCCAGGAGGCCACGGATCCCGCCGTCGAGACCTACGAGGACATCTCGATCTCGCTGGGCTGCTCCGGCAAGTCCGACAACGCCCTGGGCGGCGGGGACGGGTCGGACACCGGCGTGGACCGCGGCGTCGAGGTCGTCGGCTCCGGCACGGCCGGGGTGTTCGACTACGTGGCCCTGGCGGCGACCGAGACGGCCGCGCTGCTGAATTGGCTCGGCGAGAACGGCTGGAGCGTCGGCCCCAACGGTCCGGCGCTGGACGCCTATGTGAGCGAGGGCGGCTTCCAGTTCCTGGCGCTGGCGCTGAACAAGGAGCTGGAGGGCCAGGACTCGGGCGGTGCCTGGGCCGAGCCCCTGGCTTCGGCGCGCATCACCTACGAGGGCGCCGTGCTGCGCTTCCCGGCGATCATGTCCTCGACGAGCCAGACCGACACCCAGCGCACCACGCTCTACGTCGTCGGCGACCAGCGAGCCGCGGTGCCCGGCGGGCCGGCCCCGGCCGGGGCCACCCGGGGCGGCGAGCTCTACGAGGACGACTCCTCCGAGCTCTACACCGAGCGCCTCTGGGAGCGGGGCGGCGCCGACCAGGGCCTCGGTCTCGTCTTCGCTGGCGAGCACCAGGGGGACTGGGTGACCCGCTTCGACGGCTGGGTCGAGACCGGGGCGATCTCCGACGACGTGGTCCTCGCCCTCGATGGCGGCACCGGCGAGACGGTGACCACCACCATCGCGCTGTACGAGAACGACCGGAAGCGCGCCAACGCCGAAGAGGAGGCCAGCCGGGCGGGACTCGTGTTCTGGCTGGCACCGCTGTGGCTGCTGGGCTGGGGCCGGCGTCGCGAGGGGTAGGACCGACGGTGGACGGCGGTTGGCCTCCACCCTGTGCCAGAGCATGATGGTCTCCGCCTGGATCCTGCTCCAAGCTGCGAGTTGGGGGAGTGGCGGCGGTAGGATGGAGGGGTCACCAGGACCGTGAGCGCCTGGGGAGGCCCCTTGGGGGAGCGGCTCGAAGAACTGGAGTCCAGGGTCGCGGACCTGGCGGCCCGACTCGGCGCGCTCGAGGCCCGGCTGGCAGAGACCGCGCCGGCCGTGGCCCCCGAGCCCGGGGAGCCTGCGGCGGTTGCAGAGCCGCGGCGGCCTCCTACCCTGGAGCCCCTCTCCTTCGGCGACCTGGCCGGGCTGCCGGCGCTGGTGGGCCGGACCGCTGTGGTGCTCGGCCTGGCCTTCCTGCTGCGGGCCCTGGTCGAGGACGGCACCCTCAGTCCCACCGTGGGTGTCGGCGTCGGCTACTGCCTCGCGGTCGCGCTCTACGCCCTGGCCGACAGGGCCCTGGCCGGTGGGGCTCGGCGCAGCGCGGCCTTCCACGGGGGCACGGCCGCGATCGTGGGCGTGCCGCTGGTCTGGGAGGCCGCCACAAGCCTCGGTGTGCTGTCCACGTGGGGCGGGGCGGCCTGCCTGTTGGCGCTGACGCTGCTGGGAGCGGCGGTGGCCGCGCGGCGGGACGAAGCCCTCCAGGCCTGGATCGCCACCGGACTCGCCACGCCGGCCTGTCTCGGCCTGGTGCTCGCCACCCACGCGGCTGTCGCCTACACCGTCGCCCTGGTCGTCATCGCGGCGGGGGTCTACCTGCTCGCGGCGAAGGTCCCGAGCGTCACCTGGTTGGGGGTGACACCGGCGGCGGCGAGGCGGCCGACGAGGGGGCGCCAGATCGACTGGAAGGCGGGCTTGAGCTGGTAGAGGGTGGCCATGCCCGGGTTGTCTTCACGGGGCGTGCCAGGCCCGGGAACGATGGACGTCGTCGCGATGGGACCTGCTGGGTGTCGCTGATTGGAGAAGTGGTGCTAGCGATCGGAGACGGCGCCGAGGTGTTCCTGGCGCAGCGGGCCGGGCGCACCGAGTCCCCTCACTTCGCCGCCCCGGTACACCGAGTCCCTCGGGATCGCCGCCTCGCGCGGTGGACCGGGGTGCAGCCAGGGCCAAGTTGTTGGAATTCCGTCGGCCGCTGAGCCCCGGGTGGCCCGCTGGGGGCACAGGCGGCAGTTTGAAGGCACTCGGTGTAGTGGTGGGAGCGTTCTCCGGTGTGGGGAGCGGGAGCGGTGGCCGTGACGGTGGCCGGCCGCGTCTCTGCTGGGCGCCTCGACCCGTCTTTTGCCCCCCCCGCGGGCGTGCGCCGTCACATTCCGTTAGTCGCGGCTGTCCTGGACTCCCCGAGCCCGAGCTGCCACCGATCGGGCGTGCCTGGTGGGAGTCCCCAAGACGGAGACACTCCCGCCATGCAGCAGCTCAAGTCCGATCTCAAGGAACTCATCGTCCGCAGCCTCATGCTCGAGGAGGTCTCCCCGGCGGAGATCGAGGACGCCGCACCCCTCTTCGGCGAGGGACTGGGCCTCGACAGCGTCGACGCGCTCGAGCTCGCCATCGAGATCGAGCGGGCCTTCGACGTCACCATCCCCGAGGACGAGGACAGCCGGAAGATCTTCACCTCCGTGGAGACCCTCGCCGCCTACATCGTCGAGAACCGTTCCGCCCAGGCCAGCTAGCCACTCCGGGAGTCTCCATGAAGATCCGTCTGATCTACCCGGTCTGGGAGCGCATCTACTACCAGACCAAGTACATCCTGCCGCCGCTGGGTGTCATCACCATGGCGGCGACGATCCCGGAGGGGCACGAGGTCGCGCTCACCGACGAGAACGTCGAGACCGTCGACTTCGACGAGGACGTCGACCTGGTCATGATCTCCACGATGCTGCTGGCCCAGGCGAAGCGCGGCTGGGAGATCGCCGACGAGTTCCGTAAGCGGGGCAAGACCGTCATCCTCGGTGGACTCTCCGTCACCACCCTGCCCGACGAGGCCGCCGAGCACGCCGACGCGATCGTGATCGGTGAGGCCGAGGGCGTCGTGCCCCAGGTCATCGCCGACTTCCAGGCGGGCCGGCTGAAGAAGCGCTACCAGCGCCCGGCCTACGTCGAGGGCAACGAGATCGCGTCCCCCCGCCGGGACCTGCTCAACAAGCCGCTGTACAACTACCGCGGCGTCGAGATGCTCGACCTCATCGAGACCACCCGGGGCTGCCGCTTCGGCTGCTACCCCTGCCAGGTCCCCTTCGTGTCCGGCACGGAGCACCGGGTCAAGGACATCGACCGGGTCATCGAGGAGATGGCGGCGATCCCCAACGACCGCCTCTTCATCGTCGACAACTCCCTGGAGCAGAGCGAGCAGCACCAGCGCGAGCTCTACCAGGCGATGATCGACGCCGACCTCGGCAAGAAGTGGGTCGCCCACCCGATCTCGGTCAAGCCCGACCTCCTCGAGCTCGCCGCCCGGTCCGGCTGCTGGTACGTCTACCACGCCATCCACAAGCCCTCTCCGCTGATGCGGGAGCGCATCAAGCTGCACCACGACCACGGCATCGGGGTCGAGGGCACGATCATGGTGGGCACCGACAACCACACCAAGGACATCTTCAAGGACCTCACCGACTTCCTGCTCGACTGCGAGCTGGATCTCGCCGAGTTCACCGTGCTCACCCCGCTGCCCGGCACCCCGGTCTTCGACAAGTTCAAGGCCGACGGGCGTCTGCTCCACACCGACTGGAGCAAGTACAACGCCGAGCAGGTGGTCTACCAGCCCGCCCAGATGACCCCCGACGAGCTCCAGGAGGGCTACATCTACATGTGGGAGGAGTTCTACAAGGCCGTGCCCGAGCGGCACCGCATGTGGCGGCTCTTCAAGCGGCTCTACAAGCGCCACGAGTGGGCGCCGGTCACCACCAGGCCCGGTGAGGCCCAGTTCACGGCCAAGGGCTCCCCCGGCCGGCTCTGGGGCGGCGTGGTCCAGGGCAACCGGGACCTGGCCGAGGTCAAGGCCGGGCGCGGCGAGACCCCGGGCAACAAGTAGTCTTCGAGGGGCTCTGGCTACCAGGGCCCCGGAAAGCCTGTCGGCAGGAACCGGGTCATCAGGACCACCAGGATCGGGGTCGTCACCAGGGCGAGGCCCAGGCGCAGCTTGTTGGCCCTCAGGGACGCCAGGGTGCCGGCGCGATCCGCCAGGGCGACCGCCAGCAGCACCATCCACAGCGGCTCCAGGGGCAGGCGGTAGCGCGACAGGCCGGCCAGGGCGGCGATCGCGGCCACGTGGTAGGCGAGGATGCCCACCGCCAGCAGGCCATAGGTCCCCCTGGCCCGGGCGCAGGCGGCCACGGTGCCCCCGACGAGCACGAAGTAGCTCCACAGCACCACCAGCAGGCAGAGGCCCTCCTTGAGCGCGAAGGGCAGGCCGTTCCAGCACCCCCAGCGGAGGTGCCGGGTGAGGAAGGTGTTGGGGTTCACGAGCTGGGCGACGCGCAGGGGGACCCGACGGAGGAACTCGACCGGGTTGGCCCGGATCCAGGCCTTGCCGGCGGCGACCTCGCAGGCGTCCCACTCGGCGGGAGAGAGGGTCTTGTCGCAGTGCCTGCGGCCCCGGCGGAACCAGGCGTCGCGGACGTGGTTGCGGGTGACGCCGTTGCCCAGGTCGAAGGTCAGGGGAGGGAAGTCGTTGTTGCCCAGGTACATCATCTGGCCGAGCGTGGCGTCGGAGAGGATGAAGCCTCCGTGGCGGTGGGTGGCGTGGATCGAGTAGGGCGCAGTGACGAGGACCATGGCGACCAGGATCAGGACGGCGTGGGTCCACCGACGCCTCAGGCCGTCGAAGCGGCCCTCGCCGGCCCTCGGCCAGACCGCCCCGAGCATGAAGATGGGCCCCATGTAGGTCGCCACGCCGCGGAGCAGGACGCAGATCCCCACCAGGGCGCCCGGGAGCAGCCCTCGCTCCGCCTGGCCCTCCCGGGCCCACAAGAGCCCCAGCACCGCGCCGAGCAGCAGCGGCGAGTAGATGGCCTCGCTCCACAGCCGGCTGGTGTAGAAGACCAGCGTCGGGTGCAGGGCGTAGAGCCAGGCGGCGAAGAGGCCCGCCCGGGGCCCGCCGACGCGGGTGCCGAGGGCGTGCATCAGCCAGGTGCCCACCCCGGCGGCGAACACCTGGAGCCAGGTGACGGTGTGGAGCAGCTTCTCGTCGAAGGCCCACGTGAAGGCGGCCAGCAGGTAGGGGTGGGCCGGCGCCCAGAGCCACTGCTTGGGCGAGGTCATGCCCTCGCCGGCGAGGATGTTCTCGGCGAGGGTGACGTAGGTGCCTTCGTCGCGGATCGCCGTGGCGGCGGGCCAGAGGAGGATCGGCAGCACGCGCAACACGGTGCCGACGGCGATCGCCGCCCACAGCCATCGATTCGTCCGGAGGCTCTTCACAGCGCCACACCCCGAGGCGGGTCCTGGTACCACGCTGGGGCCCAGTGCGCGGGTCGGGCGCCGGCCCTCCGGAGGCAATACAGCGGCGTCCGTGGCCCACGTGATGCTCGTCCTGCTCCTCCTCCTCGGCGGCTGCCGCGAGGACCTGGGACCCCGCCGGGGCACGCGCAACGACGCCAGCGCCGAAGCCTGGAACGAGGCGCTGGGGCGGGTCGTGACGCGCGACGGGCTGGTGGACTACGACCTGCTCGAAGAGGAGCGCCAGGCCCTCGACGACTACCTGGACCACCTGGCCCAGCCCAGCGTCATCCGGGGTCGGGGCTCCAAGGCCCGCCACGCCCAGTGGCTCAACGCCTACAACGCCCTGGTGCTCTACCAGGTCCTGGAGCGGGGCCGGCCGGCCTCGGTGCTTGACGTGGAGGGAGTGCTGCCGATCCCCGGGCTCCGTTTCTTCTATGGCACCGAGTTCCAGGTCGGCGACTACCAGCTCTCGCTGTGGGACATCGAGCACGAGCACCTGCGGCTCTACTACCTGGACCTGCGGGACCACGCGGCCATGAGCTGCGCCTCGAGGTCCTGTCCGCCGCTGCGGGACGAGCTCTACACCCGCTCGGAGCTGAACGCGCAGCTCGACGAGCAGATGAGGAGGTGGGTGCGCGACAAGGAGCGCGGGGTGCGGATCGAGGACGGCGTGGCGGTCTTCAGCGCCCTCTGGGACTGGTACGCGCGGGACTTCGAGTTCTGGTCGGCGGGGCTGGACCCCTGCACGCTCGCCGCCCGCTACGCCCGGCCGCGGGTCTCGGCCCGGCTGGCGGCGCTGGCGGACCAGGGGTGCCCGCGGCGGTTCATGGACTACGACTGGTCGCTCAACGACGCCTCGGGCCGGGAGGTCTCCGAGGAGACGCCGTAGCTGCGCGGTGTGGCCGGAGCGCCTCCTGCCCCGGGCGGCGGCCCCGGTCCCCGCCCTCGGCGCGCAGAAGTCCATGGGTTCAACCTCAACCCCCGGACTTCTGCGCGCCTGGAGGGCCTCGAGCGCGCAGAAGTCCAAGGGTTCAGTCTCAACCCCTCCAGTTCTGCGCGCCTGGAGGGCCTCGAGCGCGCAGAAGTCCAAGGGTTCAGTCTCAACCCCTCCAGTTCTGCGCGCCTCGGCGGCGTCCGACTTACTCCTGGATGTAGCCGAGCGCCTCCAGCCGGGCGCGGTCCTCGGCGCTCAGCAGAGCTTCCCCGGTGCCGCCACCCCGGTAGCGCACGGCGGCGCCGTCCTCGGGCTGACGGCCCAGGGTCCAGGGTCCGGCGTACTCGTGCCAGACCTTCGCATCCACCGGCACCACCGCGAAGGGCGTCGGGGTCTCGAGCACCAGCTCGGTCCCCCGCGGCGTCCCGTCGACCACCAGCACGCCGCTCGTCCGCAGGCGACCGGGCGCGGCCTCCCAGGGTGTGGGCAGGGCGGCCCCGAGGGCGCTCCGCAGGCGCTGGAGGTCCTCGGGACGGGCCGAGGCCAGGTCCTCGGGCTCGTCCGGGTCGCCGTAGAGGCCCCACACCTCGTCCTGGGCGTTCCAGTCCACCCGCAGGCCCTCCTGCCAGAGGCCGAGGCGGTTGGTCTTGAACCGCGACGTGTCGCCCACGAAGACCCGCGCCGCCGGCTCGGCACCGCCCAGCGCCTCGACCAGCGAGACGCCGTCTCCAGCCAGCACCGTGCCGGCCAGCTCGGCCAGGGTCGGGGCCAGGTCCTGGAGGCCCACCGCTTGCTGGACCACGCCGGCACCGACGCCCGGACCGGCGAAGATCAGCGGCACGCGGAGCTGCTCGGCGAACAACGTGTGGGCGTGGCCCCAGCTCCCGCGCTCGCCGAACTCCTCGCCGTGATCGGCGGTCACCACCAGCACCACGGGCCGCCCGACGGCCTGGAAGGCCTCCGAGAGCCGCCGGAGCTGGTCGTCCACGTAGGCCAGCTCCTCGTCGTACTGGGCGACCTGGTGGGCGAGCTGGTCGTCGTCGACCGGGTGGTCCAGGTAGTGGAACCAGGTCTTGTAGGTCAGGTCGCCGCTGCGCTGGCGGCGGTCGAAGCGCTCGTTCCAGGGCGCGGGGGCCGCGTAGGGGTAGTGCACGTCGTAGAGGTGCAGGAAGAGGAAGTGGGACCGGCCCGGGGCCTCGGCGAGGTAGCCGAGGGCCTCGTCGACGACCTGCTCGGCGTCGACCGTGGCCTGGAGGTTGCGCTTCTTGCTGGTGATCCCGAAGTCCTCGAAGCGCTCGAAGCCGCGGTCCAGGTCATAGGTCCGGCCGACGAAGAAGCTGGTGACGAAGGCGCCGGTCCGGTAGCCGGCGGCGTCGAGGACCTGGGCCAGCGTGGTCCACGACGCACCGAGGCTCTGGTCGTCCTCCACCAGGCCGTGGCGCTGGGGCAGGCCGCCGGTGAGCATCGTGGCGTGGGAGGGCAGCGTCCAGGGGGAGGGGGCGCGGGCGTGGGCGAAGCGGGTGCCCCGGGCGGCCAGGCCGTCGAGGAAGGGGGTGGTCGGCCGCCCGTAGCCGTAGGCGCCGACGTGGTCGGCCCGCAGGGTGTCGATGCTCACCAGGACGAGGTCGGGCACCGCACCGCCGGCCGGCAGGGCCGGAGGCGAGGAGGTGCAGGCCAGCAGCAGCGACAGCATGTCCCGCGGCTTCTATCGTCATGGTGGGACCCAAGTGCTCGGCGCTGGGATACCGTCTCCCTACGATGTTCGTACGAACCGTCGCCATGATCGGTCGGAGCATGCGGCCGGAGCGGGTGGCCCGGGCCATGGCCGGCCTCGCGTGGACCCAGCCGGACGTGGTCGTCCTGGTGGTCCCCGAGCCCCACTCGGGTGGCGTCGGGGTGCTGGTCGTGAACGCCGAGGGCCAGGTGCAGGTCGGCCACGAGGACGCCGCCGCCCGCAAGCTCTCCTCCGCCAGCTACCCGATCTGCGTGGCCACCCTGGGCGATGAGCCCCGGTGGGTTCGCTACGAGGGTGGGGATCCTGTCCAGGATCTCGGCCCCGCCGATGACCTCTTCCTGCCCTTCGACGAAGACGGCTTCCCCGAGCTGGGCGAGACCCCGATCGCCCGCCGCGACGGGCCACCCGAGGGCTGGAGGGTCTTCCGCCGCAGCGTGGACCAGGGCATGGAGAGCCTGCTGTCCTGCCGGTTCCGCCCCCTGGAGCGGGCCATCAACCGGGCCCTGGAGGGATCCAGCCCCCGGACGCGGGCCTTCGTGGCGCGGCGGAAGGGCCGGGCGCTCAACCCCCCGGCCGAGGTCGGCTGGCCGTCCTACAGGAGTCGTGACTAGCCCGGTCTCGGATCACCTTGTCCCCGGGATCCCAACCCGCTAAGCCAGCAGCGGTCTCCGATGTCCTCCCCTTGGCTCCACATCCTCTGCTTCGTGGGTCTGAGTGCGCTGGTCGCGTTCGGGGCCCTGGGCGCCGCGTGGGCGCTGCGGGTGAAGGCCAGGGTCGAGGTGCCCACCAAGGGCCTCACCTACGAGTGCGGTGAGGAGCCCGACGGCCTCGCCTGGCTGCGCTTCCACCCCCGCTACTACGTCGTCGCCCTGGTGTTCGTGCTCTTCGACGTGGAGGCGGCCTTCCTCTTTCCCTGGGCCCTGAACCTCGAAGGGCTGGGGACCCTGGCGCTCATCGAGATGGGGACCTTCCTCGGCATCCTCACCCTGGGCTGGGTCTACGCCCTCGAGAAGGGAGCCCTGAAGTGGCAGTAGATCAGTCCGACCGGACCTACCACAACCCGATCTACGGCTACGTCGAGTCCCTGCCGGGCGTCGACATGCTGCTGACCCGGGCCGACGAGTTCCTGACCTGGGGCCTGCGCAACTCCCTGTGGGCCTTCCCGATGGCCACCTCCTGCTGCGGCATCGAGTTCATGGCCGCCGCCGCCAGCCGCTTCGACACCGATCGCATCGGCACCATCGCCCGCGGCACTCCGCGCCAGTGCGACGTGATGATCATCGCCGGCACCATCACCGTGAAGATGGCTCCGCGGGTCAAGAAGCTCTGGGACCAGATGCCGGAGCCCAAGTGGTCCATCGCCATGGGCTCCTGTGCCATCTCCGGCGACTTCTACCGGGACATCTACAGCGTGGTCCCGGGGGTCGACACCTTCATGCCGGTCGACGTCTACGTGCCCGGCTGTCCGCCCAACCCCGACGACCTCCTGATGGGCCTGCGTCGCCTCCAGGAGAAGATCGAGGCGGTCCGCGCCGGCACCTGGGTGGAGCCGACCCTGGCCCCGGACACCCCCGGCTTCCGGCGACCGGCCATCGGTCGCCTCCAGGACGCCGATCGGGATCCCCAGGTCTCCAGGGACCAGCTCGCCCGCGTGCTGGGCATGGGCCTCGGCGGCGAGGAAGTCCGGAAGGAGACCGAGTGAGCGCCTACCCGGACGCCGCCGCCTACGTCCAGGAGACCTTCGGCCTGGCGACCGAGGATCCGGGCATCGGCCCCGAGGTGCCGGCCGAGCGCCTGGTGGAGCTCGCCCTCGCCCTGCGCGACGAGCTGGGCTTCCGCTATCTCTGCTACTGCGCCGCGGCCCACTACGAGGCCATCCCCGCCGACGAGCGCCCGCTCCAGGAGGCGGAGAAGGTCGTCGAGGAGCCGCCGCCGGTGCTCGACCCGGGCGAGCCGGACCGGGCCCTGGTGACCTACCGGGTGCGTCGTCTCGGACCGGGCACCACCACCTTCGCCTTCCACCTCTGGGTGCCCACCGGCCGGACCTGCCCGACCCTGTGCGACGTCTGGGTCGGCGCCGACTGGCAGGAGCGGGAGCAGTTCGACCTCGTCGGCGTGGTCTTCGAGGGGCACCCGGACCTGCGGCGCATCATGCTGCCCGAAGACTGGCCCGGCCATCCCCTGCGCCGGGACTACGCCATCGACACGAGGCACCACCCGTGGCGGTGACCGGAGCCCCTGGCGTGCCGACCCTGCCCCCCACCCACCGGGTCGGCGGCATCGAGGTGCCGGTCGAGCTGGTCCAGCCGATCTGGCGGGACCCCTACCTGGACCTCGACGACTACGACGCCGAGTCGGACCTGATGGCCCTGAACCTCGGCCCCCAGCACCCGTCCACCCACGGGGTCCTGCGGGTCAAGCTGGTCATGGACGGGGAGATCTGCGTGCGCGCGGTCCCCTACCTCGGCTACCTCCACCGCGGCGTGGAGAAGCTCTGCGAGAAGCTCAGCTACGCCAACATCACGCCCATCGTCGACAAGAACGACTACGTCTCGCCGATGATGAACGAGCTGGCCATCAACATGGCCTTCGAAGCGCTCATGGGCTGCGAGCCGCCTCCGCGGGCCCAGGTGATGCGCACGATCATCGCCGAGCTCCAGCGCATCGCCTCCCACCTGCTCTGGATCGGCACCTTCTGCCTCGACATCGGCGGCGCCATCGGTGGGGGCGCCAGCGCCTTCATGCACACCTTCCGGGAGCGTGAGCTGATCCTGGAGATCTTCGAGGAGCTGACAGGCTGCCGCTTCCACTACAACCACCACACCGTCGGCGGCCAGCGTCACGACGTTCCCGCTGGCTGGGACGTGCTGGTCAAGCGCACCGTCGATCAGATCGAGGACCGCACCCGGGAGTACGAGGACCTGCTCACGGACAACCCGGTGTTCTTGGCCCGGACCGTCGGGGTCGGTGTGATCGATCCAGTCCTGGCCATGGAGTGCGGGGTCTCGGGACCGGTGCTGCGGGCCAGCGGCGGCGACCACGACCTGCGCCGCGACGCCCCCTACGCCGCCTACGACCGCGTCGAGGTGCGGGTGCCGGTCCAGACCACGGGCGACAACCAGGCCCGCTACCTGGTTCGGCTCGCCGAGCTGCGGGAGTCGATCCGTCTCGTGCGCTGCCTGATCGACGACATCCCCGAGGGTCCGATCTGCGCCCTGAAGCCCGTCAAGCTGCCGGGGGCCGTGAAGCCCAAGCCCGGCTTCGCCTACAGGGCGATCGAGTCGCCGCGGGGCGAGCTGGGCACCTTCGTCATCGCCGGACCGGGCAAGCGCGGCCGCGGCGATGCGCACCCCTACCGCCTCAAGATCCGCCCCCCGAGCTACCACCTGCTGTCGCTGCTGCCGTACCTCGCCCCCGGTGAGAACCTCTCGGACATCATCTCCATCCTCGGGTCCCTGGACCCGATCATGGGCGAGGCGGACCGATGACGCCGCTGGTCTTCTCGGTGCTGCTCGGCCTCGTGATCGTGAGCCTGGTGATGGGCGTGGCGGCCTGGTCGATCTGGTTCGAGCGCAAGTTCGCCGGTCGCATGCAGAACCGACCCGGGCCCACCGAGGTCGGTCCCTACGGCCTGCTCCAGCCGGTCGCCGACCTGTTGAAGCTCCTGCAGAAGGAGGACATCGTCCCCGACAAGGCGGACCGCGGGCTGTTCAACCTGATGCCCCCGCTCACGGTCACCTTCACCCTGGCGATGCTTGCGGTGGTGCCCTGGTCGGCGGAGGCGGTGGTGGCCGACCTCGACGTCGGCGTGCTCTTCCTGCTCGCCCTGGGCTCGATCGTCATCGTGCCGGTGTGGGCGGCGGGCTGGGCCTCGAACAACAAGTACGCCCTGCTCGGCGCCATGCGCGGGCTCGCCCAGGGCATCAGCTACGAGATCCCCCTGGTGCTGGCGGCTTCGGTGCCGGTGATCTATGCCGGGTCGCTGAACCTGGGCGAGATCGTCGCCGCCCAGCAGGGCTGGGGCTGGTTCCTGTGGTGGCCGCCCGGTCCCGGGTTCTTCGCCTTCGGCCTCTTCATGCTCTGTTCGCTGGCCGAGGCCAACCGCATCCCCTTCGACATCCCCGAGGCCGAGGCCGAGCTCGTGGCGGGGGTCACCACCGAGTACACGGGCATGAAGTTCGGCCTGTTCTACCTGGCCGAGTACCTCCACACCTTCATCGCCTCCGCGGTGGCGAGCTGCCTCTTCCTCGGTGGCTGGGAGGGCCCGGGTCCCGACGGCCTCCACTGGATGCTGCTGAAGACCGGCGTGCTCTTCGTGACGATCTTCTGGGCTCGGTGGACCCTGGTGCGGTTCCGGTCCGATCAGCTCCTGCGCCTCTGCTGGTACTACTTCCTGCCCCTGGGTCTCGGCCTCGTGGCGGCGGCGGGCATCTGGACCTCGATGGTGGGGGTGCCGGCATGACCGACGCCGTCGTCCAGGCCATGCTGATCACGCTGCGCAATGTGCTGCGGCCCAAGACCACCGAGGTTCTGCCCTGGAAGCAGGTCCGGGAGCGCAGGGAGCGCTACCGCTCCACCTTCGCCCTGGTGCACAACGAGCACGGCGAGGAGGCCTGCATCGGCTGCAAGATGTGCGAGCGCATCTGCCCCTCGGACATCATCACCGTGGTCGCCGCGGGTCGGAAGGAGAGCCCGGTCACGGGCAAGAAGCGCGGCTACTGCGCCGACTTCACCCTCGATCTCAACGCCTGCATCGTCTGCGAGCTCTGCGTCCAGGTCTGCCCCGAGGACTCGATCCTCCACCTCCGCGTGCCCCAGGGGCCCGGCTACTCCCGCGAGGAGCTGGTGCTCACCATGGACAAGCTCTACGCCAACGAGGACACCGAGGATCTCGCCTGGGGCTCCGGATCCGGTCTCGTGGCGATGCAGGACCCCAAGCGGGGGGCGGGCAAGTGATCGCCTTCTTCGTCACCGCCACGGTGTTGATGGTCTCGGCGATCATGGTCGTCGCCAGCCGCGACCTGGTGCGCTCCGTGCTGTGGCTCGGGGTGGTGCTGGTGGTCACGGCGGCGGCCTACGCCCAGCTCGCCGCCGACCTGCTCGCCGCCGTCCAGGTGATGCTCTACGCTGGCGGCGTCGTCACCCTGGTGCTCTTCGTGGTGATGCTCACCCCGCGACCGGACGACGAGCGCCCCTCGGTGGCCTTCGTCACACCGGAGCGGGGCCTCTTCGCCGCCATCGCGATGTTCTTCGTGATCGCCTTCGCCCTGATGCAGGGCGAGCTGCCGGCGACGCCCCTGGCCGGCCCAGACTCCGCCGAGGTCGGCCGCCTCTTCCTCACCGACCACCTGCTGGCCTTCGAAGCCCTGAGCGTGCTGCTGCTGGCGGCGATGATCGGCGCCATCGTGGTCGCCCGGCGGAGGGACGCGCGATGACCGGTCCCCTCGGCTGGCTCCTGCTCGCTGCGGCCCTGTTCTGCACGGGGGTCTTCGGGCTCTTGACCCGCCGCAACGCCATCTCGCTGCTGCTCAGCGTGGAGCTGATGGCCAACGCGGTGAACCTGAACCTCGTGGCGCTGGGGTTCTGGCGAGGTGACCCCACGGGCCAGGTCATCGCGCTCTTCGGCATCGCGCTGACGGTCGCCGAGATCGTGGTCGGCCTGGCGCTGGTCATCCAGCTCCACCGCCACAACAAGTCCGTCGACGTCGACGACGCCCGGGAGCTGGTCGGATGATGCCGCTGCCGCTCCTGGTGCTGCTCGCCCCCCTGGTGGCCTTCGCCCTGGTGGCGCTCTACCCGTCGATCCGGACCAAGGGCACCCCCGCGGGCCTGGCGGTGGTGACCGGCTCCACCGTGTCCCTGATGGCCGCGGTGATGATGCTCGTGGGCCAGGTCGGCCTGGAGCGCCCGATCGCCCACCAGGTCTGGCGCTGGCTGCCGTCCGGCGGCAACACCCTCGCCGAGGTCGGCTGGCTGGTCGACAGCACCTCGGCGCCGATGCTGGTCGTGGTCGGCCTGGTGGCGCTGTGTGTGCAGGTCTACAGCTTCTCCTACCTGCACGACGAGCCCGGCCCGGCGCTGGGTCGCTACTTCGGCTGGCACGCCCTGTTCGTGGTCGCGATGCAGACCCTGGTGATGGCCCCCAACCTGCTCCAGGCCTTCTTCGGGTGGGAGCTGGTGGGGCTCTGCAGCTACCTGCTCATCGGGTACTGGTGGAAGGAGCCCCACGTCGGCAAGGCCGCCGTGAAGGCCTTCTGGGTCAACAAGGTCGCCGACGGGGGTCTGTTGCTCGGGCTGGTGGTGCTGGCCGGGGCCACGGGCGGCTTCTCCTGGGACCCGACGGGGCTCGATCCGGCCCTGGTCACCGCCGTCACCCTGTTGCTCTTCTGCGGGGTGGTCGGCAAGTCCGCCCAGGTCCCGCTCCACGTCTGGCTGCCCGACGCCATGGCCGGTCCCACGCCGGTCTCGGCCCTGCTGCACGCCGCCACCATGGTCGCCGCCGGTGTGTTCCTGGTGGTGCGGGCCTGGCCGCTGTTCGAGGTCGCCGAGACCACCCTCACGATCATGTGCTGGGTCGGGGGCATCACCGCCTTCGCCGCGGCCTGCTTCGCGCTCGTCGAGGACGACGTGAAGAAGATGCTGGCCTTCAGCACCTGCTCCCAGCTCGGCTACATGGTCGCGGCCCTGGGCGCGGGCAGCGTGGTCGCCGGCTACTTCCACCTCACCACCCACGCGATGTTCAAGGCCCTGCTCTTCCTGGGCGCCGGGTCGCTGATCCACGCGGTCGGGACCAACTCCATGAAGGCCATGGGCGGGCTGCGCAGGAGCATGCCCGGCACCTTCGTGCTCTTCACCATCGGCGGTCTGGCCCTGGCGGGCATCCCGCCGCTGGCCGGGTTCTTCTCCAAGGACCTGGTGCTCGAGGCGCTCCAGCACTCAGGACACGTAGGGCCCTTCGTGCTCTGCGTGGCCGGCGTGGTGCTCACGGCGGTCTACATGGGTCGGGCGCTCTTCCGCATCTTCCTCGGAGAGGTGCCCGACGGCGTGCACCCCCACGAGGCGCCCCTGCCGATGATGGGACCGATGGTGGTGCTCGGCGTCGCCACGGTGGTCGTGGGCTTCACCGGGGCGGGCTTCTCGACCCTGGTGACCGGGTCGACGGCTGGCGGGGCCTTCCACGTCGGCGCCGTCGGTCTCGCGGGCCTCGTGCTGGCGCTGGGTGGCCTCGGGGTCGGCTGGTGGCTGCACGGCGGCGGCAGCATCCAGGCCCTGGTCCCCCTCGGCCGGCGGATCGAGAGCAGTCCGCTGGACCGCTTCTACGAGCGGCTCTGGAACATGGTCCTGCTGGCCGGTGCGGCCGTGGTGGCCTGGCTCGACCGCTACGTCGTCGACGGGCTGATGAACCTCGTCGGCTGGGCCAGCCTGCGCGGAGCCGACCGGGCCCGCAGGGCCCAGACGGGGCGGGTCACCGACTACGTCACGGCGGTCGTCGTGGGTGTGGTCGTGGTGGTCCTCATCTCGTCCGGGGGGCTGTGATGGGCTTGTTGTCGATCACGGTGTTGGCGCCGATGCTGGCGGCCCTGACCCTGCTCTTCATCCCCTCGCGCTCCCGGGCGGTCGTGCGCATCGTGAGCCTGTCGGGGGCGCTGACCAGCCTCGTCGGCGCGCTCTGCGTCGCCTGGCGCTACGACCTCGTCGCCGGAGGCATCCAGCTCCGCGAGGAGCTGGCCCTGGTCCCCGAGCTGGGCATCGCCTGGAAGCTCGGGGTCGACGGCTGGGGGGTGTCACTGCTGCTGCTCACGGCGGTGATCATCACCGCCGGGGTCTTCGCCACCTGGACTGCCCAGCGCCGCTCCAAGGAGTTCTACGCCTGGCTGCTGGTGCTGGTCACCGGTGTGTTCGGGGTCTTCGTCTCCCTGGACCTCTTCCTCTTCTTCCTGTTCTACGAGATCGCGGTCTTGCCGATGTACCTGCTCATCGGCATCTGGGGCAGCACCAAGCGGATCGAGGCCGCGGGCCCCTTCGAATTCGCGTACCGGATGCTCGACGTGGGCGCCAAGGAGTACGCGGCGATGAAGCTCACGCTGATGCTCCTGGCGGGCTCGGCGCTGATCCTCGCCGCGCTGTTCGCGATGGTCACCTACGGGCCGACCACCTGGGACCTGGAGACCCTCCAGACGCGCCAGTACAGCCGCACCTTCCAGCTCATCGCCTTCCCGGCGCTGTGGGTCGGCTTCGGCAGCCTCGCCGGGCTCTTCCCCTTCCACACCTGGTCCCCGGACGGCCACGCTTCGGCTCCCACCGCCGTGTCCATGCTCCACGCCGGCGTGCTCATGAAGCTCGGCGCCTTCGGGGTCATCCGGGTCGGCATGGTCTGCCTGCCCGAGGGGGCGGCGGCCTGGGCCTTCGTCGTCGGCACCGTCGCCGTGCTGAACATCGTCTGGGGGGCGCTCTCGGCGATGGGTCAGAAGGACCTCAAGTACGTGGTCGCCTACAGCTCCGTGAGCCACATGGGCGTGGTGATGCTCGGGGCCGCCACCCTCACCATCGACGGCTGGAACGGCGCCGTCTTCCAGATGTTCGCCCACGGGGTGATGACCGGTCTCTTCTTCGCCCTGGTGGGCCTGGTCTATGAGAAGGCCCACTCCCGCGAGATCTTCGAGATGGGCGGCTTCGCCGCCAAGATGCCCGCCATCGCGGTCTTCTTCACCATCGCCTGCCTCAGCTCCCTGGGGCTGCCGGGCATGGCGGGCTTCGCCGCCGAGCTGCTCGTCTTCCTCGGGGCCTGGAGGTCAGACGCCTCCTGGTGGGCCGTTCCCGGCATCCTGGGCGCGGTCATCACGGCCTTCTACGTCCTGCGGGTCAGCCGGGCGATCTTCTGGGGCGAGGGTCCCGCCGAGAAGTACGGGGACCTCACGGACTGCCAGGGCACCGAGTGGGTCGCGCCGGTCATGCTCACCGCCTGCATCCTGCTCTTCGGCCTGGTGCCCGACCTGCTGCTGCGCTTCATCGACGTGGCCACGGTCGAGCACCTCGGCTGGCTCGGCCTGCACGCCGACGGCCTCGCCGACACCGCCCTGGAGGTGCAGCGGTGACCCCCGTCCTGCCCACCCTGGGACCCATCGGCCTCGAGCTCGGGGTCCTGGTGCTCGCGCTGGTGGTCTTCGTGGCCGATCTGTTGCTGCCGGCCGACCAGAAGCGCGGCCTGGGTGGCCTGACGGCGGTGGGGCTCGCCGGGCTGCTGGTGGCCAGTGGCTGGCTCGTCGAGGAGGGCGTCAGCTTCTCCGGCACCTACGTGGCCGATGGCGTGGGCCTCTACCTCAAGCGGGTGCTGCTGCTGGCGGGCTTCGTCGGCACCCTGGGGTCCATCGACCACGTCGACCGCCACTTCCCGGCCCGCCAGGGCGAGCACTTCCTGCTCCTGCTCTGCTCCCTGGCCGGCATGCTGCTGCTCACCGGGGCCCGGGACCTGCTGCTCTTCGTGGTCGCCTTCGAGCTGGCCGGCATCCCGCTGATCGTGCTGGCAGCGATGCAGAAGGAGCGGCGCGGCACCGAGGCAGCGCTCAAGCTCTTCCTGACCACCGCGGCCTCCTCGGTCTTCACGCTCTACGGCTTCTCGCTGTTGTGGGGCCTGTCGGGGTCCACCGCGTTCGCGGGCATGGCGGCGATCGGCACCGGCGCCCTGCCCTCGCTGGCCATCGCGATGGTGCTCGCCGGGGTGGCCTTCAAGCTCGGCGTGGTGCCCTTCCACCTGTGGATGGCCGACACCTACCAGGGGGCTCCGACCCCGACCGTGGCGTTTCTGAGCGTGGCGCCCAAGGTGGCGGTGTTCGGTGGCCTGGTGCGGCTGCTGCTGGAGGGGTTGCTGCCACTCCAGACCGTCTGGGGTGCCGCGGTGGTGCTGCTGGCGGCGGCCACCCTGGTCCAGGGCAACCTCTCGGCGCTGGCCCAGACCGACACCCGGCGCCTGCTCGCCCTCTCCGGCGTCGCCCACATGGGCTTGATGCTGCTCGCCCTGGCGGCCGGAAGCGCCGAGGGTGTGGGCATGTTGTGCTTCTACGCCCTGGCCTACGCCTTCACCAACATCGGCGCCTTCCTGGTCGTGTCGGTCGTGTCGGAGGCGTCAGGTGGCGCCGACCTCGAGGTCTGGCGGGGGCTGGCAGCGCGGGCGCCGGCGCTGTCGCTGGCGATGCTCATCTTCCTCTTGAGCCTCGGCGGCATCCCCTTCGTGGCCGGCTTCTGGGCCAAGGTCCTGCTGTTGTGGGCGGCCTGGAAGGCGGGGCTGGTGGTGCTCGTCGTGCTCGCCGTGCTGCTGGCCGTGCTGGCGCTCTTCTACTACCTGAAGGTCGCCCGGGCGATCTACATCGCCGAGGACGGACCGGACACCGTGCCCGTGGTGGGGCGGACCACGGCGGCGGCGATCGGGATCTGCGCGGCCGGTGTGTTGCTGCTCGGGGTGCTGCCGGGGAGCTTCCTCGGGGTGGCGCTGACGGCGGCGCGGGCGTCGGGGTTCTGAGCCCGGGGGAGGGGGGCCGGCACCGGGTCCGGCTCCCGACCTGCGAAGCCGAAGTCGCCGACCGGCGTGCGTGCTGCTACCTTGCTGTCACGGTCGGGACAGCGTGAGGAGGGTGTGGTGGTCGCCCTGTGGTGGTTCCTGGCCTGTGACAGCCGGATCCGGGTCGTCCCAGAGGACGGCCAGGTCATCCTGTACACGGATGGGTTGACAGGCGCGGGCGCCTTCCACAGCGGTGATCCCATCGCCGCCGGGTCCGTCTTCTGCCTGGAGGACGACGACGGGGACACCGGCTTCGAGTGTCCCCAGCCCGACCCCGGGCGTTGCCTCTCCCTCGGAGCCGTCGGCCAGACGGTGCTGCAGCTCGGTGCCGACGGCTGCGACTTCGAGCCGGACCGGGTGGTCTTCGAGGTCGTCGACCCGAACGAGCTGGAGCCCCGGTCGATGTTCCCGATCGAGACCTTCATCGACGAAGCGCAGGACAGCGAGGACGGCTACCGACTGGTCACCCCGGTCCCGATGGCCCTGACCCCTCCCGCGGGGGAGGCGCTCCACGTGAGCCGGAGCGGGGAATTCCCGGTCGCGTTCGAGCTCCGTCATCCCGACTTCGAGGAACCCGTGACGGTGACCAGGGGGGACTGGCATCCCGAGGCGAGCGGCGCCACCGCGATCGAGACCGACACCCTCGCCGGGCGCTTTCGACCGACCGAAGAGGGCGGCGAGCTGAGCCTGGAGGGCCTGCACGCCGCGGACTGGGAGGTCGTCGAGGTCGCCGACGTGCGGCTCCACGTCGCCGTGGCGGAGTCCGCCGCCGACTTCCTCGCCCCAGGCCTGGCCTATCTCGAGGCTCGGGACGGCCAGGATCGACTGGTCAAGGGAGTGCCGGTGAGCTGGAGCCTGGCCCTCAGCAGCGGGCTGGAGATCGCAGCCAGCACCGACGACGGTCAGGTGGCCACGCTCTCCGGGCTCTGCGCCGACCTCTCGACCAGCGAGCGCACCGTGCAGGTCATCGTGCGGGCCGAGGCCGACGGCCTGCGCCGCTCGGAGCGGGTCCCGATCCTGCTCCCGGCCCGACCCGAGGGCTGGGAGGACATCGAGGAGAGCTGCCCGTCCCGCCTGGCTCGGACCTGTGGGTGTAGCGCTCGGCCTCCGGGCCTGGCTGGGGTCCTGGGGCTCTTGCTGGGTGCGTCGGTAGTGCTCCGTCGGCGACGGCGGGGTCCGGGGTGTGCCTTCGCGGACGAACGCGTCGAAGGCGAAGCCAGCGAGCAGGGGACAGGCTGACCCTTCCCCCGAAGTGCCGGACCACCAGCCGAGCGGGATCAGGAGGTCTGGTGAGTCGCCCGAAGCGCAGGAAGTACACACCCTCGTCAGCGCAGGCCCGCCGAAGCCGCCCATCACCTGGTCGCGCAGGTCCAGCCTTCACCGCGGGCCAGGACCAGGGACATCCAGTCGGGAAGGGTCAGCCCGCCACCACCCGCACCAGCCTCGAAGATCTGCTGCAGTGTGCCCTCGGCGACGACCCCGTCGATGTCCCGGCCCCTCTGGAGGCCGTGGCCGAGCCAGCCGTCGAAGCCCCGGATGACGTCGTCGGCGGACTGGGTGAGGGTCCCCCTTGTGGCGAGCTGACCGGACGAGTAGCGATCGGGTCTCTCGGCGAGATGGCCGGAGACCACTAGGAGGGTGTGGGGCATTGTGGACCGAGCGTGGCGCCGCGACGTGGTTTCAGGTGCTTACGTGACGATGGAGGGTGCTGTAGCACCCGACTGAGGAGCGGAAGTGCCTGAAATCACGTGAGCAAGCCAGGCGACGGGAGCAATGCGCGACACCCTCATAGGCCCTGCTCGCCCTCCAGGCCACGTCTGCGAGCAGGTGGCCGTCCCAGACGACGACCGAGTAGAACTCCCACAGCCTGAGGTGGCCGGACGCGAGGTCGAGGTACCCGCCACGGTCGACATCGAGCCAGGGGCTGGTCGGACCGCATCTGCACCGCCAGGGACGGGCTGGGGCAGCCACGGGAGCTCCGCGGACCCCAGCGCGTCTCGCAGGGTCTCCGTGATCGCCTGCCTCGGGTCCGCCAAGGAGAGGCAGCCGATCTCCTCGGCGGGCCGGCTGGTAGCGGCCGCGACGTGCGAGGAGCACTCGTGGCGTGAAGCCGAGGTCATCAACTCGCACCAGGTACTCGGGGGCAGAAGCAGCTCGCGTGGAACTCCCGGAAGGCGCGACGCGCCCGCCCCATGTCCCGGGCGGCGCGGCTGCTGAGCTGTCTCCGGTTCCGCTTGCCGCCGCGCCGACCGATGTCGGCTCAGCTCCCTTCGCTCATGCCGACATCATGGGCGGCTTGAGATGATGGTCGATCCTCCCGCGCCAGTCCCAGCCCCACGGACCGATCGATGCGCTGGCTCGTCCCGGGGCGCGCAGAAGTCGGGGGTTTGAGGTTGAACCCCCGGAGTTCTGCGCGCCTGGAGTGCTTCGGCCGTGCCAGGAGGGCTCGGCCTCCAGCCAGTGGGCGACCCCGTGCAGCCACCCCGGCCCCACGTGCGTCGCAGGTGTTCGAAGAGCATCCGGGCGGCCAGTCGTTGGCGCTGGCGCTCGACGGGACCTCCCCGCACCGGGACCGGTCCGACGAGCCCGACCCCCGGATCACAGCCCCCCCAGGAAGTCCTCCAGGGCCGCAGTGAGCGGCTCCCCCTCGTAGCCGAGCCCCAGCACCAGGCCGGAGTGGGTCTTGTCGTCGTAGTGCAGGTGGGTGGCGGCGTGGCCCGCGTCGAGCCGCGCGTCGACGTAGGCCGCGCTGCAGGTCCTGGCGATGTAGCCCTTGGACGTCGTCTCGTCGGACGGATCCGCTGAGACCACCAGCGTCGGGGGCAGGGCTGCGGCATCGAGGTAGCTCACCGGGGAGGCCTCCTGCTGCTCTCCCAGGTCGGTGCCGAAGAGGAACTCGATGAGCGGGATGTTGTCCTCGATCTCCGAGCCGACCATCAGGCTCAGGGCCAGGGGGACGTCGTAGGCGTGCACGTCGAGGGAGACCACGCCGGCGAGGTGGTCCAGCCCGAGTCCCGCACCGGCCAGGTGGCGCTCGTCGGTCCCCAACACAGCCACCAGGTGGGCCCCGGAGGAGAAGCCGACCAGGACCGGGTCGCTGGTGTCGAGGCCGTAGGGGGTCCGGTTCGCGTCGACCCAGCCCAGCGCCGCCGAGAGGTCCGCGACCTGGTCGCGCCAGGTCACCTCCTGGGGCTCCTGGGCGCTGGCCAGCCGGAAGTTGGGGGCGATGACCGCGTAGCCCTGCTCCAGGAACCAGGGCACGAATTGCTCGGTCTCGTCGAGGTTGCTCTTGTCCCCACCGACCCAGCTCCCGCCGTGCACGAAGACCAGCGGCCGTCGCTCGACGCCGTCGTCCCGGTAGTAGACGTCGAGCCGCGCGAGGGCGTCGTCCCAGGACACGGCCTCCTGGTAGAGCACGTCCCGGTCCACGAGGAGCTCGTCGCTGTGCTCGGTGTCGGAGTCTCCGGGCCCCGAGTCGCCGCCGGTGTCGCTCGATGTACAGGAGACGAACAGGAGCAGCAGTGGCGGCAAGGGAGGTCCTGTCGGGGTCGTGTCGGAGCCTAACCGAGCTCGCCGAGGTGCCACCCACACCCCAGCCGCTCGAAGATCGAGCGGGCCGCGATCCGGTGCTGCTCCACGTCGGAGGCGTCCTCGCTCATGCGAGCCAGGGCCGCATGTGCCAGGCCCTCGGCGAAGGGCACGCCGAGCCGCTCGGCGCTCTCCAGCCCCCTCTTCGTGAGCCGGCGTGCCTTGTCCGGGCGCTCCTGGAGCCAGGCCGCGCGTCCCTGGAAGACCAGCGCCCGGGCCCGGCTGACCGGGAAGACGCGGGCGTGGATCGCCAGGTCGGCGCAGGCCCCCAGCGCAGCGGCTTCGTGCTGCACCGCGGCGGCCGGCTCCTTGCTCCGCAGCGCCTTGCTCCAGGCCGACAGGTAGACCTCGGCCACGCCGGACATGCCGGGGTGGACCGTGAACACGATCGGCGGGCCGCGGTGGATGCGGACCGAAGCCGCCTCGGCCATGCGCAGGGCCTCCCGGACCTCTCCCCTGCGCATGCGGGCCTGGGCGAGCAGGCCGTGGCAGTTGATCTCCGAGGGGAGATCGGCCTGGGCGCACAGCTCCCGGGCGGCCTCCAGGTGCTCGACGGCCTCCTCGAACCGACCGGTGCAGACCAGGGTGTGGCCCAGCAGGTTCCGGGACCAGACCTGGTGCCGGGCGTTGGGCCGCTCGGTCGCGCTCTCCAACAGCTCCATGGCCTCCAGCCGCGCCTCCTCGAAGCGCCCCATGGCGAGGCGTGCGCTGGTCAGCAGGGTCCGGATGACCTCCACCTCCTGCCGGTCGTTGGCCGAGCGGGCGATCTCCAGGGCCAGCTTCAGGGAGGCGTCGGTGCGACTCCAGTGGGCGGCGCTCAGGTGCCAGGCGGCCTCGGCGTAGTAGCGCAGGGCCATGGCCGGGCGGTCGCCGGTGCGCTCCGCCAGCTCCTGGGAGCGGCGGAAGTAGGACCGGGAGAGCCAACCCAGGCGGGCGAAGCCGGCGACCATGCCCAGCATGGCGTAGGACCGCGGCGCCGCCCCCTGTTCTCCCGCCCGCTCCGCGAGGTTGGCGGCCATCAGCGCGGTGGTCACCAGGCGGATGGAGTTGGCGTGGAAGTAGGTGGTCTCCGAGAGCCGCTCGGCCGCTCGGGAGGCCTCGGCGAGGAGGGAGCGACGAGCGCGGCGGGCGCGGACCAGCAGCGGTGGCAGGACGAGGTGCAGCACCTGCCGCAGCGCTTCGACCCCGTAGCGCAGGCGCCAGCCCGCCAGGCTGGCGGGCACCGAGGTGCCCAGCTCCGCCAGCGCCCTCGACGCGTGCTCCGCGCTCGGCTCGAGCCGGCCCAGGGTGTAGAGCGCGTCGGCCAGGAGCCGGTGCCTCCGCGCCCGCACCTCCGCCGTCCCCCCGTCGGGCAGCTCCGACGCCAGCTCCAGCGCGGTGCGGAAGCTCCGGGCAGCCTCCAGGCGTGCGCCCCGTCGCAGCGCCTGGTGGCCCGCCAGCTCGGTGTACTCCAGCAGCCGCGCCCGGTCCCCCGCCTGCTCCCAGTGGTGGGCCAGCGCCGGCACGGAGGAGACCTGCGTGTCGTGCTCCTGCTGCTCCAGGAGCAGGGCGACGGCGCGGTGGTGCAGCCTGCGCTGCTCCCGCGGGATGCGCTGGTAGACGACGTCACGGGTGATCCGGTGGGTGAAGGCGTAGGCCGGCCCCTCGCCACCCTCCTGGGGGTGGGCGAGGCCGGAGCGCTCCAGGGAGGCGAGGGTCTGCTCGAAGGTCGGGTCGTCCAGGTCAGCAGCGAGGTCGCGCAGGGTCGCCCGGGCGAAGACCGGCCCGATCACGCTCGCCGCCCCCAGCAGCTCCAGCTCCTGCTCGCTGAGCCGGTCCACCCGGGCCAGCACGATGTCCTCCACCGTCGCCGGCAGGGCCAGCTCGTCGAGCTGCTCGGCCTCGGGGTAGGCGGTGAGCTCCCCGCCGGCGACGGTCAGCAGCCCCCGCTCCCAGAGGGCGAAGGCGAGCTCCTGGGTGTAGTAGGGGTTGCCCTGGGTCGTGCGCCAGGCGTAGTCGGCCACGTGCGAGGGCACGTCCCGCACGCCCAGGCAGCGCCCGACCAGGTGGCCGGTGTCCCGCGGGGACAGGCCCCGGAGCCGGATGCGGGTGAGGCGGGGGACCTGGAGCAGGCGGTAGTAGTCCGGCGTGTCGTGCTCGCGGTCCAGGCGGCAGGTGACCATCAGCAGGACGGGGTGGACCTCCTTGGCGACCCGCAGGGCCAGCCGCCAGGACGCGGAGTCCATCCAGTGACCGTCCTCCACGACGATCACGAGGGGGTCCTGCTCGGCCCGCTCCTGGAGGAGCTGCACGATCAGGTCGTCGGTCGCGTCGGCCCGCGCCTGGCCGAGCAGGTGGGAGGTGGCTGGAGAGTCCTCGAAGTCGGCATCGGTCAGGGGGTTGAGCAGCGAGCCCAGCTCGGTCCGGTCCTGCTCCAGCGCCAGCACCTCGCGGACCCGTCGGCGACGCACGTCGGGGAGGTCGGAGGGGTGGATGCCGAGCAGGTCCAGCGCGATCGGTCGCCAGGCGGACCAGGTCGCGGCGCCTCCCACCGGGTCCGGCCCACCGGCGTAGGTCGGGTGCCCCACGAGCCGGGCCCGGTGCAGCAGCAGGGTCGCCGCCCGGCTCTTGCCGATGCCCGGCTCTCCCTCCAGCAGCACCACGCTCCGGCGCTCCCGCCCGAGGTCCTCCAGCAGATGTCCGATGAGGGCGACCTCGTCCTTGCGCCCGACGAGGTCCATGCCCCGCGGCGACGGCCACTCCCCGCTGACCGGTGTGTCGACGTCGACGACCCTCCAGGTCGCGACGGGGTGGGAGATGTCGGGGAAGTGCTGCTCGGGCAGGTCCTCGTAGACGAGGCCGGACCAGGCCCCGCGCCAGGTGTCCTGGTCGACCAGGACCTCTCCCCTGGCGAGGCTGGCGAGCCGTCGTGCGCGCAGCATCGGCGCCCCGAGGGAGACCAGGATCCTGCGGTGGGGGCCCCCCACCGGGGCGAGCAGCACCCGGCCGGTCGTGACCGCGGCGGAGACCTCCAGGCCCAGCGCTCCCAGGCGCTCCCGGGCGCCGAGGGCGAAGTGCACCGCGCGGGCAGGGCGCAGCTCGGGACTGGCCGGTGGGATCCCGAAGAGCGCCACCAGGGCCACGTGACCGGGGGCGCTGATCACCCGGTCGAGCACGCCACCGCGGCGGTAGAGCTCCCGCTGGAGGGCCTCGGCGGGGGCCTGCAGCTCGGCTCCGACCCCGGGGGCCGCCAGGTCGAGGCCCTCGATGCGGACGTGGACCACGGCGACCCGCCGGACCTCGGCCTCCCAGAGGTCGTGTCTCCGTGAGAGCCGGGCCACCACCGGGCGGTGGACGTGGGAGGCGAGGACCTGGCTCCAGCCGGGTCCGAGGGGGCCGGGGTCGGTCTCCTCCTCGGGATCGGTCTCGTCTCGCTGGAGGTCCTGGACCAGGAAGCGGTCCCCGGCGAGGGTGACACCGTCCACCCCGTCTGCCAGCAGGGCCTTCGCCTCCCCCGAGAGGGCCACACCCCCCGAGGGGATCCAGCGGTGACCGCTCGCGACCTGTTCCAGGGCCTCACCGAGGGCCACGATCTCCCAGCGCCCTTCGACGCCGCCCACCCGGGCCATCCAGAGGGGGCCGGCTCCCACACCGATCCGGACCTCGACGGGCCCCCCCTCGGTGTCTGGGGCCGGGGAGGCCAGGTCCAGGGCGCAGGCCGCCGCGCGTCGCGCGGCCCGAGCGAGCTCATCGGGCTCGGCGAGCCAGAGGGCCAGGAGCGCGTCACCCCGGTACTTGAGCACCTCGCCCCCGTGGCGCACGACCCGCCGGAGTGCTCGCCCCAGGCGGTGCTCCAGGAGCGCGCTGAGCTCGTCCATCGGAGTGCCCGGCGCGAGGGTCTCGGGCTCGAACCGGGTCGACAGGCCGGGGAGCCCGATCCAGAGGAAGGCGGCGTGGCACAGGGCGTGGACGGGGTCGGCGACCTGGTCGGGGCCGCTCAGCAGGCGCGCCAGGAGGTTGGCCGGCGCGAACCCCGCCGCAACACCAGGGAGCTCAGTAGACATCGCGCAGGAGGGCCGCCGGGAGAGGCCGGATTCTACCGCCTGTCACCCGGTGGGGCTCCCTCCCCCCTCCACCAGGCGCCCGAGCAGCCAGCCCCAGCGATCCAGGACCCGCTGCCACTCGGCGTCTTCGCGAGACTCGAAGAAGCGATCCAGGGCGGCGTGGCTGGCCTGGGCGTCCAGGAAGTCGCCGTCGCCGGCCTCGCTCACTTCGCAGCAGAAGAAGCCCACCTTGAGCCGGGCGCAGGCCTCGCGGTAGCGGCCGTAGATGTCCTCGAAGGGCTCCTCGAGCACGTTGCCCATCGTCGCCCGGCTGATGCAGACGGTCACGTTGCCGTGGATGTCCACGTTCATCAGCTTGCCGCCCGCTCCGGGGCAGCCGACGAAGTGGTCGATGCGGCCGAAGAGCATCGAGATCGGCCGCCCCAGCTCCCGGGCGGTCGAGACCAGGCGGTCCGCGGCGGCCTCGCAGTCCTCGGGACGGAGCCAGGAGTCGGTGTCCGCCCCCCGTCCCGTCGAGAGCTGGGGCAGGAAGTTGACCACGATGCGGGGATCGATGGACTCCATGAAGCGCAAGAGCGCCTCCACCTCGGCCCGGCTCGTCATGCGGTGCTGGTTCACGACGCAGTTCACGAAGGTCAGCACGCCGGCCTCGGCGGAGAGCTGCAGAGCCTTCAGGGCGGCGTCGAAGGCGCCGGGGCGGCCCCGGTCCCGGTCGAAGGCGGCCGCGTCGGTGGAGTCCAGGCTGACGAAGAGTCCCCGCAGTCCGGCCTCGGTGAGCGCGTCGAGGCGTGCCGGCGTGAGCCCGATCCCGGTGGTGAACAAGCGCACTTCGCAGCCGGTGCCCAGGATGCGGACGGCTTCGACCAGCCTCTCGAAGCGGGTCAGGGGCTCTCCGCCGCTGATGTTCACCAGGGGCACCCGCGCCCGAGCGAGCTGGCGGGCGACCTCCAGGATCGGCTCGTCCCCCAGGTCGGTCGGGTCGGATCCGCCGGCTTCGGCGAAGCAGTACTCGCAGTGACAGGGGCAGGCCCCGGTCAGCGAGAAGTAGGCGATGTTGGGGCCCCGGTGGGGCAGGACGATGCGGCGGACGGCCTCCTCGAAGTGGGGACCCTCGAAGGCCGGCAGGAAGATGTGGGGAAAGAAGCCATGCCGGCCACGGATCATCGAGTTGGCGCCGAAGTTCCGGCAGGCCAGGTGCAGCAGCACGGCGGAGGACAGCGCCCCCCGCACCGAGTCCGTCAGCGACCCTGGGCTGCGCACCGCCCGCCGGACCACGTAGGCCGCCAACAACGCCTGGGCGGCCCACTCCGAGCGGGGCATGCCGTGTTCCGGAGCTCCGAGGCTCCGGGCCAGGCGACTGGAGAGACGGCTCATGACGGATCCTGGTGGGCGCTCCGTCAGTATCGGTCATCTACCCCTGGACGACCCAGCCCACCGGCGGCGAGGCCACCCGCTCGGCCCGGTAGGTGCCCCAGCTCTGGGGGATCACCAGGTCCCAGAGCAGCTCGCCGCTGGTGTCCACCTCGTGGATGCGCGCGTCGTCGTCCACGTGCCCGAAGACGCCGAGGGTGTTGCCGTTGGGCAGGCGGTCCGCGTCGCCCCAGGACCAGCCGAAGATGTCCGGGTCGGGGCGGTAGGACCAGGCGACCTGGGCTCGACGCTCCACCGGATCGATGGCCAGCTCCAGCAGCCGGCTCCAGGGCCGCTCGTCGTTGCCGTTGTCGAAGAGCAGGATGTTGCCGGTGGCCTGCAGCTCGGGGGCGTGCTGGTGGAGGAAGCGGTCTGCCAGGTCGAAGTCCCCGTCGCGACCGAGCTTCCAGAGCACCTCGCCGCTGGTCCGGCTCACCTTGAACAAGGCGTCCTGGTGCCGGGAGCTCACGATGAAGGCCTCTTCGCCGGGCACGGGCTCGATGGCGTTGAGGTGGTCCCAGTCCTCCATCATCTCCTCGGGCTGGTAGTGGTCGCAGATCCACCACGTCCAGCCGACCTCCAGGCTCTCGGGATCCAGCTCACGGACGGAGTTGCTGGTGCCGCCGCCCGGACACTGGTGGTCGCCGTCCATGCCCAGGAACAGCAGCTTGCCCCCCTCGGTGGGCACGATCTCGTGGTGCATGTAGACCTTGGCCTCCCAGGAGACCTCGCCCTCCCAGCTCAGGATCGAGGGGTGGTAGTCGCCCATGATGCCGCCCACGAGCACGCCGTCCTCGACCTCGCGCACGACCGTGTCCAGGCCGCTGCTCTCCGTGAGCTGGTCGTGGAACCAGCGGTAGCGTCCCTGGTCGTCGATCAGCGCCACGACCAGGGGATCGCCCTGGCCCTCGTTGGTGAGGTTGATCAGGGTCCAGCCGGGGCTCAGGCGGGCGGGCTCGCGGACACGGACGCTGAGGTCCGGCAGGCTGTCGGGCAGCGCCGAGACCGTCACGGTCTCCTGGGCCGTGCCGGTGCCGCCGGACCCGTCGCGGGCCTCGACTGCGACTTCGCACGCCAGGCCGGTCGCCAGGCCCATCACGAAGACCTCGTGGTCGGTGGAGGAGACGCTGTCGGTGAAGTCCTCGTCGTAGTCCTCGCCGCAGTCGACCGACAGCGTGCCGGTGGTCGCCGAGTCAGTCGACCAGGTGACGCTCCAGGCCAGGGGGTTGTGGACCTGCTCCGTCACCTCCAGGTCGACGTCGAAGGTGGAGCCGGTTGCGGAGCCCGAGTCGTCCGTGACCCCCGCGCCGGTGCAGCCGGTGGCGAGCAGACCCAGCAGGGTGAGGCCGAGGGGTCGAGACGGGTGACGTTCCATGGGGTCCTCCGGGTCCGCGGTCGAGTGGGCCCCGAGGGTGACCTGGGAGGACCGGGGGTCGGGCCCCTCTGACGGTCGTTTTGCGAGAATCCGTTCGCGGCTTGAGTACACCCCGAACCCGATGGGTCGGGGCGGAGACGAGTCGCGGTAGTCTTCGAGCCCCACGGCGAACCCGATCCCCCGCAGGCGGAGCACGGACATCATGTTCATCAACAAGAAGCGCCAGCAGGTCAAGGAGCTGATCGGCCGGCACTGCGAGGTCGTCGGCCAGACCGTGGCCGAGTGGCAGCGCATGGTCACCGACTACATGGCCGCGGACAAGCAGTTCAAGGAGGAGTCCCGCCGCATCGACGAGCTGGAGAGCGAGGCCGACCTGCTTCGCTTCAACGTGGAGCGGCTCATGTACAAGGGGGCCTTCCTGCCCGCCTACCGCGAGGGCTACATCGATCTGTTGGAGCGCCTCGACCGGGTGGCCAACAAGGCCGAGGAGGGCTCGGACTGGCTGACCCTGGTGCGCCCACCGGTGGCGGAGGTCCTCGTTCCGGGCATCCAGGAGATGCTGGCCCTGACCGGTGAGGCCTTCGCCCTGCTGCCGGGCATGATCCAGGACCTGTTGGAGAACCGCTTCGACGTCCAGTCCCGGGTGGAGCAGATCGGGGTGATCGAGTCCCGCATCGACGGGATCGAGTTCCAGCTCAGCCGGGCCGTCTACCGGGAGCTGGACGCCGATCGAGGGACCAAGCTCGAGCTGAAGCTGACCATCGAGCACCTCTCCGCCGTCTCCGACAGGATCGAGAACGTCGGGGACCGGATCTCGCTGATCTCGATCAAGCGACAGCTCGCTTGAAGGGACGTCGTCCATGAGCCTGGGGCTGACGATCGCCATCGTGGCGGCGGGGCTCTACGTGGGCGCGAACATCGGCGCCAACGACGCCGCCAATTGCATCGGTCCCTGCTTCGGCGCCGGCCTCGTCCGCTACCGCCACGGCATCCTGCTGGTGGCGGTCTTCGCCGTCCTGGGAGCCCTGCTCCAGGGCAGCGCGGTCGCCAAGACCATCGGCAAGGGCATCGTCACCGATCCCCTGTCCACCACGGCCGTGCTCTCGGCGCTGATCTGCGGCGGCCTCTTCGTGTCCATCGCGACCTTCCGGCGCATTCCTGTGTCCACGTCCCAGTCGATCGTCGGCGCGGTGGCCGGGGTCGGGGTCGCGGCGGACCAGAACATGGCCTGGGGCAAGACCCTGCACATCGTCGGCTCCTGGGTGCTGTGCCCCGTGATCGCCATGATCACGACCTACGTGCTCTACCGGGTCACCCTGGCCGTGCTCGCTCGCATCCAGGACCATGTCCAGGCCAGGACCGTCCTGAGCGGCCTGGTCCTGTTCTCTGCGGCCTACGCCTCCTACTCGCTTGGAGCCAACAACCTGGGCAACGCCATCGGCCCGATCCTGTCGCTGGAGACGGAGGTCCTCGACCCCTACACCCTGACGCTGCTGGGGGCGCTGTCCATCGCCGCCGGGGCCTTCTTCTTCGCCCGGGGCGTGGTGGAGACCGTCGGCCACAGCATCGTGCCCCTGGACCTGCCGTCCTCCTTCGCGGTCCAGGTCTCGGCCGGCTTCGGGCTGCACCTCTTCTCGATGCTCGGTGTGCCGGTGTCGACCTCCCAGGCGGTCGTCGGGGCCCTGATGGGCATCGGGCTCTACCGGGGCGTGAAGACCGTCTCCCGCCGCAAGCTGGGCGAGGTCGTGGTGGGCTGGGTCGCCACGCCGACCTGCGCGGGCCTGGTCTCCTATGGGATCTTCACCGCCGTGACCGCTGCCGGGGGCTGATCGGTGCGATCAGGGATCGTTGGGGCGCCTGGGTGGGGTCGCCTGGTCGTAGCTGTCGCTGCCCCAGCAGTGCATCGTGCCGTCGGTGCGGACGGCGCAGCCGTGGTGGGGAGAGATGTCCAGGTCGGTGTAGGAGCCGGTGGGGAGCTCCTTGGCCTCGGGGGCCCCGGCACCCCAGCAGCCGAGCTGGCCGTCGGTGTCCCGGTAGCAGGCCTCCCACTCCTGGACGATGACCTCCTCGAAGGTGCCGAGGGGCTCCTCGCCGACCACGCCGATCCCGGTGTAGCCCCAGCACACGAGGCTCTGGTCGTCCCGCACGCCGCAGGTCAGGTCCACGCCCCCGTCGACCTGCAGGAAGGTGTCGTCGGGGGGGCTGCTCTGGTTGTAGTAGTCCCCGCCCCAGCAGGTCAGGCCCCCGTCGCCGCCCCGGATCGCGCAGACGTGCTCCTCGCCGGCCGCGATCGCCGTGAACGGGCCGGCCTTGTCGCTGCCCAGGCCCTTGTTGTCGGCGCCCCAACAGAGGGCGTCCGCCGTGGACTTCTCCAGGCCGCAGCCGTGGGACCAGCCCGTCGCGACCTCGGTGTAGCTGCCGGAGTCCGGCAGGTGGGCGTCGGACGCGTTCTCGCCCCAGCAGGTCAGGTCCCCGCCGGTCTCGATGGCGCAGAAGTAGTCGTCGCCGGCCGAGACCTCGGTGAACAGGCCCTCGGTGGGCGGGGTGGCCGAGCCGTCCTGGTCCTTGCCCCAGCACCTCAGCCGGCCTTCGCTGGTGCGGCCGCAGCTCGTGGTGTCGGAGCAGGCGACCTGGACCCAGACCTCGCTGTCGGTGTCGGTGTCGGTGTCGCTGTCGGTGTCGCTGTCGCTGTCGCTGTCGGTGTCGGTGTCGGTGTCGGGGTCGGTGTCGGCGTCGGTGTCGGTGTCGGG